>NZ_MCTV01000001.1:0-212137 GCF_002874545.1 Shewanella sp. 10N.286.52.C2
CCTTAACCATCCAAGCCCTTCTCAATCACAAGCTCGATATTTTGGCAAAGTCACTCATTTTTAAACAACATCTTCACGGTGTTTTTTATGGCTAAAACTTATAATGGGTTGTCAATCATTCGCCAAACAGGCCCTAACGCTCCTACAAAAAATGTATCAAAACCAACTAAAGCCTCAGTAAAGTGAATCAAAAACTTCTTTGGGGCTGACACACTTGTTAAAGTTATGGTTATTATTGTCTTAACCTTTAGATTACGGTATAAAATAGCAAAATTAGCCAATTTATATAATGAGTTATGCCAAGCCGCCAGTTAAGTACCCTACTACTTTATTCTATTCTTTTTAGCTCATTTTTCATTCTTTCAGCTTGTAAATCGACTCCAGAGCCAGTGAAAACTGTGCATGTCACCCCTAAAAAACTGAGCCACTTGCCCTATGATGCTGCAACTCACGGCAAAGATATTGTCGATACTCAATTGGCCTTAGGCGATCGTAATTTATATCTTGCCAGTAACGGCAATATTAAGATGCTATCAAAAGCGCAATGCCAAATTGATATTTCAGCCCATCGTGGTGATTTTCGCCAGCCTGAAAGCAGTTACAATGCAATTTCTGCCGCACTTAACGATAACTTCAACAGTGTTGAAATTGATGTCATGTTGCTGGGCGATGGCACTTGGGTAAATCACCATGACAGCCAAACTGGCCGCGCCACTGTGCATTACACCGGTGAGCGTTTCAAACTGGAACGCATGAACCTTAAAGAGTTTAAACGGCTAAAACTGCGGGACAAGCATAATAACAATCTACTCAATGAGCGGCCGATCACCGCTAAAGAGTCCTTTAAAATATTCGCCGCCCAGCGACTGCCAAATCAAAAATTAAATGTAGAAATAAAGTCAAAAGCCAATGGCCAAAAATTGCTTGAGCTAGATAATATGCTCAGAAAGTACGTCGGCCACGAAGGCTATTACTTCTCATCGTCTGAGCAAGATACCTTAGTGAAATTGCGAGGCATAAACCCTATTGTTTACTTGGGCTTTGTCCAAGGTGGTCACCCTACCAGCATTGATATCTTGCGCAGCGACTTACGCAAAGGCGCAAGTAACGATGCTTACTATCTAGAAAATCACACTAATATTGAGCGCGCTAGCAATTATGGTACCAAACGATATCGCTCCCGTTATCAAGATCACACCAGCACTGATGCACTCAAAAAGCTAAGAGCAAAACTGGGTTACAACTCAGGGATCCACCTTGATATTCGCAGCTACATGCAAAACTCTGGGGTAAAACAACGCGCTCAGCGACTAGGAATGAAAGTGTATAGCTATTCACTTAATGGCACGGATTATCATCAGTCACAGTTGCTCAAACTGAGTAAAAATAATCTGCCTGATGGTGTCATTGTCGATGCCACGCCTTACAAGATCTGTCAGCAGTTGTTTAATGCCGCCGTGCCAGCGCAGCGCTATCAAGCAGTGACAGATTTAGGTCAATACATTGTCTCACTGCCAGTAGATGCTGACTTTGATCGCTTTAAAGAAATGCTCGGCTACCAGCATGAAGGTTACTATTTATCATTAACCTCCGGCCTTAAATCCATCTATAGCGCGAAAGCTAAAGTGGTGCCAGCCAGCACGCCTACGCCGTTATTGGAGCATGGTTTTCCCACTATCACCGATGAAAAAATTGATACCCATACAGGTGACAGCATCATCTTAACCTTGCCAAGCAGCAATGCTAAATAACTAAAACTGAAACGAGAACTAGAACTAGAACTAGACCGATAACAACAATGATTAATAACAATGACCAATAACAATCATAGCCCCTTTGCTACCGATCTACTCAATAGCGCCCCGACACAACAAAAAATGCAAGCGGCTGAGCAAGCGTTAAATAAGGTTAAATCAAAGCAGCATTCAGCGCAGGCTAAAGCCAAGCATCAGCAGCAACGTGAAGCGCAAATAACCCAAATGGGCAAACCCTTTTGGTGGATGCTACTGATGTTCATTTGCTCAGTGGTGTATTTATTTCCTGAAGCCGTTTTTAATGCCGCCTTAACCGATGTCGCCGGTGGCCGTAATGCCAGCGAAGATGAATTGCACGCCATTGAGTTATTTGGTCGCACCATCAGTGGTATAGGGGTGACGCTGCTGCTAGCAGACTTATTACTAAAGGGCCGCCGCGTTGCCAAAGTGTCGCGGGCATTGGGGTATTTTGCACTGATTGCACTGATAGTGTGGCCAACAGTTTTCTTTGGTCAAAAGTGGTTAGTGGATCATTTTATTATTGATACATCAAGCCCACAGGAGCGCCAACAAGCTTACTTATCACAGGTTCTACGCAGCGCGCTTATTGAAAAATCTATTCAATTTGAAGGGATCCATTACGATCCCGATAGTGAACATAACGCCACCGAAAAAACCTTTCTGTCTGTATTTGGCGGCCTTGTGTATGCCGATGATAAGCTGGTCGATGATTTAGAACAGCAAAAACGGGCCATCATGGAAAAATTTGTCCGTGACCGCGCCATGTCGAATTTCGATCTGCACTATAGCGACTACGATAGTTTTCGCCTGCGCCTACAAGATAGCTATAAAGAGTACGCTCAAGGTTCTAATGATTACAACCAAGCACTGGCCAGCTCGCCAGAGCGTTCCAATGAATATTGGCTAGACACCCAAAACCAAGTTAAACAAGGTTGGGAAAAATACCAAAAAGGGACTGATGCTTACGAAGCCCGCGTGGAGTCCCGTGCCCAACAAATCGCCCCAAAGGTGTATGACTATTTTGAGCGTCGTAATAAATGCGCCGACATGAAAAAAGGCAGCAGTCGCGATCGCTGTTTCGAGCGTTTACAAACCGGTTATGACCAAGAAATCGCCAAATACGGTATTGGCTATATTCCCCCTGATGATTGGCTAAAGCGAGAAGAGATTTCGACCTCGGAAAATGTCGGTAATTCAATTATTAGCGGGGTAATGACCTTAGGCCTATTTACCGCAATGCAAGCCGTTGATGCTGCTATGGGCGGCGATGCCGGTTTTAAAGATCATAGAATGATATTCACTAACGATGTAAATCATTACAAAAGCGTGCTGATGGTAAAAATGGAGCCAGATTTTGTCAAAGAATCTGGCGGTTATCCATTAGGGATATCAAGCATACATGAGTTCAGGCACCATGAAATAACCAGTGCTAAAGTCAACGCCAGATTAAAACAAAAAGGCCTAATGTTACCAAGCTCTTGGGTTATGGCTGACAGAGTGAGTTTTGATAATGCTGTCAGTAAAAAAGTGCGCCAACAAGCGGATGCCAAATGGCGTGCAGCCATGAAGAAGCAAGGCAATGATATGCCGCCTAATTTAAGCTGGCAGCAGTTTCAGCAACAGGGCGATATTCAGCGCCGCATAGCAGCTAAAATGGCAGAGCTGTATGTGAACCCAACCCTTGCTGATTGGAATAATCGTGAGTTTAAGCAGCGCATCATTGAGCCTAATATTCAGCGCAAAACCACCGAGTATCTTAATGTACTTGAAGCTCAGCAAGCTGAGTTTGCTGACGGCGGCGCATTTGAATCAAGCGGTAAGTCAGCCCTAAGAGCAACGATTATTCCGCCTATTTCCATGTCAATTAGCTTGGCGTTGGTGTTGCTAACCGTGTTAAAGCTACCCATGAAAGCATTTGAGTTAGTACAAGCAAAGCGCGCCTCAAACGCCGAGGCCCGCCCTACAAAACCCTATATAAAACCGGCTATTTCAGCGGGGATATTAGTGGCTATTTTTGTGGTGCCACTGTCGCTAGGCGGTAATCATTACACCGCTAATGGCTCAGCGCTGCACTACTTTTTTGAGCAAATGAAAAAAAATGACTCTGCCAGCATTTCTTATGCGCTTAAGTGGCTATTGGTCACTCAGCCTATGGTGCAACCAATTGGCACAGCCATTGATCAAAGCCTGTTTATCACCCAGGGATTTGATGCCATCAGTGAGCCAATTCACCGCTTTGATCAAGCGATTATGTCGCCATTAACTGTCACAAAAAAACCATCGCAGTCAGCGCAAGCACATGCGCCGCTTTTACCTTTAACCATTAAAACCAATGTTAACAATGCCAAGGTGGCAGTGATGAATATAAAGCCCAAATACCAAGCGGGAATGAAACTGCCTGCCGGTGGTTACGACATTAAAGTCAGCGCTCCAGGCCATAACTCGGTGCGGCAGTGGGTCTACCTCAAAAATGATGAGACCACTTTCAACATTAAGCTTTAACAGCATAGTTAAGGTTAACTGATAACATAATTTTTAGTCTTTCACGCATTGATTAACAGGACATATTACGTGAGTAAATTAGAACAATTTCAAGATTTTATCCGCTCAAACGGTAAAGAGCTAACGGGGGTAAATGTCCCTGTGGTATTAAGTGATGAAAGCGCCAAAACCACCAATGTTAAATTTCATTTTGGTTGGACAATTGAAATTGGGGTAACCAAACACGAACATGGTGGCTATTGTCCATCAGGCATACAGTCAGGAAGCTCATCGCAAGCGTGTGATTGTGCCCACAATAAAGCCAAAGAGTATGTCAGTGGTCAAAATGGATTTTTTAATGAGACCTTTAAAAAAATCTTAACCGCTGATGTCGCCAAAAACTTTATCATTAAAGATACCAATCTAGGTTCAGCACCTGATAGTTATGTGGGTGAAGATATTTGCCATATCTGTAATGGCCGCGGCAAATGTTCATGCTCATCGTGTAATGGCAATGGCTCAACATCATGTACATCTTGTAGCGGCAGCGGCCGTCATCATGTGACTAGGCAAGATCACAATAACCGCACCGTTTACACCACAGAGTCGTGTTCATCATGTTATGGCAGCGGGACAAAAACCTGTTACACCTGTAATGGCTCAGGTCAAGTCACCTGTAAAACTTGTGATGGCGGCGGATATTTATATTACAGCTACACAATTGATGGCGATGCAAAACGATCAACTAAATGGTTTATCAACAGCCCCGATTATCACCAGTGGATAACAGATTACGTTACCAATGCGGGCTTTAATATTATTAACAACATCAGTGACGTGAATGAAATTGACGTTACTGAAGCCCTAAATGGCTGTACGTTCATCTATGGTTTTACTGCCAACCTACCGACCCTACAATATACCGCGACCATAGATAACACCGATACCACCCTGTGCTTTGCAGGTACCAACAATGTGACTCACAATGCCGGTGGCGTATATGACCCAGCAGTGTGGAAAAATGCCAAAAAGTTAGCCGCCGGAGACAAAGACGATGATAAGAAAGCCTTAGCGATTCCGGCCATTAAAAATATTATTGAAGCCCATGAAACCAAAACAAAAATTGCCTTACTGACTGAAAACTGGGTATCAAAAGATATCAAAGAGGCGGTCATCAGCAACTACCAAAGCTTGGTATCTCAACTTAAAAAAGATAACAATCAGGGTTTTGCATGGCAGTTGGTCAAAGGCGTTGTCAATTGGGGACTAATTTTAGCTATGGTAGCTATGTGTTTTGCCATGCTAGCACCTGAAATGGTTTATGATGCTGAGTATCGCTCGGGGCTGCTAAGTCATTATCAATTTTTTATTGATTTACTGTTAGCGAGATTCGGTCTTTATGGACTCCCCACTTGGTCAAACTACCCTATCGTCCTTGCATGGTTTTGGGGATTATATGTCGCTATTCCTAAACTGTATTGGAAGCAAATTAGTCAGCCCAAACGGCTAGGGTTAACTGTACTTTCTGGCTATGTAGTATCGTACTTTTTACTGAACCTTGTTGCTATCCTTTTCACCCTTAGCCATTACCCTTTGCTCCCCACCAACATGTTAGTGGGTGGCGGGTTACTGCTGAGTTTATATTTGGTTTTTGCGGGCTTTTTTGGGCCTAAAAAGTGGTACTTCAAAATACTGGCAGGTTTGGCTGCTGTAGCTGGCGTCGCAGCGCTCCAATTCGGCTTAGAAACCGTAAGCTCTCAAGTGCAATTTATACCAGAGCACTATTCGAAATACTCGCGATACTTAGGCGCTGCACTGGATCCGGCTATTCAATATATGCCGTTTATTTATATTGAGATAGCAGTATTAGCGGTTGCAACAGGGATTATCACCACCCGCAGACGATTCTGGATAAAGGCCAAAACCGCAGTATCTGAATACGACTGCGCCGTATTGCTTAAATCTTTAAAGCTGGACAAATAACTATCCATAAAGCGACTGGCTGGGGGATATTTTAGCCAGTCGCCCTTTTAAAATACCCTCGAACGCAGTACTCTAACCTTAATAGACATGGCAAGTATGGAGTACCGCCAATAATGAGTATGACCCGCTTAATGACCAATGCCATTTCGGTCGAACCTTCACCAGCTCGCACTCCAACTATCAATATTACTTATTTCTCTTCTATCAATAAGTCTGCAAATACCATAACGCAAAGCAATAAACACCATATTGGTGCGCATCAAACCCTGAGTATTGTGGCAGATGATAATCAACATCTTGATATTGATAACCTGAGCCATCAAGACCAAGGTTTTGAATTGAGCGATCAAGAACGTTACGCCTTATTTGATAGCCAAGGCATGAACCGTGACTTTATTCGCCGGCATATTCGTCAAGAACGTAAAAGTTATACCCAAGCAGAACAGCACCAGCTTTCGTTAATTGCCTGTCGCCATATGCTGGCAGAAATACAGCAAAAAAATGCCCAAACAGTGGCTCTGTACATCAGCCATGACGGTGAACTGGCAACACAAAAATTAATAGAAGCCCTTTGGCACATCGGGGTAAAAACCTACTTACCTCGCATTCACCCATTTAGCAAAGGTAACTTGTTGTTTTTGCATTACCATGCCGAATCAAAAATGGTATTCAATCAATATGGTATCGCTGAGCCTGCGTTGTCGGTGCAAGATATTATCCCAGTAAACAAACTGGATATGATTGTCACTCCACTGGTTGCGTTTGATGACAAGGGCAATCGCATGGGCATGGGCGGTGGCTATTACGATCGCACTTTGTGCCAAGTGATTGATGGGAAACCATTAGCAGTGGGCTTTGCCCACGACTGCCAGCAAGTGAGCCAACTCCCAGTAGAATATTGGGATGTGCCGCTACCAATAATTATCACCCCTACAAGGCGCATATCCTGTATATAAACCATTAATATGTCAGCAATTAACATGCAAAAAAAGCCCATCACGACAATATCATGATGGGCTTAATATTAGGCTGAGAACTCATTAAAACACTGGCGTTAACTCACCGCTTTATCTAACGCTTGGCTGATATCGGCAATAATGTCATCGATGTGCTCAATGCCCACCGAAATACGTACTAAATCTTCTGATACCCCAGCTTTAGCTAATTCTGCGCTGTCTAACTGACGATGGGTGGTACTGGCAGGGTGACAAGCCAGTGACTTTGCATCGCCAATATTCACTAATCGCAGCACCATTTGCAGCGCATCAATAAATTTACCACCAGCCACTTTACCCGCCTGTGCATCGGCTGCTTTTATACCAAAACTGATAATGCCTGAGGCTTTACCGCCGGTGATTTTTTTACATGTCGCGTTAAATGGGCTATCAGCTAATGCAGCGTAGTTTACCCAGCTTACATTAGGGTGTTGCTGTAAATACTCGGCTAACGCTAGGGCATTACTGCAATGGCGTTCCATGCGCAGACTTAAAGTTTCAAGCCCTTGGAGTAATAAGAACGCACTTTGGGGTGATAAAGCTGCGCCGGTGTTTCTTAGGGGCACGACCCGGCAGCGGCCAATATAGGCAGCGGGGCCAAAGGCTTCGGTGTACACCACGCCGTGATAAGACGGATCGGGTTGATTTAAAATCGCAAAGCGGTCTTTATTGGCGACCCAATCAAATTTACCTGAATCAATGATCACCCCGCCAATAGTGGTGCCATGGCCGCCAATGTATTTGGTCAGTGAGTGGATCACAATATCTGCACCATGATCAAAAGCGCGGCAAAGCACGGGCGTTGCCACAGTATTATCGACAATTAACGGCACCCCATGTTTATGGGCAATGTCGGCCAAGCGTTGTAAATCGACCACGTTACCCGCTGGATTGCCGATGGACTCACAAAACAGCGCTTTGGTTTTATCATCAATTAGCGCATCTAAGCCGTCAAAGTCATCATAGGCCGCCATGCGTACATCAACCCCTTGGCGGGGCAATGTATGGGCGAATAAGTTATAAGTACCGCCATATAACTGGCTAGTGCTAACAATATTATCGCCTACTTGGGTGAGCGCCTGTATCGCATAGGTGATGGCCGCCATACCTGATGCCACCGCTAAGGCACCAATGCCGCCTTCGATGGCGGCTAAGCGCTGCTCAAGCACGTTAGTGGTTGGGTTCATGATGCGGGTATAGATGTTACCAGCCACTTTTAAATCGAATAAATCGGCACCATGCTGGGTATCATCAAAGGTGTAAGACGTGGTTTGGTAAATCGGCACTGCTGCGGCCTTGGTGGTCGCTTCCGACTCGTAGCCATAATGTAATGCCAGTGATTCCAGTTTCATGTTTTCTGCCGTCATAATGCCTTCCTTTACCTTAAGATATTCAAATTGGGCCATCTACCAAAAAGTTGTTTGCCGGATAAACTTTCGAATTAATAGCCGGATAAAAAACAACCAAAAACCAGTGGTACTCCACACTAACAATAAGACGTCTAGATGTCTATTTAAAATATTCAGCCATTAAAAAGGGAGCCGTAGCTCCCCTATATAAACTCAATAGCAAACACAGTTAGGCTAAGTGACGGCCACCATCCACCGCAAAACTGCGACCAGTGACGTATTGACTGCTTGTCAGGTAATCAACTAATTCAATGATCTCAGGGTTACCCGCCTCTTTAGGCAGTATGGCTTTGGCTAGCGCTTTTGCTTTGTAGGCCTCATCGTCGCCTTCATTAAACAAAATCATCGCAGGGGCAATGGAATTGACTTTCACCATAGGCGCAAGTTTACTCGCAAATGACAGGGTTAAATTGTGCATTGCCGCTTTACTGGCCGCATAGGCAATATGCTTTTTACTGCCTTTTTCTGCCACGTAATCGGTAATATGAATAATATTAGCACTGCCAATATTGCCACTTGCTGAAGCGATTAATTTGTCGGCCAGAGCCAAGTTTATTTGATAAGGCGCACTGACGTGAATATTCATCATTCGGTTCATGATATCGGCTGAGGTCATGCCCGGCTTGGTTTTATCGTTATGCCAGTCAGATGCATTATGAATGATGCAATGAAGCTCGTCATGGGTGTCATTAATGCGCGCTAACATATCGTCTATTTCAGCAGGAATGCACAAATCACATTGATAAAGGTCGGCACCTAATTCAGCTAATTCATCAATAGAGGGGTAATGGGTTCTAAAGGTGCCGATGACCTTCATGCCTTTAGCGAGAAAGTCCTTTGCTAAGGCGTAACCAATACGTTTGCCGACGCCAGTAATGAAAATAGTTTGCTTCATTGCAGTTCTCTTATGATGATTTTTATTGAAAATAAGAAGTGTTAGAAAAGGTCATTAATGCAGTCGTTTATCATTGCAATTAATCATAAGCAATTAATAATAGCCTCATTGACTCGAAATTAATGACCTTTAAAGTATGATTCAAGCTAAAGCCGATTAGCTGTTAGCAAAGAATTCAGCTCTTGAGGCAGGGTTAGCTTTAAAGCAGCCGCCTAGTGCGGAGGTTTTGGTATAGGATTGAGTATCCATAATGCCTCGGGATTTAACGCAGTAATGGGTGGCATTGATACTAATGGCAACATCGTCGGTTTCAAGCAAGGTTTGCAGTGCCACCAGCACTTGCTGGGTGAGTCGCTCTTGTACTTGAGGTCGCTGGGCAAAAAATTTCACTATGCGGTTAATTTTAGATAAACCAATAATTTTGCGCCCCGGCACATAAGCAACATTGGCAACACCATCGATGGTAATAAAGTGATGTTCACAGGTACTAACCACGCTAATATCACTGACTTTAACCATTTCATCTACGCCCATTTTATTGTCAATTTGGGTGACTTTAGGGAAGTGGTTGTAATCAAGCCCAGAGAAGATTTCATTAACATACATTTTGGCGATTCGATGAGGGGTTTCACATAAGCTGTCATCGGTTAAATCAAGTCCAAGGGTAGAGATAACTTCTGTCATCAATCCTTGAATGCGAGCCACTTTTTGCTCGTTAGTCATATCATTTTCAACGACTGGGGTTTCAAGACCTCGCTCAATCAGTACTTGCTGTACTTTACGTGCTTCTTCAGAAATCATGTGTTTTCCTTATGGCAACTCGTGCCAAATTAAAACTCACTTTATTTTCGCTGCTCTAATGATAATGAAACAGAGTCGGCAAAACGTAATGCGTGTGGTTTGTCGATTGTCACCCGCGACATGGTAATGGAAGGATGCTCACTGCAAATTGCCAGCACATCAGCAACTAATTTTTCCAGTAATAAAAATCGACCTTCTTCAACATGTTGGATCACTTTCTTGGTGATTATCTTGTAGTTCAGCGCATCAGCGACATCATCAGTTTGAAAAGACTTATCGGCTGGGTACTGAATTTCAATATTAATAACAACATCTTGCTGCTTTTCTCGTTCATCAGGGTTAAAGCCGATGAAAGTACGTAAACGTAAATTAGTAACTTTAATAATTGCTTGGCTAATTGACATAGAAAGCCTCATTTTGAATACGCGTTTTTGGATACTGTTTTTGTATACCAATGCGCAATACGTGAATACATCTAGTAAAGATCAAATAAAAAAAGAGCCAACGTAAACTCTGCTGACTCTCCTATTTATAGCGATAAACAAACCATTATGCGAGTTTACGTGCTTGATAGCTTAGTTAACTTACCTTAATTAGTCAGCTTAAAGAAAATCAACTACCACAGGATTAACTTCAAGCTAGTTGGCTTACTAAAACTCTTTATAATTTCTATAACTTACCTTGAAGAAAATAAGGTAAAACACCGGCACTATGATTAATGTCAATATGGTTGCAACCCCAAGACCAAACATCACTACCGCCGCTAATGACTCAAAGAAGGCATCGGTCAATAGCGGTAGCACCCCTAAAATGGTGGTGATAGCAGCCATACAAACGGGTCTAACACGGCTAACGGTTGAGTTAAATACCGCTTCAAAGGTTTCGACGCCGTCATTAATCTCAGTGTTAATTTGATCCAGCAAGACAATACCGTTTTTAAGTAGCATACCCGATAAACTTAACATTCCCAGCAGCGCCATAAAGCTAAAGGGTTTATCTAAAATCAATAAGCCTGAGGTAATACCAATAATGGCCAGCGGCACACACGCCCAAATCACTAATGGTTTTCTCACTGAGTTAAACAAGAATACCGTGATTAAGAACATGAATAAAAAGCCCAGTGGCAAGGTGGCAAATAATGACTCTTGTGCATCATTGGATGATTCAAACTCACCGCCCCACTGCAGCTCATAACCCACAGGTAATTCTAGCGCTTCAATTTGTGGCTTAATTTGGGCAAACAATTGCGCCGGTAAAATATCATACTCAAAATCCGTATCGGCAAATACCGTTAAGGTACGTTTGCGATCCCGGCGTTGAATAATGGGATCTTCAAACTTAACCTCAAACCCATCAACCACTTGCTGCAGCGGTACAAAGGCAGACAGCGCAGGGCTCCAAATACGAACACTTTCAAGTGAGTCGATATCAATACGCTCATCTTCTGGTAAACGGCCAATGATTGGCAATAAGGTCGTCCCTTCGCGGTATACCCCTATTTGTAACCCTGTAAACGAAAACTTAATCGCTTCATCTACTTCACTTTTTACGATACCTAAACGTCTTGCTTGGGTTTCATTAAAGCGAGGCGCAATGTATTTCACCCGTTCACGCCAGTCATGACGCACGTTAACGGTTGCCGGTGTGGCCTGGAATATCTCCATCACTTGCGCTGCAATGCTTCGCAATACATCAGGGTCTGCACCGCTAATACGCGCTTCAATTTTAGCGTCTGTTGAAGGGCCGATTTCTAAGCGCTTAAACTTAAACTGCGTCTGCGGGTATTTAGCTTCGACTGCCCTTCTAAATTCAGTCATTACCTCACTAAGAGACTCAAAATCTTCGGTGCGAATAGCCATTTGCGCATAAGATGCGTAGTTTTTCTCTGGCGAGTAAGTCAGTAGAAAACGCGGAAAGCCTTTACCTATGCTCGAGCCAACAAACTCAACATTATCAAGCCCCATGGCGATGGACTCCATGCCCTCGACAATGCCCTGAGTTTCACGAATATCTGTGCCTTCTGGCATCCAGGCATCCACTAAGAAAATCGGCGTGGTAGAAGGCGGGAAAAACGATTGCTTAACGTAAGCAAAGCCATAAATCGAAATACAAAATGCCATCACCACGGCGATAACACTCACCCAGCGATGCTTCATACACCAATCGAGTAATACTTTGTAAAACACAAAAAAGGCACCACCGTAGGGATCTTTAAGCTCACCTTCCACTTTTTCAGCATCTTTTCCAAAAAATAACTGCGCAAAAAATGGTGTGATGGTAATGGCAGTAATCCAAGATAAAAACAGTGAAAACAGTAATACCCAGAATAAAGAGCCCGCAAATTCACCGGTAGCATCAGGTGATAAACCGATTGGCGCAAAGGCAGTAATAGCAATCACTGTCGCACCAAGTAATGGCCACATGGTTTGTTTTACAATGCTTTGAGCAGCTTCTAAAGTCGTTTGGCCCCGCTGCCTGCCGATTAATATGCCTTCAACAATAACAATGGCATTATCCACCAGCATCCCTAAGGCAATAATTAACGCCCCTAAGGATATTCGCTGCAGCTCAATCTCTGCTTGCAGCATCAACATGAAGGTGCCTAAACAGGTTAAGAACAAAATTAACCCTATTAAAATACCTGACTTAATGCCCATAAAGACCAGTAGCACGCCGATTACGATCACTACCGCGGCAATTAAGTTCCATACAAAGCTGCCCACTGAAGCATCTACTTCATTAGGCTGGTTATACATGGTTTCAATCATCATGCCCGCTGGGCGGACACTTTCAATACTGGCAAGCTTGGCGTCAATGGCTTTACCCACTTCAACCACATTCACCCCGGTTGAAAATGCGATGCCAATGTTGATCGCATTGTGCTGATTAAAGGTCAGTAGATTGGTGGGAATATTTTGAAAGCCCCGCGATACTGTGGCGACATCTTTTAAGTAAATAAGCTTATCGCCTTGGGTGCCTGGAATAATCAGCCCTTCTAGCTCGCTAACAGACTTAAAACCACCACTGGTACGGATTTTTAAGTTGTCACCGGCAACCTGAATGTTACCAGCATCAGACACCATATTTTGCGAATTAAGCAGGTTGCTCACTAAAGATGGATCGATATTAGAACTGGCAGCTTTGTTGAGCGACATTTCAACGAAAACTTGCTCTTGTTGATTGCCTGCCAATGACACTTTACCCACACCTGGCACGAGCTCTAATTCACGTTTAACGTAATCGACGTAATCTAAAATATCGCGGTAACTGTAATCGCTACCGCTGACCATTAGCATCACCCCGTAAACATCACCAAAGTCATCATTGACCATGGGAGCCTGAACACCTGGCGGTAAACTGGCCGACATATCATTCACTTTTCGGCGCAGCTCATCCCAAATTTGTGGTAGCTCATCAGGGCCGTAGTTATTTTTCATGGTCACAGTAATTTGTGACATTCCCGATGTGCTTAATGACTTGAGAGTATCGATATAAGGCAATTCTTGAATGGCCTTTTCGATTGGGTAGGTCACTTCTTCCTCCACTTCCGTTGAGGTCGCACCTGGGTACAGGGTGACAACTACCGCATCTTTAATGGTAAATGGTGGGTCTTCTAATTGGCCAAGGCCGGTAAATGACATTAAGCCGCCGATCAATAAGATCAGGGTAAACATCCAGCTAATGACGGTGTTTTTGACAAAGTAGCCTGCAATATTCATATGACACTTTCCTTTGTGTTAGCTGGAACGATTGTGAGTAATGGGTTTATTAACAATACAATCATCAGCCTACACTCCCCCTACTACTTGTACTTTTTGACCAGCCACTAAACGTGAAGCGCCCGTTTGAATAATCACTTGGCCATCTTTTAGCCCATCGATAACTTCAATTCTGTCGCCGACGATCACACCTAAAGTCACGTGCTGATACTGGATAGATTGATCAGATTTATCAAACAGCCAAACACCACTGTCTTGTATTTCAATGTCACTGCCATCTTGCATAATCACCGCTTCGATAGGCACCAAGAACTGTCGGTTGTAGGTGTAAGTAAGGTGGCTTAAGTCAACTTTCACCTTGGCAGGCATACCTTCAAGCACTTTATATTTAGGGTCTAAATCTACTGCTATCGTGGCTATATAGGTTGAAGTTGCGGGATCTTTTTCGGTGTTAACTTCCAGTAAATGGCCATCAAATGTGGCATTAGGAAAGGCTTCAAAACTGACCTCTAGCAATGCGCCTACGCTTCTGTCCTTAGCCTTCTTTGACACCGCAATCAACATATCAGGAATTTGTACATCCACTTCGATGCGCTCAATCTTTTGAATACTTACCACTGGCACGCCCGGCTGCACGTTTTCAAAAGACTCTAAAAATACATCACTGATCACCCCTGAGAAGGGCGCTCTTAGCTCAGTGTATTGCAGATTAAGCTCTGCTTGCCTTGCCTCGGCTTTTGCTACTAAGTACTGGGCATTCATTTGATCATAATCAGATTGCGCCATTAACTGCTTAGCCACCAACTGTTTACCACGTTCAGATTGTTTAAAATTAACCTCCATACGTGCCCTTCGATCGCTTAAAGCAATCTCAAAGTCAGTTTTTTCTAATATCGCTAGTAGCTCTCCCTTTTCAACTTGTTTGCCTTTAGTCGCTGGAATTTGCGCAATACGCCCGCCAACACGAAAAGAAAGATTGGTTAAGTCCTGCGCTCTAGCAACACCATTAAACTCACGGATCACCGAGTTATCGACAACTGGTAAAGTGTAAGTGGTGACTCTGGTAACATTAGGCTCAATATCGGGGCTTTTTTCACAGCCACTCAGTGCTATAACCGCCATGAGTAGGCCAGCACTTTTAAGCAAGCCATAGATTAAATTACTGTTCATATTATAAGCCTCGCTCTTTAATCCATTGCACAGCTGCTTGGCCATCTTTAAGCTCAGACGCCCCCGCTACGACTAACCAGTCACCATCTTCAAGGCCAGAGACTAAGCGATTGCCTTTTAATTTTACGGGCACTTTTTCAAGGGTTAACGCCTTTGGAGACCAGATAAAAACAAAGTCAGTTTCATTTTCAGTAATCACAGCACCAGCAGGAATTTTAGGATGAGCATCAGCGGTTCTGGCAGGCAGTTTGACTTTTACTTGGGCCGACATCCCCGGTAGCACATTAAGTTGCTCAGGCATTGGCAGGGTTAAAATGATGGTGTAACTACCTGTGGTTGAGTCGGCAATGGTATTGAGCTCTTTTAAACTGGCAGCATACCAACGATCGCGACTGTCAAACTTCACCTCAAGGTTTTGCATCTTATCAAAGCTTGAACCGGCTTTTTGAATCGCACCAATAAACTGCTCAGGTAACTGAAAACTAATATCAATGGCTGATTCGATCCGAATTCCCATCACTTCTTCTTGGGCTTGAACATATTCAAAAGCACGCTTGCTGCGTTTAGAAATGATGCCTTTGTAAGGAGCCAATAATTTGGTGTAAGTCACATCTGCTTTGGCTTTGTCTAATGCGGCTTGGGCAATGGTGTAATCGCTTTTGGTTTGATCGTAATCATTACGCGAAACCACCCCTTGCTCAACCAAAGATGCATTACGCTCGAACAGAACTTTAGCTAATTCAAATTGCGCCTGAGCGACAGCCAATTGCTGTATATAAATAGCGCCATCAAGTTGCGCAAGCACTTGGCCGGGCTCCACGGCATCGCCGGGGCGCACAAAAATGTCAGCAATTTCACCAGCAACCCTAAAAGATAAAGCGGCTTTTTCTGAGGCTTTTACTTCACCAGGTAAAAATCGTTCTCGAAAATCACTGCCCACATCAATTTGCAGGACTTTAACGGGCCTGGGGTCAAATGATGCAGCTGTTGTAGTCTGCTCAGCAGCAGTAGAATACGCGAGAAAGGGACTGGTTAAAGCCACCAAGGAGAACACGAGTAAAGAAGAAAGTTTACAGGGCTTCTTCATTTTTTGCTCCGAAACATTTTAGTTAACTAGATAATAACATTCAAAAACTTACAATAATAGCGACTATAAGCCAGCAACAAAGATCTAAACAAGCACATTTGACGTATTATTCATTGTAGTAACTTATTGAGTTAATTTAGAACTTAGTAATTAACCATAGAGGTATCGAGATGGAATTACGGATTTTTTACGACAGTGCCTGCCCCTTATGCAGCAATGAAATGCAACAATTAAAGCAACATGACCGCTTGCACAAAATTGAGCTGGCTGATTTAAACCAAGACGGTTTTGCCGAAAAGTATCCCCATATCGACTTAGAAAAAGCCAACAAAATTTTGCATGCAGAAACCAACCATGGCGAAATATTACTGGGACTGGATGTGACGGCAAAAGCTTGGGCACTTACAGGAAAACATCAATGGGTACAGTTATTGCGCTTACCTTGTATCAAACCATTAGCCGATGTGGCTTATCTTGGTTTTGCAAAACACCGCTACAAATTATCCTACCTGTTAACCGGTAAGCAGCGCTGTGAAGATGGTAGCTGTAGCATCAAATAGTGAGTTAACTGCTTAAAGCCATAGCTACAATCAGCCATCAACCCAAGGAGATTTACTTGAGCCAATCATTCACTGCAAATTCAGGCTCAGTTGCGTTAATCATTGGTGCATCTTCTGGGATTGCAAAGGCCATTATTGCAGCACTGATTAAGCAAGATACGGCAACTGACATAAAGCACCTCATCAGTATCAGCCAATCTGCAACTGCTGAGACGAAATTGGCTAATGAAAGTGCTAACCCCATAACTCAGCAACATATTAGCTGCGATTATTCAGCAGACGCCATTGCCACACTGTGCCAGCAATTGCAGCCGTTAAAAGGTAAAATTACTCGGGTATTTATTTGTAATGGCAGATTGCACAATCAGTATCAAATGACTGGCGCAGCAACAAGGAGCGCCTCAGAAAACACAGTTTCTAAAACTCTCCCCTTTAAAACAATAGCCCCTGAAAAGCGCTTAGAAGATGTTAACCCTGAGGCAATGCAGGCTTTGTTTGAGTCAAACACCATTACCCCTATGCTGTGGCTACAGCATTTAGTCAAACTGGTTGCAGGTAAACAGGGCTGTATTATTAATGTGCTCAGCGCCCGAGTAGGCAGTATTAGTGATAATCGCTTGGGAGGATGGTATAGCTATCGCGCTTCAAAAGCTGCGCTAAACATGCTAATTAAAACCGCGGCGATTGAATATGCTCGGCGTGCCAAAAACGTAAAGCTCATTGCTTTTCATCCCGGCACCACAGACACCCCATTATCCAAACCTTTTCAGGCCAAAGTGCCCGCTGAAAAATTATTTACTGCTGAATTTGTCGCGTCGCAATTACTGAATATCAATAACGCAATTAAGGAAGCTGGAAGCGAAAGTAGTGAAGATGACAACGCTGAAATTGTCCGAATTTACTACGATGGACAAGCCAGCTTTATTGATTGGCAAGGAAAACTGATTAGTTGGTAAAGGGCTTAGGTCTTTTCCCCTTGCAGCAACTTTAGCCTGTCAGCAACAAAAATGCGAAGCCAAAGGCTTCGCATTTTTATCGGTAAATCAAGTTATCAATAATTGATAAGCTTAAATTTACTTAACGAACTCAACACCAAGTTTGATGTCGCCGTTTAATGTATCAAGCATTGCATCACGGGCATTAGCTTCAAATGCGCTAACATCGCCGTATGGTAATACTTTTTCTACGCCGTTTTTACCAAGTAATACAGGTTGTGCGAAGAAGTCAGCATGTTCACTGCCGCCATCAACATAAGCACATTCAACCACGTTAGCTTCGCCTTGTAGGCCGCGAACCAATGATAGGCCAAAGCGACATGCCGCTTGACCCATAGACAGAGTCGCACTACCGCCACCCGCTTTAGCTTCAACAACTTCAGTACCCGCATTCTGGATACGTGTTGTTAGCGCTGCAACTTCTTCATCAGTAAAGCTTACGCCTTCAACTTGTGAAAGAAGTGGCAGAATAGTCACACCACTGTGGCCACCAATAACGTTGATGTTTACATCAGCAACGTTTAGCCCTTTAAGGTCAGCGATGAAGGTTTCAGAGCGGATAACATCAAGTGTCGTCACACCGAATAAACGGTTCTTATCGTAAACACCTGCTTTTTTAAGTACTTCAGCCGCAATAGCAACAGTAGTATTTACTGGGTTAGTGATAACGCCAATTAATGCTTTAGGGCAAGTTGCCGCCACTTTTTCAATAAGGTTTCTTACGATACCCGCATTGATATTAAATAGATCTGAGCGATCCATACCAGGCTTACGCGCAACACCTGCAGAGATAAGAACAACATCAGCGCCAACTAGCGCAGGAGTTGGGTCTTCACCAGCAAAACCAGCCACTTTTACATCTGTAGGGATGTGGCTTAAGTCAACTGCAACACCTGGAGTAACAGGAGCGATGTCATATAAAGACAACTCTGAACCTGCAGGAAGTTGAGTTTTTAATAGTAAAGCTAAGGCCTGGCCGATACCGCCAGCAGCACCAAGTACAGCTACTTTCATGATGATCTCCAATTACGTTCTAGTGATTGACTTCAGTCTGGTCTGTGACACAGATCATGTTTTCTTGTGGCGTCACATTACTGGATCACAGCGAGGATTTCAATTATCCCTTAGTAGATCACACTAATTTCCTTATTCTATGATATGTATATAAATAATGACTAATTTAGCCAGTAATAGCTAAAATGAATTTTTATTCACCAATTTAGCTTATTTCTTGACTTGATGCGTTTATCTATTCAGAATGAGCTACTTTTTTGAATAAAATCTATTCTTTTTAAAAATTACTATAAGACGAAAAAAATATGCCAGCGACTAAGAATCAGGATGAACTCGTAAAGACGTTTAAGTCGATATTAAAGGAAGAGCGCTTTGGTAGCCAAAGTGAAATCGTAATCGCACTGCAAGCAGAAGGTTTTGGCAATATTAACCAGTCAAAAGTTTCCCGTATGCTAAGTAAGTTTGGTGCAGTACGTACCCGTAATGCTAAGCAAGAAATGGTATATTGTTTACCCGCTGAGTTAGGTGTGCCAACAGCAGGCAGCCCTGTTAAAAACTTGGTATTGGATGTGGATCATAACCAAGCGATGATCGTAGTCAGAACCAGCCCCGGCGCAGCGCAGCTTATTGCCCGATTATTAGACTCGATAGGTAAGCCTGAAGGGATTTTGGGGACTATTGCTGGTGATGACACTATCTTTATTTGTCCTTCAAGTATCAAAACCATTGATGATACCTTAGAAACGGTAAAATCACTGTTTGGCTATAGTGAATAGCCCTCTTAGCAAATAACACCTTCACGATTTATTGAGCCATTAAAAAAGCAGCCTTAGGCTGCTTTTTTGGTTTTAACAGTGCGTAAGTGTTAAATTGAGGCGATTTCAGCATCGGTGAGAAAACGCCATTCGCCTTCTTCTAAATCAGCATCAAGTTCAATTTCACCCACAGCTTCACGATGTAAATTGACCACCCGATTCCCCACAGCAGCAAACATACGCTTCACTTGATGGTACTTACCTTCGCTGATAGTTAATCTGGCATGGTATTCATCAATGATCTCTAGCAGCGCCGGTTTAGTTAAGCCGTCTTCACTTTTTAATTGGATCCCTTCGGCAAAGGTTTCCACCAATGCAGGATCAAGTGATGCAGCAGCTTCGATAAGGTAACGTTTACCGCAATCTTTTTTAGGTGAGGTGATTTTATGTGACCACTGGCCATCGCTGGTGATCAGCACCAAACCTGTGGTGTCCACATCTAAACGCCCAGCAATATGCAGGGTATCGACTTTTTCAATATCCATTAATCCCAACACCGATTGATATTCTTCATCAATGGTTGAGCAAATGGTATCAACAGGCTTGTGCATCATGATGTAGCGCTCGCCCACGATCTTAATTTGACGACCTTCGATACACACTTCAGTATCATCTTTCACTTTAAAGCTCGCGTCTTTAACCACGTCACCATTACAGGTCACTTCACCTGACTTGATAACTCTTTTTGCTAATGAACGAGTCAGCTCGGTGCTCTCGCAGATAAATTTGTCTAAACGCATATATAAAACCAAGTGAAAACTAATTGGTCGCTATTATGAGCTGTTGGCTAGCAAATAGAAAACGATAAATGGCCACTGTAACATTCTGGTAATTTTTAGTTACACAACACAGTCAATAAATGCTCAATTTATCACTAAAAGCCTAGCCTTAGCCCTTGTTAAGTGCCCCTGTTAAGACTTAACATGTTGGTCACATAAAACTGTCTTAAGGCAGTGAACAATAAAAACAGCTCAAAATTAAGGCCGATAAAAAGGCTTCACTCTTCAATGCATAGGGAAACAACATGAAAAAGCTAGTTATCGGTGGGCTTTGCGCCTCACTTATCGCAGGCCTTAGTGCCTGCAATTCAGATAAAGCAGTCACTGAATCCGCAGCACCAGAAGTCGCTAAAACAGAAACCGCAATTGCCGTTGAAAAAGCCCTTACCTCAGGTATTAGCTTTGACAATATGGACAAGTCAGTTCGCCCACAAGATGATTTTTACCTCTACGTAAATGGCGGCTGGTTAAACACCGCGGAAATCCCTGGTGACCGCACCAATATCGGCGCCTTTTACGACTTGCGCGAAAATGCCCGTGACGACGTTAAAGCCATCATCGAAGATGTCAGTGCAAACCCAGATCTTAAAATGGGTACTGATGAGCAAAAAGTGGCCGATCTTTACCGTTCATTTATGGATGTTGAAACCTTAAATAAATTAGGTATTAGCCCAATCCAAGCTGAATTTGCCCAAATTGCCGCGCTAAAAGATAAAAATGAATTAACCGCCTATTTTGGCGAAAGCCAAGTTAATGGTGGCGGCACACCATTAGCGTTTTATGTCAATGTTGATGCTAAAGATTCAAGCCGTTACGCCACCCATATTTGGCAATATGGTCTTAGCCTTCCTGAAAAAGATTACTACTTCAATGAAGAAGAGCGCTTCGTTAATATTCGTAGCAAATACCTTGAGCATATCGAGAAGATGTTTGACCTTGCCGGCCTTGAAAATGGCAAGCAAGCAGCGCAAACGGTTTTAGCATTAGAAACCGCTATCGCTGAGCAACATTGGGATGTAGTTGAAACCCGCGACAGCACTAAAACTTATAATCTTTATCAAGTTAAAGATTTAGCGACCTTAGCACCAGACATTAACTGGGATGGCTATTTAGCAGCCCTTGGTGGTGATAAGCAGTCTGACATCATCATTAACCAACCAAGCTTTATTGAAGGCATGAACCAAGTAATTAAAGACAATGATCTTAATACTTGGAAAACCTACATGACCTGGATGGCACTCACTCATAATGCGAGTCACTTATCTGAAGCGCTTGATAATGAAAACTTCGAGTTTTTCTCAAAAACACTTAATGGCCAAGAAGAGCAACAACCTCGCTGGAAGCGCGGCGTAAGCACAGTCAGTGGCACCTTGGGTGAAGTTGTCGGTAAAGTGTATGTAAAACGTCACTTTGTACCAGAAGCAAAAACCCGTATGAGCCAATTGGTTGAAAATTTACGTGGCGCTTACGGCACTAGCATCGAATCATTGGATTGGATGAGCGAAGACACTAAAGTTGCAGCTAAAGATAAGCTGGCTAAATTCAATCCTAAAATTGGTTACCCTGATAAGTGGGAAGACTACAGCAAACTCACTATTGCAGCCGATGATTTACACGGCAACATTAAACGTTCTGCGGTTGTTTCTCATAACAAAGATATCGCAAAACTTGGTCAGCCAATTGATAAAGGCGAGTGGCACATGACGCCGCAAACCGTTAATGCTTATTACAATCCAACCATGAACGAGATTGTCTTCCCTGCAGCTATTTTACAGCCACCATTTTTCAACCTTGAAGCTGATGACGCGGTAAACTACGGCGGCATTGGTGCAGTCATTGGCCACGAAATGGGCCACGGGTTTGATGATCAAGGCGCTAAATTTGATGGCGAAGGTAACATGCGTGATTGGTGGACTGAAGCTGATTTAAAAGCCTTTACCGCTAAGGGTAAAGCATTAATAACTCAGTACAATGGTTATCAAGTATTTGATGATTTACACGTTAATGGTGAGCTAACTTTAGGTGAGAACATCGGTGACTTATCTGGTGTAACCATCGCTTATAAAGCCTACAAAATGTCATTGAACGGTGAAGAAGCACCGGTCATTGACGGCTTAACGGGTGATGAGCGCTTCTTTATGGGCTTTAGCCAAATTTGGCGAGTAAAAATGAAAGAAGAAGCATTGCGTAACCGCGTTGCTACTGATCCGCATTCACCAGGTCACTTCCGTGCATTAGGCGCACTGTCTAATATGCCTGAGTTTTACCAGACTTATGGCGTAAAAGAAGGTGACAAGATGTTTATCGCCGCTGATGAGCGAGTAAAAATCTGGTAATCATTAACTTAAAGTCATTAGCTTGAGTAAAAAATCAATAAGGGCATCATTTGATGCCCTTATTATTTGGCGACATAAAGTACAACTGTGCGCCTTAAAAGCATTAGCCCGCAAAATCTACCTATTCCTAATCCATTGCCTCTTGAGCGCAGCGTTAAGACATTGCTTTTAACCACACCATAAACCGACATGGTATTCAGGTGTTATTCAGCTAATTAAAGCTAATCTAGCCCCATCAATTTCACGCAGATATTGAACTAAGGTGAATACTCAATGAGTCGAATTTTTAGAACCTTTATTATCTTTTTATTGTTGCTGACAAGCCGCAATGCCATTGCCGTAACGGTGGACACCAAACCCGTAAAGCCCACTTACGACTTTAGGCAAATTGTGAGTAACGATCTCGACAGCCTATTAGCGTTACAAAATACTCTCGGGGCGGCGCCGCAGCAATTTAGCCATGATTTAGATGCCTTGTTTGAGCGTGCCCCTGAGGCACAATCGGAGCTAAGCAATTTAGTGACTAAAATTAGCCAGCAAAATCAGGCTTACACGATTATTCCTAAAATAAAAAGCTACCAAAGAGCCCAGCAAAAAATCGCCCTTAAATTTGACGGTGATGCCAGCTACCTCACCGATATTGCCAGAGCAACCATTGTTACTAATGATGTTGCCAGCATGATGAGCGCTTATAAAGCCATTGTCGCACACGCTGAAGTCGTACAAGTTAAGAACCGCTTTGCCACTCCTAAAGCATCTGGTTACCGTGATTTAAACCTGCTGGTTAAACTGCCTCAAAGCCAAATGGTTGCTGAAGTGCAATTACACCTTAATAAGATTGCTGAAATTAAAAGCGGCCCAGAGCACCATGTCTACGAGCAAATTCAACACATCGAATTACAAGCTCAACGCCAACATAGACCCGTCAGTGAGCTTGAATTAATGCAAATTGTGAAACTGCGTCAAACTTCACACAAGCTGTATCACAAAGCGTGGTTAAGCTATAAACGTCAGAGTTTGGCAGAACTGCAAGCGGCATAAACTCTCAAATAAAGCACTAACTCGTTTAACGTTCGCCCCTGTACCCCTTGTTATTTACCTCCCCTTGGCACCTTTTTAAAAGGTGCTTTTTTTTGCCTAAAATAAAATCTGAATTGGTTAAAAGCGCCATTCAGGCTATACTCCCGCCATTATTGCCCGATGACTGGATACACTGATGAATGACATCATTGAAATGCTACAAGACTTGAGTGAAACGGTACCAGTACCACTCGAATTACCGACATTCGAGCAACTGGTAGAAGTGGAAGAACAAATTTTAATTTCACTGCCAAATGATTTAAAAGAATACTTATTATTTGCCAGTGATGTCATTTATGGCTCCATTGAAATGGTCACGGCATCAGATCCCTATTCACACACTTATTTACCTGAAGTGACCAGCTATGCCTGGTCTATCGGCATGCCAAGAGAATATATTGCTATCTGCCAGCAAGGCGATAACTTTTATTGTATCGACCAAGAAGGCAATGTGCGTCACTTCTATAAAGGTCGCATGGTCGACATTATGTGGGAATCATTGTGGGACTGGATCCAAGACATTTGGCTGAAACGAAAATAGCCTAAGTTTGACCAGCTAACATCATCAACGTACACAGTAAACCCATACCGTTACAGTATTAGAAAATTAGGAAACATCATGGCTAAATCAAACAACTTAAACGCAATTGAAATGCAGTGTTTACGGTTATCTTTAGGGTTAACGGTTGAGCAAATTGCTGAGTTAACTAAAACCACTCCTGAAGCGGTGATTGCTTGGGAAGCAGGTGAAACTGAAGCGCCTGTGGTTGCACAAAAGAAATTGCTTGAAATTGAAGACACCATTGAGATGCAAGTGCTTAACACCACTGACGGTATCGAAGCGTTATTTAAAACTGAACCTAAGCGCCGTTTAGCCTTTGTGGTTTACCCAACTCAAGCTATTTACACTCAGTACAATCCTGAGTTTTTAAGCTCACTGCCTTACACTGAGCTTTATAATACTGCGGCGTGGCGCATCAAAAAAGAATGCCAAATCGTACTTGATGTTGAAGTCAGCTTAGTGGCCTTAGAAGTGGAAAGCTACAAATCATTCCGTGCTGACAAGGGCATGAGTGAAAGCCGTGAGAGCCGCGCAAAATGGGCTGCAGCTCAGCTGTAAGCCCTTAAGCGAGCACTTTATGACATTAAAATGGGAAGCCTCTGGCTTCCCTTTTTATTGCTGACTTTTAGTGTCAGTTTTATCGGTGTAGCGATAGTGACATCACACTCACTCAATCAATGCGATCAAGTGTTACTCACTTTGGGCCGCCGCTTTGGCCGCTGCTGACTTTTTAAGTGCTGCCGCTAAGCTCGGGCTTTGTTGTAAACGGTCACGATAAGCGGTGAGTTTAGGCGGAATGGTTTGCTCAAACATAGTGGCCCACAATAACGTTTGCGCCAATAAAATATCAGCAATGGTTAACTCGCTGCCACAAAGATAGCCTGATTCTGGTACCCATAATTCAGCAATAGCCGCAGCACGATTAAACTCAAACTTTGCCACTGGCAACATGGCATCTAAACGCTGCTCATCTGGTAAAGCAAAGCGGTGCTTACCCATACTCCATAAAGGCTGCTCTAATTCACAAATAATAAAACTGACCCATTGATGATGTTTTGCTGACGCTGCGCTGCCAGGCATAGGTAAAAATCGGCCATTACCGTACTTTTCAGCCAAATATTGTAAAATAGCGGCTGACTCAGTTAACACCAGCTCACCATCCGTAATCACGGGCATTTTACCACTGGGGTTTAAGGCCAAATAGGCTTCAGCGCGGTTATCTCCTTTTGAAAAATCCACAAAGGAAAACTGCCACTCAATGCCTAGCTCTTCTAATAGCCAAGACACGCGTAATGCGCGACTTTGGGGCGTGCCATACAAAGTAATCATAATCTGTCCCTGTTTGATAAAGTAAGCTAATAACTGCCATAAAAAAGCGGCTTGCGCCGCTTGGTATTCATGCTGTAAACATTAGCCTAGTTTAATTAAAACTGGTAGCTAACTTTACCGTACCATAAGGCGCCGATGGCTGAATGAGTTGCTTGATCGTAACCCATGAAGTCAGCAGCACTAAATGGTGGTTCTTCATTAAACACGTTATTAGCACCCACAGTCAGTGACCAATGGTCAAAGCCAATATAAGTGACATTTAAATCCAAAGTAAGCATTGAATCAATTTGACCTGTGGCGCCTGCATCAACATTATCAGTGTATTCACCAATGTAGTTTAAGCGTGCGCTGGTTTGCCAGTCGGTATAACCCCAATCCATACCACCAATCCAGCGATATTCGGGATGTTGGTACTCGCCAGCTAACTCACGCGTTGAACCGTCTTCACGTACTTGATCAAAGCTATTGACCCAAGTCAGGTTATAGCTAAAGCCAAACTCACCAGCAGAGTCGGTATTCAATACATATTTGACATCAAAATCGACACCGTCTGTAGATTGACTACCTAAGTTGCCAAATTGGTCATAAATTTCAATAATGCGCCCGGGAACATTAGTCGATGAAGGTTCACGCTTAACCACATTGGCATTATCACCTTGGGTATCGACTAAGTATTGGGTATCAGAGGTGATCAAACCATCTTGATCGTAATTCCAGTAATCCACCCCGACACTTAAACCATCAGTGATTTCCCAAACACCGCCCACGTTATATGAGGTCGACTCTTCAGGTTGTAAATTAGGGTTACCAGAAAATATCACCGTACGCTCTTGGGCAGTACAATCTTCTTCTAAGCCCGTTAATGGACAACGTGTGGTATCCACTAAACCAGGTGACTCCTGAGAAGGACCTAAACCTAATTGCACCAGTGATGGCGCTCTAAACGCTTCGCCCCAACTGGCGCGCAATGTGAGGTTATCAAGCGGGGTATAACGCAGTGCTATTTTAGGGTTAGTGGTATCACCAAAGTCGCTGTAATCTTCATAACGCAGCGCTAATTGCGCTTCTAAACGCTCAAAAATCGGTACCGCTAACTCAATAAATAATGAAGTTTGATCGCGTTCACCTGCAGCTTCTGTGGCTTCAGTACCAAAAATTTCACCACGCTTAAACAGCTCATCAGGATTATCTGACAATGACTCTTCACGGTACTCAAAACCGACCGCCATGGCTAAACTGCCCGCAGGCATATCCATTAAGTCGCCACTGATTTTACCGTCGAAAGCATTGGTGGTTGATTTACCACTTCGGGTGGTATTAACACTGATATCGTCAATCACAGTGCCTTGCTGGGTCGTCGCTAACGGGTTAAACGCGCCTGAGTTTATGGCCTCTTGTAAACGTGGCGTCCACACAAAGCCTTGCTCACCAAATTCAAGGTTACGGTTATAAGAATAGGTGTAAGCTAATTCCCATTCCCAGTCAGACAACATACCATTTAAGCCTAACACCACACGGGCGCTATCTGATTCTGATGATTTTTGTCGCGGCCCAGTTTCAGTTAAACGCCGACGCATGGTCAAGTCTTCACCAGGAAACGGATTAATAGCTGCGCCACTAGCAAACAGTGGGTTATCGTTGAGCATGTAAAACTCACCAAAAGATGGGCTGGCAGCGCCTTTAATCACACTTTCATTATGCTGATACATAAGCTCAGCAAATAGACTTAAATCATCATTAAATTCATAGTTTTGAAATACTGATAAGCCCATGCGGCTCGACTCTGGCACTGAGGTCATTTCTGGCGCGTAATCATAGCGGCAGTAACTGCCTTTAACACTATCAGCGGGACAATTAACATCAGGGGTCCAGCCAAACAAGTCTGATTTAGGGGTAATTGAGCCATCCATACCAATGGTTGCAGGAATGTATGAACCAGGGTTACCCGCAGACGATCTAAAGTCGCTACCGCCATTTGCAGTTTGATCTGCTGAACGTGAATAATCACGATCGGCAAATAAGGTTTCACGCTCTTTAAAATAATCAAAAATTACTGTGGTATGAGACTTTCCATTCGCCGCTTCCGTGCCCCACAAAATAGAGCCAGCTTGCTGACCACCGCCATCTTCAACGGTTTCAGCAATCTTGCCGTTAACCTCAAAGCCTTCGAAATCTTTTTTCATGATGATGTTTATCACACCAGCAATCGCATCTGAACCATAGGTTGCAGAAGCGCCGTCTTTAACGATATCAATTCGCTTAACTGCAGAAATCGGAATTGAATTTATATCAACAAAGGCAGTATCAATTGATTTTGCAAACGACGATACCGCAATACGGCGACCGTTTAATAACACCAAGGTGGCATCAGCGCCAAGACCACGAAGTGACACAGCTGCGCCACCATTAGCAGTGTCATCTGAATTGTTACCTTGGGTAGAAAAAGTACCACTACCCGATACAGGCAGTTTACTGAGCAGTTGTGAAATATCTTGAGCGCCAGAACGGGCAATATCTTCAGCGCTTAACACCGTCATTGGTGAAGCCCCTTCGAGATCGGTCCGTTTAATATGAGTACCAGTAACTTCAATGCGTTCGACTTCGGGTTCGGCAGCAAAAGCGGTCTGGGTTAAAAGCGTTGGGGTGAGCATAAGTGATACGGCAGTAGCGCAAGCGCTCCGCCAGAATTGAGGTCGTGACATAATTATCCCTAATTTAAAATATTAACTTGTTTAGACTCAACATCATTTTTAAGTCTGGTTTAGCTGAACTCTTTCGATTGAGTTTCTAATACCGCGCAGTACATTAGTACTTCGCAATACACTAACCTAAGTAATTTCCACAGGATGTCAACGATTGATTTTTAGGCAAATGTAACAAATCGTACCAGTAAGCCATTAATTTGCTATATTCAACTATTGATAAAGTGTGACATAGTCATTATCAATTTAAACAATAAGATAGTGTAATAAGCAGCTATTTCATGCCTGCCCCATGACGTGAAGAATAACGAGACAAATAATGACAACAGCTCAGCCAGCAACAAGCCGCTCTAGCCGATTTGCCACCCTCTTTGCCAGCCTAGGGCCGGGGATTTTAATGGCTGCAGCGGCCATTGGCGCCTCTCATTTGGTGGCATCAACCCGTGCTGGCGCCGAGTTTGGTTGGCAATTAGCTTGGGTTGTTCTCGCAGTCAATATTCTTAAGTACCCTTTCTTTGCTGCGGGTGCTCGCTATACCGCTGCCACCAACGAAAGCTTACTCCATGGCTATTTAAAGCAAGGTCGTGGCTACCTGCTGATGTTTACCTGTTTAAATACCATTGCTGCCATTGCCAGCACTGCCGGTGTGTGTATGTTAACCGCAGCCATGCTAACCCAGTTTGTGCCGCTGCCCATTGATATACTGGCTTTTTTGGTCTTAGTCAGCTCGCTGGCATTATTGATCCTCGGTCATTATCAGTTACTCGATAAACTGACTAAAGTCATCATGCTAGCCCTGACATTAACCACGCTAATCGCTGTGACATTAGCTTTTAATCACTCAGCAGGAACGGTTGCAACTGTGCCCAGTGAATCACCTTGGCAATGGGCTTATGTGGGTTTCTTAGTGGCAATGATGGGCTGGATGCCAGCGCCAATTGAAGTCAGTGCCTGGAACTCTTTATGGCTATTGGAAAAGCAAAAAACACAAACCGTCACCAGTAAGCAAGCCATCTTTGACTTTAACTTAGGCTTTATTGTCACCGCTATTTTAGCGATTGTGTTTCTCGCCCTAGGGGCACTGGTTATGCATGGTAGTGGTGAGCAATTTGCCAGCTCTGGGGCTAAATTTGCCAGCCAGCTGATCGATTTATACAGCGATGTTATGGGCCAAGAAAGTCGTTATTTGATTGCCCTTGTCGCTTTTTTATGTATTTTCAGTACCACAGTAACCGTGATTGATGGTTACAGTAGAACCTTAGATATTGGCTGGCAGCTTTTAACCCATAAACCAGACTGCTCGGCACGATTAACCCGAGTTATGTTGCTGGTTTCCGCCTTCGCAATGGCTTTAATTTGGTTCTTTAAAGGCGCCCTATTACCACTGCTTGAGTTTGTTATGACCCTAGCATTTATGACCACGGTTATTTTTGCTTGGCTTAATTATCGCTTGATGACCAGTAATTCATTACCTGAAGAACATCGATATGGTTTGAAAATGAAAATATTATCTTGGTTTGGTTTAACCTATTTAGTCGGTTTCTCAGCTGTATTTATTTACTGGAAATTAATTCTATAATCGCTTTTTAAAAGCAAATTTAACCAGTTACAATGTCAATAAGTCAGTCACAATAAGCCATAGCATGAACTGGCATATCCGCATCATAATTATGAGAGAGCGGATCTGTGGGTAGATAATCTGACCTAATGCCCTCAACTCAGGTATAATCACTGTTCAATGTGTTTTAAGCCTAAAGCGATGTGATAGTAATATCGTTCAGGTAACTTTAAACATAAGCACTTACTTTACCAGCGCAGCCGCGCCCAGAGACCTTTATGATTAACAATGACATCCTTCGCCGCCTTCGTTTTGTATTTGATTACTCAAATGCCAAAATGACTAAAATCTTCGCTCAAGCAAATGTTGAAGTCAGCAATGACGAAATCATTAGCTTATTAAAGAAAGAAGAGGAAGAAGGTTATAAAGCTTGTAATGACAAATTAATGTGTCAGTTTTTAGATGGCTTTATCATCGAAAAACGTGGTTTACGTGAAGGTAGTGAAGTACCTGCACCGCTAAAAGATCTAACCAACAACTTAATTTTCAAGAAATTACGTATCGCATTAGAACTTCGTGAAGATGACATTATTGAGCTGATTGGTTCTGCTGACTTGGCTATTGGTAAGTCTGAATTAGGCGCGTTATTCCGTAATCCTAGCCATAAAAACTACAAAACCTGTGGCGATCAGATTTTACGTAACTTCCTTAAAGGTTTATCACTTAAACATCGCGGAATGTAATATTTTCCTTAGCGTTTAAGCTTCCTTATTTAATGCACAGCTTAGGCTGTGCATTTTTATTTGTATCAATAAGGCCTATCTGGCGATGCCAGCTCATCCCAATAAATGGCTTGTTTAAAATGCTGGGCTAAGCGTTGATTAAGTTTGTCAAAATTTGAAATCGCCACCTCTTGACCGCTAATGCAAGACCACACAAACCGATGACAGTTATTATTGAATAGCTCATACTCACGATATTGAAATAATGATTGCTGCGCCCTTTCTAGCGCCTCAGGAGCTACAAGGGGTTGATGAAGATGATTACAAGCTTGAAAAATCCGGCTGCCACTGCGGCTTTTTAAAAAGCGCGCCGACGAAATAGGCCTAATTAAGCCACTGCCATGTAACTCCACCAAGCTATTATCCCCAAGCCACACGCCTGTATGTTCAATGACCCCAAATACAAAACAGCACACGATGGCCCCAGGCTCTGGGCTTACCTTGACCTTATTATGATGCAATATACTTGGCAGTAATGGGCTGAAATTGTTGTCATCAGGCACCGCTGGCGCACGACCTAAATAGCGTTGTCTATGGAGCAATTGACGCTTTTTGTGCTCGTCAGCCACCAGCATTGCTGTGATTGCTGCGCTGCCTAACAAGATAAAAGGAACTGCCATAACACCCCGATATGTAAAACACCTTAAAATCATCATGGCAGAACCGCGCTAAATTACGCCGCTAAAAATGTAACCAACTTTGTCAAAATCACAGCTGATTGTGTGGATTATCTAAAACCTCAGTAAATACATCCACATGACTTTTAAGCCTTTACCATAAAGGTAAATAGCCAATGCCTAAAAAAACATCAATAAAAATCTGTGATTAGGCTCACTTAACAGACCACAATAAAATCAAGATGTGATAACCTGCACCGATAACAAGATACGTCTACGATTAACAACAAAATTCTATCTTTGAGATAAAAATTAACTAACTGTAGATAAAAATAACTGCAATACGTCACTGACAATAAGGTTTCCAATGGACGAGAATAAACGCCCTCTCTATCTTCCTTTCGCAGGTCCAGCGATTCTTGAATCTCCTATGCTCAATAAAGGCACTGCTTTTAGCGAAGAAGAACGCATTTACTTTAACCTTGAAGGGCTTATCCCTTGGGTGGTTGAAACTATCGATGAGCAAGCATCGCGTGCTTATGATCAATATAAAAACTTTACTAACGATCTCGATAAGCATATTTACCTGCGTAATATTCAAGATACCAACGAAACGCTTTTTTATCGTTTAGTGCGTAATCACATCAGTGAAATGATGCCAATCATCTATACCCCTACGGTAGGCTTAGCGTGTGAGCGTTTTTCTAAAAACTATCGCCGTAACCGTGGTCTGTTTATCTCGTATTCCAATAAAGACCGTATTGATGACATCCTCAATAACTCGACCCGTCATAAAGTAAAAGTCATTGTGGTAACCGATGGCGAGCGCATTTTAGGCTTAGGCGATCAAGGTATTGGTGGCATGGGGATCCCCATTGGTAAATTATCTTTATACACCAGTTGTGGCGGGATCAGTCCGGCGTACTGCTTGGCGATCACCTTAGATGTCGGCACTGACAACCCTCATTTACTAGAAGACCCTATGTATATGGGCTGGCGCCACCAGCGTATTGGCGGTGAAGAATACGCTGAGTTTGTTGAAGAGTTTATGCAAGCGGTTAGTCGTCGCTGGCCTGAAGCATTAATCCAATTCGAAGATTTTGCTCAGAAAAATGCCATGCCATTACTTGAGCGCTACAAAGATAGATTCTGTACCTTTAATGATGATATTCAAGGTACTGCAGCAGTGACTGTAGGTTCATTACTAGCAGCCTGTAAAGCTGCAAACACGCAATTATGTAAGCAAAGAGTCGCCTTTTTAGGCGCTGGTAGTGCCGGCTGTGGTATTGCTGAAGCCATTGTGGCGCAAATGGTTGCTGAAGGTATTAGCGACGAGCAAGCACGCTCACAAGTGTTTATGGTCGACCGCTGGGGACTGTTACTTGATAACATGCCAACCCTGTTAGGCTTCCAGCAAAAACTGGCACAAAAAACCGCTAATATTGAAAACTGGGACGGATTTAGCGATCACATTTCATTACTTAATGTGGTTAATAATGCCAAGCCAACTGTGCTTATTGGCGTATCTGGTGCGCCAGGTTTATTTACCGAAGAAATAATCAAAGCCATGCATAGCCATTGCAAGCGCCCGATTGTATTCCCGCTATCTAATCCAACCAGCCGCGTTGAAGCAACGCCTAAAGATGTGCTGCATTGGACCAATGGCCAAGCACTTGTGGCTACCGGTAGCCCGTTCGAACCAGTTGTAATTGAAGAAGAAACCTTTGAAATTGCTCAATGTAACAATAGCTTTATCTTCCCCGGTATTGGCTTAGGCGTATTAGCAAGTGGCGCAACTCGGGTATCAGATGAAATGCTGATGGCATCAAGTCGTGCGCTGGCAGAGTGTTCACCCCTTGGTCAAAATGGTACCGGCTCATTACTGCCAAGACTGGAAGACATTCAGCAAGTGAGCAAATATATTGCTTTTGCAGTGGCTAAAAAAGCTATCGAGCAAGAATTAGCCCTACCTTGTCCAGATGAATTACTGCAACAACAAATTGAAAGTAATTTCTGGGAACCTGAATATCGCCGTTACAAACGCACCGCGTTCTAACTACTGCCAAGACGGGAAGACATTCAGCAAGTGAGCAAATATATTGCTTTTGCAGTGGCTAAAAAAGCTATCGAGCAAGAATTAGCCCTACCTTGTCCAGATGAATTACTGCAACAACAAATTGAAAGTAATTTCTGAAAACCTGAATATCGCCGTTACAAACGCACCGCGCTCTAACAGATAACAGACCAAAAAAAGCAATGCTGAGGCATTGCTTTTTTTATCGATAATTAACCTGCTACAGTCGGCTAATTTGTTATTTGCGTTTAATCATTGGCAAAACGGGCTAAAAAATCTAGCGAAGGCGCGAAGAATGATGAGCCGGTTAATGCCTTGGTAAACTGCATCAAATGATCATGATTACCATGGCCGTCACCATGCACCATACTGCGAAGCATTTCTTCAAAGTTGGTCGGCGTGCGACAGGTGGAAATAAACATTAACCCTTGTTCTTTAAGCGACCCAAATGGCATGCTCTGACGCAATATCTCCATTGAGTTACCTTGGGCATCTTTTAAATTAACTCGCTTAATATGGCTGGTTAACGGCTTATCTTCAGAGGCGTATTCAATATCATCTTGCTTGGTACGACCAATGATATCTTCTTGTTTTTTATTCGGTAAACGATTCCATTTACTTAAGTTGTGGGCATACTTTTGCACATGAATATAACTGCCACCTTTAAAGCTGGCATCCTCATCATCAACTAAAGCCACTTGCTGACGATTACGGCCTTTCGGGTTTTCGGTGCCATCAACAAAACCAGTTAAGTCACGGCTATCCATAAAGCGGAAGCCACGCTCTTCTTCAATCAGCTCAACCAAGCCTTCAAACATTTGGTTGATTTCATTGGCCACTAGATGAAGGATGTCGTAACGATCGCAACGAATATGCACAAATAAATCATATTCAATGGCTGGCGCATCACGATTTTCAGCTTGCATCGCTGGGAATGGACGCAAATGTTTAGGACGTTGTTCACTATAAAGTGAATCCCAATAGTTAGCGCCAATAGCTACAAAGCCATTAAAGGCACTATCTGCATATTGATCTGTGAGCTCATAGATGTATTGAGCAACATTGGCTAAACAAGGGCGTAATTGAGCTTCAACAGCGTCATTTGCATTAAACATCAAATAGACGCTATGCAAATTACCTTCGGCACAAACCCCTAACTGTTCGCGAGGCATATTCTGATTTTCCATGTTGGAATCAATCACCTTTATCAAATATAAGAGAGCATAATTGTAAGGTAATTGAGCAATTAATTCCTTGTGCTCAAGCTCAATTTTTTAACAACTTTGATACGCATCACTAAAAAATAACCAGTGAATGTGGCGAGATTGATAAATTGACTTTCAGACCTAAGGTCAGTTCAGTTAATTGGCTTCTAACTTCGAGCGTTTGTTGTCCTACCTTAACCCAATAATGACAAATTGTACCTAGAAAACGACGCTCAATAATTTCACCATGGCCTTGAGAAGCAGGTTGTAGATCAATCTGTTGCGGTCTAAGTAGCAACTGGCCTTGATAGTTAGCAGCTTGAGATAACTCAGAGGTACTTTCAATTAATCCCAGAATAGATGACACTTGCTGCTGATTTTTCACCATCACAGATAAATAATTACCCGCACCAAGAAAATCAGCCACATAACGCTCTTTAGGGTGAGCATAGAGGGTTTCAGCTAAACCGTGTTGTACAATGGCGCCATCTTTAAACAATGCCAGCTTATCAGCAAACACAAAGGCCTCATCTTTACTGTGGGTCACAAACACCGCACTGACATTACGCTGTTTTAATATTTGCCTGATCTCTAACATCATTTCATTTCGTACTTGGGCATCAATGTTAGAAAACGGTTCATCAAGTAATAATAATTCAGGCTCATAGGCTAATGCACGAGCAATAGATACCCGTTGCTGTTGTCCACCTGATAACTCATGGGGGTAACGCGACTCTAGCCCTTCAAGCTTGACCAGTTGTAGCATCTCTTCAAGCCGGGCTTTACGTTGACTATTATCCAGCCCATTGACCCCAAATAACACATTCTCACTGACAGTTAAGTGCGGAAATAAGGCATAGTCTTGGAAAATCATTCCAATGCCGCGATGTTCACTGGCAACAAACGTGTTATCACCACTTAAACACTCACCATTAATTGAAATACAGCCCTGGCTGATGGCCTGTAAACCTGCAATAGCACGTAATAAGGTGGTTTTTCCGCAACCACTTGGGCCAAGCAGTGCAACGATTTCACCTTGTTCTAAAGTGAGATCGAGCCCTTTAAGAATCACCTGTCCTTGGTAGTCACTTTTTACATTTTGAATGGTCAATGTGGACATATTAGCTCTCTTGCTCCAATGAACGGTTTAGATAAATCAATGGCACTAACCCAACTAACACAATCACGATAGCAGCCAAAGCGCCATGTTCGAGTTGTTCATCGGAGACAAACTGGAATACATAGGTGGCGAGGTTTTCAAAACCAATGGGTCTTAACAATAGCGCTGCGGGTAGCTCTTTCATGCTTTCAATAAACACTAATAATGCCCCTGCAAAAATGCCTTTGCGTAGCAGCGGTAAATGCACTCGCCATAATAACTTAGTCGGCTTTTGCCCCATGGTAATACTGGCCATATCCAAGGAAGGCGAAATACGTTTATAGCTGTTTTCAATGCTGCCAATAGATATCGCCACAAAGCGAACGCAAAAAGCAAAAATTAGCGCGATAACGCTACCGGTAAATAACAATCCTGGGCCGCGCGCACCAAAATAGTCATAGACATCATTTATAGCAAAATCTAAATACGTTAATGGCACCAACACGCCAATAGCCAGCACTGTGCCTGGTATGGCATAGCCTGTGCTACTTAATCGTGAAGGTAATAGGTCTGCCCGACGGGGGCTTACGCGCCTAACAAACATCAACACTAATGCCAGTAGCACACATATAAAACTCACGACGAGGGCAATATACAAACTGTTGAAACTGTATTGCCAAAACTGGCTGTTCCAGCTCTGGTCAAAGTAGTCGATGGCGTAGCCGCTTAATACAATAAAAGGTAATAAAAACGCGAGACCAATCAGCAGGCTACAATAGCCAAAGGCGAGCCAAGCTTTAACACCTTTTAGCTGGTATCTGTCTGATTCAGTTAACCTAGACTGCTTTTGATATAACTCTTGTTTGCGTCTGGCAAATCGCTCAAAACCCACCATGGCAAAAATCACCAGCAACATAATGGCTGATAATTTTGCTGCTGCCGATAAGCTGCCATAACCCAGCCAAGTGTCGTATACCGCAGTGGTTAAGGTTGGCACCGCAAAGTAACTCACTGTAGCAAAATCGGCAGCGGTTTCCATGGCCACTAATGCCATCCCTACTGCAAGTGCCGGCCTTGCCATTGGCAGGCCTAAACGCCAAAAGCTTTTCCACGGGCTACAGCCCATAATTCTAGAGGCGTGCAATAGGCTGGAAGATTGCTCCATAAAAGCCGTTCTGGCTAATAAATAGATATAAGGAAATAACACCAATGACAGCATAATTGCTGCGCCGGTTAGGCTGCGAATATCAGGGAAATAATAATCTTGCGGTGATGTCCAGCCAAACACTTGCCTTAGCAACTTTTGTACAGGACCGGCGTAATCAAGCATGTCGGTATACACATACGCGACAATATAAGCAGGCATTGCCAGTGGCAATAGCAGCGCCCATTGAAAGTAACGTCTGGCGGGGAAATGACAACGAGCTACCAACCAAGCGGCTGGCACTGCAATAACTAAGGAACCGACACAGACCTTCAGCATCAGCAATAGGCTGTTACTAATATAGGTCGGTAAAACGGTGTCAATTAAGTGACTAAAAACAGCTTCGTCAGGGAGTGTAGCTTGTACTAAAAGTGCAAAAAGCGGCAAAATTAATATTACCGCAATTGCATAACCAGCGAACGACCAGCCTCTGGTTAAGCCTAAGATCATAAATACTTTCCAGTCTATGCCGCGTTATCGGTTAACGCGGCGAAATAAAGCATCCTTACAGATCAAATTTTACTTCATCAATTAGCTTCACTGCCGCTTGATGGTTTTCTGCTAGCTTAAAGATTGGAAGACTATCTGCATTGAAGTCCCCCCAAGAGGCTACCATGTCAGAAGGGGCAACATCGGCTTTTACCGGATATTCCATGTTGACTTCTGCGTAAAGACTTTGAGCTACATTAGATGATAAAAATTCCATCAATTTTATAGCATTATCTTTGTTTGGGGCAAACTTAGCTAGTGCCATACCTGAAACATTTATATGGGCACCGCGGTTATCTTGGTTAGGAAAGTTGATTTCCACTGATTCAGCCCAGCTTTTTTGCTTAGGGTCCTTAATCATCTTACCAAAGTAATAACTGTTACCTAAGGCGATATCACATAAACCTTCGTTTACCGCTTTAACTTGCGCGCGATCATTGCCTTGTGGTTTACGAGCTAAATTGGCTTTAAGCCCTTCTAACCACGTTTTGGTTTCAGCTTCACCGTGATGGGCAATCATTGAAGCAACCAGGGCAATGTTATAAGGGTGCTTGAAACTACGAGTACAGATTTTGCCTTTATATTGCTCAGAGGCTAAATCTTCATAATTAATATCTAGCTTACCTAAACGCTCTTTTGAAGAATAAACATTACGTACCCGCATGGTTAATGCGTACCAATCGTTACTCGGTGAGCGGTATTGGGCCGGGATATTGTGATTTAAAGTCTCGCTATTCACATCAACAACTAATTTTTTATCAACGAGTTCCATTAAACGAGAAAAGTCAGAGGTTAACACTAGATCTGCAGGAGATAAGCGCCCTTCACGAGCAATACGCTCAGCGATGCCATCTTTGGCAAAAACCACATTCACCTTGATGCCAGTCTGTTCGGTAAATTGCGCTAAAATGGGTTCTACTAGAAAAGCTTGACGATAAGAATAGATAGTAAGATCTTCAGCAGCGGTTGCTGAAATTGAACTTAGTGACGATACTGCTGCTAATCCTAACAGTGCCAGACGCTTAAACGACTTCATTCCAAATTCTCCTTGGCGTTGCGTTACTTTTTATCAGCATAATGGCCCCGTACAGGGGGACTTTCATAATACTAACGAGTAACTGCTTATAGAAATGATAACAGTTATCAATTGCGATAAGAGTAATAGATCACTATCTAAGGAGCAAGTATTGTTTAAGGATATAAGCTAACTAAGATTAAAATATATTTTTTAAATGTACTGCATTAATTACAGCTTCTGCGCTTTTCGCAGCAAGCGAATAAACAGTTTAGCCATTGATAATGCGAGTTACAGCAATGTTACTGCCGAAATACTAACAAGCTACAGCTCGCTAGTTACTCGCTAACGAAAGTCTATTTAAAAGCAGGCTACCAATATTTTTCGACGGTAATTTGCCCTGGTGCTCGACGTAGATTCTTCACTAACCCCTTTTCTATTAGTACCGTTTGCGCATCAGAAATCATTCCTGGATTACCACAAATAAGTACTTGTGAGTTATCTTGCGATAAGGTAACTCCAGCCGCTTGTTCAATGAGACCGCTACTTAACCCATCAGGGATACGACAAGATAAGCCGTCTTTATATTCTTCACGAGTGACAATAGGTATCAGTTCAAATTTTTCGGGATATTGTTGCTGCAGCGCTTGTAATTGGGGTAAATAAGCCAAGTCTGCAATCATCCGCACACCGTACACCAGCACCACTTTTTCAAACCGTTGCCACGGCTCTGCTGTTTCCATAATCGATATAAAAGGCCCCACGGCAGTGCCAGTTGCCAAAAACCACAAATCAGGGCCTTGAAGTGCCCCTGAGGGGATTTCATCTAAAGTCATAAAGCCTGATGCCTTGGTGGTTACTTCGATGTTATCGCCAATTTTAAGTGCCTGTAAATCTGGAGATAACTGACCATCTTCAACAGCGACGGCCAGCACTTCGACATAATCTTTACCGGGTGGGTTAACGATAGAGTAGGCTCTAGCAATGCGCTTATCGTCACGCATCTGACTCAGTTTAATAAACTGACCGGCAATAAATGGCTCAACATCGGCGCGAATACGCAGCGAAAACAACTTGTCATTCCAATCTATACGTTCAATTACAGTACCAGTTGTCCACATAGGGTAATTCCTTGATTTTAGATCTGCTATTTATCTACTGGCAGGGTCTTTAAACAACATTTGGCTAGACCTTACTGTATTAAACTATAGGTTTGATCAACGCCTTCGGCAATAGCTGGGTAAAACTGTTTTAATAGCAATCAAACTCTATCGCTTACTTATACTTAGCTAGAACAAGGTCAAATTTTTTGTCATAAATATCCCCCATCAGCCATACTGAGGATAGTCATAAATCTGCATATCTGGTTAAAATAAACGCAGATAATCACTGGCTAGCGTCAAATTTGCATCAAACAGATCATTTTTAAGGAACAAAAATGCAGAAGAATTGGTTTATTTGGGGATTAGAAGTTTTTACGGGATTATTTCTTGCGTTTATCGCACTGTTCTTTATCGCGATAATTTATATGTATCTCGCAGATAAATTACAAACCAAGCAAGCGATTAGGCATAACTATCCAGTTATTGGCAGATTTAGATACTTATTTGAAAAACAGGGTGAATTTTTCAGGCAGTATTTTTTTGCCCAAGATCGAGAAGAATTGCCCTTTAATCGCGCCGAACGCAGTTGGGTTTATCGCGCTGCCAAAGGCATAAACCGCACCATTGCCTTTGGCTCAACCCAAAGCCACGATAAAACTGGCAGCATTATGTTTTTAAATGCGGCCTTTCCTAAATACGATTCTGATGAACATAATGACGCTGTCATCACCATTGGTACAAACTGTACTCATCCCTATGCGACAGCGAAAGTATGCCATATATCTGCGATGAGTTTTGGTGCGCTCTCGCGCCCAGCGATTACTGCGCTATCCCATGGCGCGGCCCAAGCGGGTTGCTGGTTAAATACTGGCGAAGGCGGATTAAGTGAACATCACCTTAAAGGTAACTGTGACTTAGTATTTCAAATTGGTACCGCCAAATATGGTGTACGTAATGAGCAAGGGTTTTTGGATGATCAAAAACTTGAGCAAATCGCAGCCCATGATCAGGTAAAAATGTTTGAGATTAAGTTAAGCCAAGGCGCAAAACCCGGTAAAGGCGGGATCCTACCTGGCCTTAAGGTCACCAGTGAGATCGCCGCCATTAGAGGCATTCCTGTTGGGGAAGACTCAATAAGCCCCAATGGCCATCCTGAATTTAATCAGGTCGGCGATATTCTGGATATGGTCGCGCATATCCGTAATATCACCGGTAAACCCACAGGTATCAAAGCCGTCGTTGGAGACGAGCAATGGCTCATTAATTTATGTGAAGAAATACTGCTACGAGGCATTGAACACGCGCCGGATTTTTTTACTTTAGACAGCTCAGAAGGCGGCACTGGCGCTGCGCCGCAGGCATTAATGGACCATGTGGGTTTACCGCTTAAAGAAAGCCTGCCAATTTTAGTTAACCTGTTAAAACACAAAGGCCTCAAACAACGCATAAAAATTATTGCCAGCGGTAAAATGGTGCTGCCCTCGCAAGTGGCGTGGGCACTGGCAACGGGGGCAGACTTTATTGCCTCAGCGAGAGGTAATATGTTTGCTTTAGGCTGCATTCAAGCATTGCAATGCAACAAAGACACCTGCCCAACGGGTATCACGACCCATAACAAAAAATTACAGCAAGGCTTAGATCCGCGCAATAAGTCGGCAAGAGTGGCAAGCTACAATCGCTCACTGCATTATGATTTAAAGGTTATTGCTCATTCTTGTGGGGTGAGTGAGCCAAGACAATTAACCCGCCATCATGCGAGAATAGTCACTGACAGTGGCGTATCTATTTCATTAGATAAGTTTTATCGGCAATACTGATTTGGACGCACATGATCCGCAGCACTTATACCAGTAGCCGTATTATAGCTATTAGACTTATCGCTAATTAATTGGCCAGATCTAATTTTGAACTAAGCCTCATTTAGGTATAAAATCGTGACTTAGAGCAAGCTTTTATCAAAAGGGTTTACATTTGAAAGTATCACATTCATTAATGACGCCAATGATGTCTGCAAAGACAATATCATTAACCTGTAATAACTGCGAAAGGATGTCAGAAATTGAAGGTGAGAAAATCTGTTTTAACCAAGGCGAAATCAGACGATTAACCCTTGATGCTAACGCAGAGTCAATCATTAAAATGGTTTGTAATAGTTGGTCTAAAAACGCTTAATAAGCCGTTAATAAATCGCACTATTTAAGTCTTTGCTATAACAGTGGTGAGCGCTAAAAGCATTCCCTTAATAGGCTAAATCCACCAAAGGTCAATAACAGATTATAGTTAGCAGAAAAAGCAATTAGATTGCTTTTTCTGGCTTGGAAACTTGTGGTAATTTAAGCTTGATGGCTATTTAGCTACTATATTCGCAGCTAAACATGACTAGTCGGTGATTTAAATAAAAACATCTTCGGCACTATCATCGGCTTTTAGTAAACTATCTTCACTGTTATTGTCATTGATTTTAGCCAAGGTTAAACCGCGAGTGGTAACAATCAATCCTGCGCACAACTCATCATAAACAGTTTGTAGTTCATCTTGATTCATTTCTCGATTTTCAAGCGTTGCCATAATTGCAAACCAATCAGTAGTCACTTTATGTTGTGTACCTTCTAAGGCTGCTATTAAAGAAATGTTTTGCACCCACGACCTCCATACCTAGATTTAATTACCAACTAACTTCCTACTTACCTATACGAACTCAATCCTTTCAAGGCAATTAATACTAATTATACACAAAAACGCCACTATCAAAGAGATAAAACTGCTAACAGCCACTTATCAGAGGGAGAGCGCCTGCTCATTTTGAATTTTCCATAGTTTGGCATAGACCCCATTAAGCGCTAACAAGGTGTTATGGGTCCCTTGTTCAGCCACCATTCCATCTTTAAGTACCACAATTTTATCGGCATCAATAATGGTGGATAATCGATGTGCCACCACCAAACTCGTATGACCTTTAGCAGCATCTTTTATCGCCGTTAATATTGCTTGCTCTGATTTACTGTCCAAAGATGATGTCGCTTCATCAAAGACTAGTATCGGCGCAGCTTTTAATATTGCTCTGGCAATGGAAACGCGCTGCTTTTCTCCGCCAGAAAGTTTAAGACCGCGCTCGCCGACTTTAGTATCCCAGCGCTGTGGTAATGACTCAATAAACTCAGTTAAATTCGCCAGCGCTACTGCACTTTTAACTTCAGCTTCAGTCGCATCAGGGCGACCATATTGGATATTTTGAAAAATGCTATCGTTAAACAAAACAGTATCTTGAGGGACGATTGCAATAGATTGCCGCAGCGCTTGTTGCGATAGGCCTCTAACATCTGTGCCATCGATACTAATAGCGCCAGAGTTTACATCATAAAAGCGAAACAACAGTTTTATTAAAGTGGATTTTCCGGCGCCGCTTTCACCCACCACTGCGACTTTTTGTCCCGCTGGTACAGTGAAGCTCACCCCTTTAAGAATGGGTCTGTTATCGTAATTAAAGTTCACATCATGAAATGACAACGCGCCAATCGTTGGCGAGATATCTGTGGCATTCGCTTTATCATTAATGCTGGGCACTTTATCCAATAAATCAAACATCCGCTCAATATTAGCCAGTGCCCCGCGTATTTCACGATACACAAAACCCAAGAAATTTAACGGGATAAACAGCTGCATCATAAAAGCATTAATTAATACAAAATCACCTAAGCTCATATTACCTGCGGTAACTTCTGAAGCGGCTAGCCACATCATCGCCGTCATCGCCACAGCGATGATTAACGCTTGGCCCGCATTTAAAGCAAATAATGATAGACGGTTTTTACGTTTTGCGACCTCCCACTGCTCTAGTGCAGAATCATAGCGATTTGACTCATATTGCTCATTATTAAAGTATTTAACTGTTTCATAATTTAATAAGCTGTCGATGGCGCGAGTATTCGATAAAGAGTCAGCCCTTGCAGCATCCCTAACATAGCCGGTGCGCCACTCAGTGGCCACAATTGAATAACCAATATAAGCAACCACGGCAACCAAGGTAATAAGCGCAAAGCCAACACCGTAGTTATAAAGGAAAATGCCAACCACTAAAGCAATTTCTAATAATGTCGGCACAATATTGAACACCATAAAGCGCATCAGAAAACTCACACCACTGGTGCCGCGCTCAATATCTCTTGATAACCCGCCGGTTCGTCTGTCTAAATGAAAATCAAGATCTAGGCGGTGCAAATGCTCAAATACGCTCAAGCCTAAACGGCGAATGGCTCTTTCAGTCACCCGACCAAACAAGGTGTCACGAATTTCGCCAATGACTACATTTAAAAAGCGCACCCCGCCATATGCAAGCACTAATGCAATAGGCACAGCAACAATAGCTGCGGTGCGTTGGCCATCTAAACTGTCGACTAAGTCTTTTAAAATAAATGGCAAACCAACACTAGCAAGTTTGGCAATGACCAAACACAACATCGCCAAAAAGATGCGACCTTTAAACTCAAATAAGTAGGGCACTAATAACCCAACGACTTTCCAATTAAGCTTGCCTACTGGTCCATCAAAATACGCCGACGGTCTCATTCATTACCACCAATGATTAAATTTAAGAATGTTTATTTCGAAACTAGCTTTTACTTTTGCCACCACACTAAGTTAACACTTAGTCGCCAATTTAGTGTGACTTGATTTGAGCAAGACTAAAGAATTTGTTTTAAGCAGCCAAAATTAAATCATCATAGCGTTTATTATCGACGCCAATAGCACTTTAGACTTACAGATATTATCATTTGCTAGTATCAAAGGTTATTTTTTAGCAAAAAAACACAAAATATTGCAAAATCAGCTTGGTTTACAGTTCTGCAACGAAAAAGAATTTGCTACTCTTTACTCGTTACTTGTTAGCGATTTCCATTAATCATTCACCTTTATTCCCAGTTCAAAGGACGCAATATGTTAGACGCAGCAAAAACGCAGGCTCCACCAATGCAATTAATTCAAACTTGGGTGTGGATGATGATTGAGTCTGGTAACCCTGAGCTTCAGGATAAGGGAAGAAATAATCTTATTTCTGCTTTTGGTAGCCTTGCAAAAGCCAATGAATATTTAGCTAATAGCAATAATTAAGGCGCTAAAAAGCGCCTTAATTATTGGAGACAAGCAGCACTGTTAGCCGCGGCGATTTAATACGCTTTGATTTAACGTGGCTAATAGCTTTTCAGTATCACTCCAGCCAATACATGCATCAGTTATGCTTTGGCCGTAACACAACTCCTTGCCGACCACGAGATCTTGGCGGCCTTCTTCAATGTTGCTTTCAACCATCACCCCAAAAATATTGTGATTGCCTTGGCTAATTTGCCCAGCAACATCTTCAGCCACTAGCATCTGTTTATTAAAGTCTTTACTGCTGTTAGCGTGGCTAAAATCAATCATAATGTTAGCAGGCAATTTGGCGTTCTCTAATTGAGTTTCAATAGCACTAACATGAGGTTGGCTATAATTAGGCTCTTTACCGCCGCGCAGAATAATATGGCAATCTGGATTACCTTTCGTGGATACAATAGCTGAGTGACCAAACTTGGTGACTGACAAAAAGTGGTGCGGAGCACTTGCTGCACCAATCGCGTCAATCGCCACTTTAATGGTGCCATCAGTACCATTTTTAAAGCCTACAGGGCTCGATAAACCTGAAGCAAGCTCACGGTGCACTTGTGACTCTGTAGTACGGGCACCGATGGCTCCCCAACACATCATATCTGCCACATATTGCGGCGTGATCATATCAAGAAACTCACCGGCGGCTGGTATGCCAGATTCATTCAAATCGACCAATAATTTACGCGCTGTTCGTAGGCCGTCATTAAGCTTAAAGCTATTGTCCATGTAAGGATCATTGATCAGCCCTTTCCAACCTACCGTAGTACGAGGCTTTTCGAAGTAAACACGCATTACAATTTCTAGTTGATCTTTAAATTGCTCACGTAGAGCAATTAAACGCTTGCCATAATCTAAAGCTGCGACGGGATCATGTATTGAACAAGGGCCAATAACAACAAGTAAGCGATCATCTTGTTTGTTTAAAATTCTATGAATGCTATCTCGTGCATTAAACACTGTTGCTGATGCTGCTTCTGACGCCGGAAATCGCTCTAAAATAGCAATTGGGGGCAATAATTCTTTTATCTCATCAATTCTAACGTCATCATTTTTGTAATACATAGTTTATACAACTCCAGCAAACAGTTATTTATGCCAACGTTAAACGTTGAGCAGTAAAGCATTACGGACAGCTTTATATTTCAAACACTAGCATACAATAAAACATCCAATCTACGGTTTTATCAAATTATTCAATTTAAATTACTGTTATTAAATAGCTTTCATATTCAAAATATAAAATATCTAATAAATTCATTCATTTCTAAAATTATCTTCAATTCAATTCGCTTTAATCTTGAGTCTGTTCCTTCGATTATTGCTATCAAAATATATCAAGCAATAAAAAACCACTTGCAGCTAACACGCTGTAAGTGGCTAAAGTAACTAGGCCTTATTATATTAATGGCGCATCATAGCTTGCAGCTTACCTTTATAACGATCTTGATTGGTCTCATCATGGCTAAGATCTAGCGCCTTTTGCATGGTTTTCTTGGCACGTCTTTGATCGCCTGTTGCCCAGTAGGCACGGGACAAACCAAAATAAAACTCATGGCGGTAATCCGCCCGTTCAACCGCACGTTTGTACCACACTAAGGCTTCTTGATATTGCTTTTCAAAATACGCCTCTTGGGCCATATCAAAGTAATAGAATGGGTTATTAATGCGGGCTAATTCAAGAATTTTATGAACCTGTTTCCACTCTTCTAGTCGCTCTTGCTCACCTAATATTAATGCAAGATTATACAGGGTAGTGATATTTTTAGGTTCTAACTGAAGCACATAGCGATAGGCTTTTTCTGCCCGTTCATCTAATCCTTTATGACGATAAATCACCGCCAGAGTGTTAATACTATTGACGTGATACGGGTCTAACTCAATAGCCCGTTTTACCAATGCATACGCTAAGTCGTAGTCACCGCGTACTAATGCTTCTGCTGCAACATTATTAAAGTACATTCCAGATAAGGTTTGTTTATTAATTTGCTTAACACGGTATGAGCGTATTGAGCGCTCAGGCAAAAAATCCACTAATATGTCCGAACCGTGAAGACTAATACTATTGGGAGCGTCACGGTGCAGTAGTTTCATATTTACGTGACCATTTACGAGGTAAAAACCTCCCCTTCTATCCCATATGGGTTCTACATCAATATCTTGAAACTTTACAGGGACATCAAGTACCTGTGCGATAGCAGTTGTCAGTACCACCAGCGACATGCAGTTACCCGCCCGCTCAAGGGCTGTCACGCTGGCCATTCGGGTGTAGTGATCTCGATATTCAAAGCCCCCCTCTTGAGCATTGATGTATTCAGCAAGCCAAAGGTTTACCGGTATTTTAAGGCCGTTAACGCCACCTGAGCGAGCAAAATCACGCTGTATTTCAGTAACTATCTCATCAGGTAAATTGTAAATCTCTGCTGTAGCGGGAATATCTACCTCATTAAAATAACTATCGTTAAATAAGCCACTGACATTAACCTTGGCTTTATTGATACTCGACGTGCTAGAGCAGCCTGAAATAAAAATCAATATTAGTAAATAAAAACAGAGATTAAGGCGTGAAAAACCAAAAGATTGAATTATTAATGAATTTTTCGAAGAAACGTCATCATGATGCAACATAATTCTACCCCACATAAAAGCCTATCATTAAGCATAGAAGTTAGTGGCAGAATTGCGATTTTGAAAAAGTTACAAAAGATGAATGTAAAAAGCTTAAGCCAGTGGCGAATATTTGAATTTCATTATTACTTGGCAACTGGCGGGTCAATTTGAATAAACACCTCTTGGTTTTGATAGGTGTATGGTCGGTAGGAATTACCGGCGCAATTAAAATAACGGTATGGCGCAGCGAATACCAAACAGCCATTCGGCAGAGCTTGTAAAATATTAATTTGCTGCTGCATTTTGAGCATTTGCTGCCATTGATAGTCCTGCTGAACTTGATTTCGTATTGCAAAAGCGTCAAATGGTTCAGATGTCTTTCTCACAACCACTTTTCCCGCAGTGGCGAAAAAGCTGATACTGATAAGTAAAGCAATCATCAATACTTGAAAGTAATTAACCATGTTAAACCTCATTGCACTTATTCACTCGTCACACTTGTTCACTTTTTAAGAGTCACAAAAAAGCAGAACCCTAAGGTTCTGCTTTTAGTTTTAACATGCTCAGTGTTTAAAGCAATCTATTATCCAGCTGATTTGATTGAAACAAACTCTGGGTAAGCATCAACACCACAGTCAGATGCATCCATACCGTTGTACTCTTCTTCTTCAGTAACACGGATACCCACTGTCGCTTTAAGGATAAACCATACTACGAATGAAGCTGAGAATACCCAAGCAAAGATAACTGCGGCGCCATATAACTGAGCACCAAAGTTTGCATCAGCATTTGATAATGGTACTAGCATTAGACCTAGGAAACCGGCAACACCATGTACAGAGATTGCACCTACTGGGTCATCAATTTTAATGCGGTCAAAGGCAACAATTGAGAAGATAACCACACCACCAGCGACGATACCAATGACACCTGACATTAATAGTGAAGGTGATAATGGGTCTGCTGTAATAGCCACTAAGCCCGCTAATGCACCATTTAAAATCATGGTTAGGTCAGCCTTACCCCAGACAACTTTACAAACTAATAATGCTGAAACTGCACCGAAAGCGGCTGCTGAGTTAGTGTTTACAAAAATCTTAGCCACTGCTGAAGCATTTTCTGCGTCTGAGACTAATAATTGTGAACCACCGTTAAAGCCAAACCAACCCATCCATAAGATAAACATACCTAATGTCGCCATTGGTAAGTTTGAACCTGGGATAGGATGAACTTCACCATTTGGGCCATACTTACCTTTACGAGCACCCAGTAATAGTACTCCTGAGATAGCTGCTGCTGCACCGGCCATATGTACAATACCACTACCAGCGAAGTCAACGAAACCAGCAGCAGAAAGGAAGCCACCGCCCCAAGTCCAGTAACCTTCAATTGGGTAGATAACCGCGGTTAATACCACTGCAAAGATTAAGAAAGACCAAAGCTTCATTCGCTCTGCAACTGCACCAGACACAATTGACATTGCCGTTGCAACAAATACAACTTGGAAGAAGAAGTCAGACTCCAGCGCATGATCTGCATCAGCGGCTTGTGAGCCAATTAATGAACCAAATGATGGTAACCAGCCACCTTCAGTGTTATCGACATACATGATGTTGTAACCCACTAACAGGAACATCACACAGGCGATTGAATATAAACATACATTTTTAGTTAAAATTTCTGTGGTATTTTTTGAACGAACTAAGCCCGCCTCAAGCATTGCAAAACCTGCTGCCATCCACATGACAAACGCACCTGATATTAGAAAATAAAACGTATCTAATGCGAAACGTAATTCGGTGACGGTTGTGCCTAACGTTGCTAACTCTTCCATTACATTCCCCTTATAGTGCTTCGTTATCTAGCTCACCCGTACGGATACGGATAGCTTGCTCAAGATCAGTAACAAAAATTTTGCCATCGCCAATCTTGCCGGTATGAGCCGCTGTCGTAATGGCTTCAATTAACATATCTAAGTTTTCTGCTTTAGTAGCAATTTCCAACTTCACTTTAGGAAGAAAGTCGACTTGGTATTCTGCGCCACGATATAGCTCAGTGTGACCTTTTTGACGACCGAAACCTTTTACTTCGGTAACAGTCATTCCTTCAATGCCCATGCTTGCAATAGCTTCACGGACATCATCCAATTTAAATGGCTTGATGATAGCGCTGACGAGTTTCATCTCGACCTCCAAAAGTGTGATTGTTATAAATTTGTTTACAAATACAATTCAATCATCAGGCCAATCATGTAAAACCATGATTCGTATAGCATTTTAAAATATAAGTTAAATAAAAAAGTCTTTTCATGCACTAATAAGGTGCAACTTTAATTTGGCGCGCACAACATTAGAGCGAAGCGTTTATAACTATTTGAATACTTGATAATAAGAATTACGCAGTTAAAAAAGTGTCAAAATGAACAAAGAAAAGCTGTGCGGAAGGGGGGGATGTTACTGATATAAAAATAAACACATTAAAGAAAGCATAAATAAAAAGACCTTCTAATGAAGGCCTTTTTATTTGCAGATTAGCTTTTAAAAATTTATAAGCTGCCAACCGTGTCAGTTGCTTCTGCTGAACTTGCAACCTCATCAGTCGTCTCTTCAGCGAGTAGATCTGCCATTAAGCTATCAACTTGAGGCTGACTGACCACTTCATCTTCAACTGCTACAACAGCCTCATTCACACTGGCAAGCAAGTCTTCAGTTTCATCAGCTAAAGCAGTTTCTGTCACTTCAAGTTCTGCTTCTGTTTCAGCTGATGCAGTTGCTTGCATTTCAATTGCCGAGTCAGGCGCATCATTTGCAGTAGTCACAATTTCAGACTCGTCAATATCAGTGGTAAGCGCAACACTAACTGAAGGCTCAAGTACTTCATCTGCCTTAGCAAGTTCAATTTGGTTTTCTGCTGGCTGTATTTGCTGTGGTTCAATATCAATAACCGTCGTTGCCGGTTTCACCACTGAAGCTGTAACAGGCTTTGATTCAATCAATTGAGTCAATTCATCTTTTTTATAAACCGCGCCAGCAATTGCAGCAACAGCGATAGCCGCGACAAATAGCTTAGCACCTGAACCTGATGATTTCTCTTGAGCCTTTCTCGCCGCTTCTGCTGCAGCAAGTTGAGCTTGAGGATTCGGTTGCGGCTTAATCTCAAGTTTTGACTTAGGCTTAGGTTCTGCAACTGGCTTCGGGTTATTATGAGCATCTGTATTTACTTGAGGCTCTACTCGAGAATTTGCAGTTGCAGCGCTACTACCACTGGTCTGTGAATTAATTTCTGCAAGAGTCTGTGGTTTAATCTGAGTTGTGGCAGGTGCAGGTTCAGCCTTAACATCGACTTTCTTAGGTTCGGCTTTATTAACATCTGTTTTCACCTGAACCGCTACGGTAGTTTTTACTACAGGCTCTGGCTTAAGATTGTTAAAATGTCCCTTATTTGCAGCTTGAGCTATCGGCGCCTCTGCAACAGGCGCTTCAGTCTTTGGGAAAGCATAGGCTTCTGTGACTTGTGCTTCTGGCTTATCTTCAACAGTTGCTTGGGGTAATACGCCTTCTTCAGGGCCCTTGGTTCTGGCACCTAAAAATTGACCACCATCATAAATTTCCATTTTATGGCTAGATACATCACCTTCAACTACACCAGAGCTTACAATCACTAAACTGTTGCAATGTAATTTACCTTTAAATTCACCACAAACTCTTAATTCTTGACAAAAAAGCTCACCGTCAATTTCGCCACCAACTTCAATTTTAACTTGGTCTGTTGAACGAATAACACCTTTAACTTTACCGGCAACCAAAGCAGGTCCCTGTACAGTCATATCTCCATCCAATGAAGTATCAGGGCCAATAAAAGTAACCCCATTTCCTTTGTTATTCATACCAATCAGTTTCCTTTATTATTAATTTTCGACATATACTAAACTAACTTTATTAAAACAACAAATAACATTTCTTTTACATAAATTGCAGGTCAATTCCGAGCTTTTCGCTTTAAAAGTAAAACTTAATAGTTTAATGTATCGGCTATTAGTAAAAGAGCCTGTCTTTAATATATAAATTTGCTATTGAACGGATTTTCAATAGTAGCCCAAATAACAGGGATGTAGCCGAAATGATTTTTTCAGATGTGATTTTTAAACAACTTCCAGGACCACAGGCCCTGCAAGTATCTAAAATCTCAGGATTACTCAATATTGAAACCGCCTTCTATGACTCACTAAACTTTGCCTGTAAAGCTGCCGATAAAAGGCCAAAATTTCTTATTCACTATTTAGAAGCCCCTCATAAACACGCCTATTTAATTTCAGCTGATATTCTTACAACAGGTAAGCATTTAGTTTTTTGCCCTCAACTAGATACTGAGTGTGAAACTTTACTTATCTCTAATGGATTCCATGGCGCACTCCCATTGGCCGCAACTGAAGTTGACATTATTGAAGCCCTTAAAAGCATTAATGCTAATAAGCTTTATTTCAGCCACGATGCCATGTCACGTTATATTCAATCAAAGAAACGACAACCCAATACCCAACGCCAGAATGAATTACTGTCATTAACGACCAAGAAAGAGCAGCAGGTATTAACCCTGATATGCCAAGGCTTAACCAATGATGAAATCGCTGCCAATTTAGGCATATCGATTAATACAGTAAAAATGCATATTCAGAATATGTTCAAAAAAACAAAAATATCTAGCCGTGGGCAGCTTTCTTACACCTTTGCACAAGTTTAAAAATTTAAATGTATATAATTAGCTCACTGCTAATTTGTAACGCTAGCTGTTAAATGGTGCGAGTTAACAGCTTTGAGAATTAACTACAGAAAATAACATTAATTGCACTTAGGTAAGCTTTAGCGTGCAGCAAAGCGCAACTAAAGCGCAAAATTTTTTTGATGACATAGTGCTGTTTATACTGAGTACTTCATCACCTCAGCAAAACGCGTCATAAAATTATCAAACGCAGCATTATCTGGGTAATCAAATTGATATTTATTATGGAAATAAATCGTTAAAGAGGTTCGGCCGTCACTAAGAATAATTGTGTAGCCATCAAAGCCTGTTTGCGCATTTAAGCCACATAGTTCATAGCTAGAGTTGTCGCCATCTGCAGCGGCCAGCTTTTGCCCCATGTCGGTTATCTTATTAAATACTTTTAGCGCTTCATATATATCAATGGCATTTTTCATCACTACATCCTTACAAAGAAAACCTGTTCACTAAACACCTAATAGACAAAGCAATCAATACGAATGCGCGCTTAAGGTGGCTCAAAACAATCAGTGTAAAATAATGCAGTAACAAGACTGTGAGTTAGTCCTGAGAAAGACAAATTTTATATGAAGATGGTGTATCAAATTGAATCAGTGTGTGAATGCCGTGCTGCACCGCTTTTAATTTATATAAAACGGTGCAGGTCACTATTTTCCCGCACCGTTATCCTAACAAAACCAAAAATCTACGGTTTTAGACAAGACGTTATAGCTCTTCACCTAAAATGTGCTGATAAATATTAATAATTTCGCTGACCTTGTTATTGGCTTTATCTGCATCGATTTCGCCTTTAGCGCGCTGAAGAGTCAGGCGATGACTTTCATCCCGTAGCCAACAGTAGGTTTGAGTCAGGTATTGAGCAGTCATCACAGGTAAAATCTCAAGCTCGGCTAATAGCTGAAAAATGCGCACATTATCAGACCATATGGACAACTCTTTATTTTTGTTAGCGTAGGCTAACACTAAATACTGGGCCATAAACTCAATATCGGCAATGCCACCCGCACTCTGTTTTAAATCGAACTTACCGTTTGATGCTTTCAATAAATGCTGGCGCATTTTAATGCGCATATCGCGAACTTGTTTCGCAAGTTCAGGAAGCTGGCGCTGATGCGATAGCACCTCTGTGCGAATTTCACTAAAACGTGCCGCTAAGCGATGATCGCCATAAACAAAACGTGAGCGCACCAAAGCTTGATGCTCCCATGTCCAGGCCTCATCTCGCTGGTATTCGCGATACTGTTCAATCTCGCTAACCAATAAGCCTGAAGCGCCAGAAGGTCTTAAGCGCATATCCACTTCATATAACTCTCCAGAAGTGGTTCGGGTAGCAAATAAATGCACAATGCGCTGTGCAAGTTTTAAATAAAAATGGCCATTATCAATCGGTCTTTTACCATCTGTAGCGCCTGCGCCTTGATGGTTATGTAAAAAAACCAGATCTAAGTCAGAGCCATATCCCAGCTCAATGCCACCTAATTTTCCATAACCAATAATAGCAAAGCCCATTTTCTCAGAGCTTGTACCTGCAGGTATGCCGTGCCTTGAGGAAATTTGATGCCAGGCTTGTAATACCACTTGCTCAATGATGGCTTCTGCAAGGTAGCTTAAGTGATCGCTCACCTCCATCACAGGTAGCACGCCAGTAATATCAGCGGCGGCAATTTTTAACTGTTGTGACAGCTTAAACTGGCGCAACGCTTCCATCTGTTGTTCCATGTCATCTTCTGGAACGCGCAATAGGTACTGCCTTAACTCACTTGGGTAGTCATCCAGCGGGGTGGTATCGTAAAGCTGAGCCGGATCGATGAGTTCATCCAGTAACATCGGAAAATTCGCTAACTCTTCGGCAATCCAGGGGCTAGCACAACAAAGGCTAATGAGCTGCTGACGGGCGCCGGGGTTCTCACACAATAATTCAAGATAAGTGGTACGGGTTAAAATTTTATCTAACACCCCTGATACCGCTTTTAATGCCACGCTCGGGACTGGTTGCTCTAATAATTCATCCAACAATTTAGGCATTAATTTTTCAAGAGTTTCACGTCCCCTGGGGCCTATTGAGCGTTTTAATACATTGCTGCGCCAGTCATCTAAGCTTGGCCATAAACTATCATCTTCAACATCATGCTCTTCAAGTAACGCTAAGGCATTTTCCTGATCATGAATTTGCCATAACTGGCAAGTCCAATGCTCGCTTGAGTCCTGTTCATCTTCGCCACCGACAGTATCTTTAAAGTGGCGATGAATGTTGCCCATGGCATTGGCAATTTTTTCCCGCAAGCTCTGCTCATCGCTCTCGCCCATGGCATAGCATAGTCGCTGCCAATCTGTGGCATTATCGGGCAATGTTTGGGTTTGCTTATCATCAAGAGCTTGAAGTAGGTTTTCAACTCGGCGCAGTAAAATGTAGCTGTGTTTTAGCTCATCAACGGCCAAGTACTCTAACTGACCTAGCTTATATAAGGTATCAATTGCGCCAAACAAACTTTGTTGTCGCAGTGCAGGTTCTCGTCCGCCACGTATGAGCTGAAAACTTTGCACCACGAATTCAACTTCGCGGATCCCGCCGGCTCCCAGTTTTATATTGCCTGTGAGCTGTCTGCGTCTAACTTCTTGTGCAATAAGTCGTTTCATTTTTCGTAGCGAATCAATGGCTGAAAAATCGATATAGCGACGATAAATAAAAGGCCTTAATAAGTCATGTAAGTCATCACTATATTGCGTCCAAGGCCCGAGTACTCGTGCCTTAACCATGGCGTAACGTTCCCAATCACGACCTTGCTCTTGATAGTAATCTTCAAGACCACTGAAACTGACCACTAACGGGCCACTTTCACCGTATGGGCGCAGACGCATGTCGACCCGAAACACAAAGCCATCAACAGTAATTTGATCTAATAGACTGATCAGTCGTTGACCCATTTTGATAAAAAAATGCTGGTTAGCTTGAGCGCGGCGACCACCGATGGTTTCACCATGTTCAGGAAAGGTAAAAATCAAATCGATATCAGAGGAAAAGTTCAGTTCTCGACCACCAAGCTTACCCATACCGAGAATAAGTAACGGCTGTGGATTGCCCTCTTCATCTGTTGGGGTGCCGATTTGCTGACACATATCGGTGTAGAGCCAATCGCGAGCACCAATTACCAGCACTTCGGCTAAGCTAGATAAATCCAGTAGTGATTCTTCAACATCGCAATAATTTAAAAAGTCTCGCCAAGCGATACGTACCATTTGGAAGTTTCGAAATTGACGTAGCTGTTTTTTAACCTGCTCTTCTGAGCTTGATGAGGCTAAATTAGTTTGTAATTCACCAGTAAAAGACTGTCTATCGAGCTGAGTTAACTGACCATCGAATAGCAATTCAATCCACTGGGGATTACGGCACAATTGCTCGGCAATATAATCACTCAAACCTAACACTAACTTTAATTCAGCTTGTTGTGACAGGGTTAGTTTTTCAGTGATTTCAGGCCATGTTTCACAAAGCCTTAACCAGTAACGTGCTGCAATTTCATTAAGCTCTGCAGACAAGACGTTGTTACTTTGGTTGTGCATGTTTATCCGATCCCTTTGGCAAATTACTAAGACTTACACATTTCAATTCGACATATTATGTCAAGGTGTGTTATACAATAAAATCAACGATCGCATAAATAGCTAGTCGATATTGTACCTTCGATTAAGACTACTATATCCTTTACAACAGTAATACCGAACCATGTAAATATTTAGTCAGTTTTAAGCATATAATTATGCGACTTGATACTATATTTATATATGTATTTTATACTATTTGGAGAACACATGGCTGGCATGCTTCCTCGTGTCCTTGCAGTATTTTCAGCGCTGATCTTGTGCATAACATTATCAGGTTGTGGTGATGACAGACCTGAAAAAATTACGCAATATCAGCAGCTGTCACAGCAGCGATTGACTCAACTCGATTCAATGCTAAACGCAGGTGAGCTTCGTAATGCCACCTTACTGACACAATATACCAGCTTACTTAAAAACAGTAAGCCTGATCTGGTGCCGCTACTTGATGAACTGGCGCGTGATGCGACCTCAAGTGGCCCTATGTACCAATCACTAAAACGCAGAACCAGTGAACTGGCCGATTCTGCCAACTTCGTTGATTTAGATCAGCAGCTCGAAGAAGCGCAAAATATTTATCAAGCAGCTGATTCAAGTTTGTTTAATGACATGCTTTCCGATCCCGTTAATGTGGTGGCTGATTTATCAGGTGGACAGCTGGCAAGGGTTAACGCCATCAGCCGTGAAGCCGAAGCAATGGCCAACGGTAGCGAAGATTTTGGTGCAGGAAGCCAGCTAGTGGGTAACCCCGCTTATGGTAGCTGGCAAACTAATTCAAGCGGCATGTCATTTTGGGCCTGGTATGGCATGTATTCGATGTTCTCTAACATCATGAATCCTGTACGCTATGACCGCTGGTCAAACAATCGTGGTTACAGCTACTACAATGATGTCGGTCGCTACCGTTATACGTCTCCTAAACAGGCGAGCGCGCAAAATCGTACATTTGAGAACACCAAGAAAACCTTTAATTCTCAAGGTAAGCAATTTAATAGCCCGTATGCGAAATCACGTACAGGCTCAACCAGCTTATCAAGACAAAGTACTGCAACACCTAAAGCCAGTACTGCCGGAACCAAAACAGCACGTAGCACAAGTAAGTTCCGTTCAAATTATTCCAAAGACAGCAGTTTCCGTAATTCAACTAGCCGCACCACACGCGGTGTACGCCGAGGCAAATAAGGACTAACCATGACATTTTTAAATGACTTCGGACTCACCCTAGATTTAGCGATAATTTTAGCGATTGATCTGACCATCGCGGTGATCTTACTGGCGCTAATGCGCTACTTACAAGGCTGGAGCGTGAGAGTAAACAGCCGCGCTGAACTCGCAGAGCGTGATAACTTTGCTTTTGGGGTTAGTACTGCGGGTGCCGTTCTGGCATTAGGGATTGTACTTTCAGGGGCGATTACAGGTGAAGCTGCTGATTCGTATATTGTTGAAGCCATTGGCATGACAGCTTACGGCTTATTTGGCTTACTTTTAATCAAGTTTGGTCGAGTACTACACGACAAAATTGCCTTAAATGAAATCGATAAAAACAGCCAAATTATCAATGGTAATATGTCGGTTGCCATCGTTGATGCCGCCGCTGCTGTTGCCACAGCAATTATCATTCGATCGGTATTAATGTGGGCAGAAGATATTACCTTAGATACTTTCATTGCTATCTTTACCGCCTTCTTAATCTCGCAATTAATGTTAGTGTTATTAACTCGCTTTCGTGAGCACCAATACGCTAAACGTAATCAAGATGCCTCGATGCAAAAAGCACTAGAGCAAGGCCAAATAGCCGTTGCGATTCGTCACAGTGGTTACATGATTGCCATGGCATTTACCTTTAAAGCGGCCAGTCACTTTATTATCTATGATCCAACTGCTTACTTAATGAATATCGTCGGCTGGTTAACCTTCTCGATAATCATGCTGGTAGTGTTGTCGCTATTACTTGCTGTGGTTAAAAAGCTAGTTTTAGCTCAAATCAACCTAACTGACGAAGTTGAGAAACAACACAACGTCGGTGTGGCTGCAGTTGAACTAGCAATTAGTGTTGCTGTTGCACTCATTTTAGCGGCGTTAATGGCATAAATAGATGAATAATACTTTGCTTGAACAGAGCCAGGAGGGCTGCGACAAGCAAAATAGCCCTTCTCAAACAGGCACCTTGCCTCCAGCGAATAAACGCAGCCTTGCTTGGTTTGATGATGCCCTATTGTTGGGCATTATGGCCTTACTGGCAGGCTGTGGTCTTATTTACGAATACCTACTTTCCCACTATGCAGGCCGCATTCTCGGCGCCTTAGAAGCTGCTATTTACACCATGATAGGCATTATGATTGTGTCTATGGGCATTGGCGCCTTTGCCGCTCGTAAAATTCGCTGTGCCTTCACCGGCTTTGCGATGCTTGAACTTATTGTGGCATTTTGTGGATCATTAGCGATTTTAATTACCGCCGCCGTGATTGGATTTGGCCAGCAATTACCGTTAATTATTGCCAACACCTTAGGCCTGCCACCAGATCATTTACCTGACGGCGGTTTTATTGGCGTATTACAAAATCTTAGTGAATATTTACCCTATATCTGGGGGGTTATTCTAGGTTTGATGATCGGCATGGAGATCCCGCTGATTGCCCGCGTACGTCAATCCTTATCTGAAGAGCACTTGCTGCACAATGCCGGCACCATTTATGGCGCTGATTATGTCGGTGCGGGTGCTGGCGCGGCTATTTGGGTACTGTTCATGCTGTCGTTAGATATTCAGCTCGCAGCAGCGCTCACCGCCAGTGTTAACTTGTTAGCTGGCTTTGTGTTTATTTGGCGCTTTTGGCAGCAAATCCGCTGGGCTAAACTGATCCTCGCAGGACATTTTATCGCCACAGGAGTATTAGTGCTACTGGCACTGCACGGCCCCAGTTGGGAGCAAAACTTCAATAACCTGCTATATAAAGACAAAGTGGTGTATTCAGAAGCTACCCGTTTTCAGCAGTTAACCTTTACCGAGCGGCTGCGAGGCAAAGGTCAAGCGCCAGTGTATTCGCTATACATTAATGGTCGATTACAGTTCTCCAGTATTGATGAGCACATCTACCACAGCTTTTTAGTTCACCCGACACTTGCAGCCAGTGCAAGGCAGGATAATGTGCTAATTATTGGCGGCGGAGATGGCTTAGGGCTTAAGCAAGTTTTCAAATGGGATCCAAAATCGGTCACCTTAATGGATTTAGATGAACAGCTCGTCGACTTGTTTAGAGAGCCCCATGAGAACATGCCAGAGCGTGTTAGCAATGCCATGTTAGCCCTTAATGGCGATGCACTAAATGATCCTCGCGTTAAGCTTATTTATGATGACGCCTTTAATGGCATTGATAAACTGATTGCTGACAATCAAAAATTTGATGCCATTATTGTGGATTTGCCAGATCCGAGTCACCCTGATTTAAATAAGCTTTATTCTGATTTATTTTATCGAAAACTGGTCGAGCTATTGAGCGCTGATGGGGCAATGACGGTACAATCGACTTCGCCTTATCATGCCCAAAATGCCTTTATTTCTGTAGGAAAAACCATTGAATCGGCAGGGTTTTCGGTCGAGCAATACCATCATAACGTGCCAAGCTTTGGTGAATGGGGCTGGTCTATCGCCACCTTATCAGGACAAAATGCCAAGCAACGTCTAGCCCATAACGAGACGTTGCCCATTAATGAGCAATGGCTGACTCCTGGGCTTATACATGGCGCATTTGAGTTTCCTGGCACATTTTATAATGATGCTGACACTATCAAAGTGAATAGAATTGGCTCATTACAGCTATACCATTACCACTTAGCATCTTGGTCTGACAACCAAGGGATGAATCTTTTTTAACCAACTCAAAAATAGTCTTGACATAATATGTCTAAGTGCTATCTTTGAAACCTAAGACATAATATGTCAATAAGGACGAATATGAATATCCATAAGATTGCTAACCATTTGACAGAACTTGGCGACCTTAGCCATACCGGTTTGAAGTTTGATTGTTTTCCAATTGATGGTGATGTTGAAGTATTACAAGTCAACGTTGCTGGCCGTGAAGAATTACCGGTATTTGTATCGGTAACTGACAATCAAATCTTATGTATCAGTTATTTATGGGATGAGAGCGAAGTAAAAACTGAAACTCGTACCCAAATGTTTGAAACTATGCTTGAACTAAACATTCCAATGCCTTTGTCATCTTTTGCAAAAATTGATGATAAATATGTGGTTTACGGGGCGTTATCAGTCACCTCAAGCATGGAAGAGATTGAGCAGGAATTATCAGTATTGTCTGATAACTGTTTAGAAGTCATCGACGAACTTGTCGAATTTTTGAAGTAAGGAGCCATATCATGGGCATTTTAAATAAAATTTTAACGGCATTTCGTGGCGGCGCAAATGAAGTCGGCCAAACTATTGTTGATGCAAACTCTACTCGTATTTTTGAACAAGAAATTCGTGACGCAGAAAAGCATTTAACTAAAGCAAAACGTGAGTTAACTGACGTTATGGCGAAAGAAATGCAAGCAAGCCGTGAAATCGATCGCCTGAAACGCAGCATCACTGAGCACGAAGGTTATGCAACTCAAGCACTTGAAAAAGATAACGAAGCGTTAGCTATTGAAGTTGCTGAAAAAATCGCTCAGTTAGATCAAGAGCTAGCAGAACACGAAACAGCGAACAGCAGCTATTCTGCACATGCTTTACGCTTAAAAGAATTAGTGAAGAAAACCGAGCGTCAATTAACTGATTATCAACGTCAGCTAAGCATGGTTAAAACCACTGAAAGCGTACAAAAAGCCACCGCGACTATTACTGATTCATTTGCATCAAGTAACTCAAAGTTAATGAATGCAAAAGATTCACTAGAGCGTATTAAAGCTCGCCAGCAACAGTTTGATGATCGCCTACAAGCATCAGAAACCTTAGCTGAAGAGAATAGCGACAAGTCTTTACACGCTAAGCTAGCAGAAGCAGGAATTGGTGAGCAAAAGTCTAGTGCTAATGCTGTTTTAGAGCGTCTTAAAGCGAAAAAAGGTTAATTGACTATGGGATTTCTGCGTGGCCTATTTGGCAAGAAAGAAGCCCCTAAACGTCAGCTTGACCATGTGAACAAGCTACTCAAGGGAGATATGATCTCCCTTGATGATAGTTTTGCCTTACCTGAGCAACTACGTGGGCAGCAACTTAAAGTTGAAGCGATTCATACTTATGAATATGAACGTTCACAACAATGTGAGTGGTTACTTCGCGGTCACAGTGGCACCGCTATTTTCATGTCTTACATTGAAGAAGATGAAGCTTACTTAAGTTTCTCTGTCAAAGTAAATCGCTCTATCGTTGAGCAAATTTTTGATCTCGATGAATTCTCACAGTTATTTGAAGAGCCCGGTAATGCTGAGCTCAAAACACTACCGCTTTCAAATGAATTAGACAGTGAATACGCACGCTGGTTAAGTGATGCTTATCATCAAGTTGAATTTGCCACTTTTGGTTATTTCCATCGTCAAGATTACCGTGGTCAAAAGCCACCTCAAGATGATAGTAATCAACAACGAGGCGATGGCTTTGAAAGCTACTCATTAGTTGATAGCGATGAAAGCCACGCTGTGGATGTCGAAGTTTATGAAGGTGGCGATACTGAAGTCATGTTGACGCTATATCGTCCATTAACGGATATTCGCGAGTTTTGGCCGGCAAGCTAAGTTAAAGCGGTTTTAGGGAGTTAAACCAACCATGAGTAAAGGTAAATCGTTACCAGAAACCTGGATAAAAAATCAGCAAGCGGCCAAGGCAACCCAAGTCGCGTTTGATTTAGATGAAAAGTTTCAGTACCAGATCCGAAAAGCCGCCCTTGATGCAGGGGTCAGCCCTTCAGATCAAATTCGCTCAATACTTGGTTTAAGCGTCACTAAGCGCCCAAAAAGGCCCAGATTAACCGTATCGTTAAGCCAAGATGATTACGTCTTACTAGCCCAGCGATACGGGTTAAATTCAGATGCACAACTTGAAATTAAAAAGCGCGTTTTAGATGATTTAGTGCAATTTGTAGACGAATAGCTGATGTTTGGATTTTAAAAAACACGCCTTGTTTAAGGCGTGTTTTTTTTGGCTGCAATTAAGGTTTACGCCATACCCCATGATTGGTAGCATCACTGCACTGCTTTTGCAAAACGGATTTGTATCGATGATAGATAAAAAACGCTGGTCATTAAAAACCTTAAATGGTCCCAGCCCTTTCGAACTGGCGATGATGGTGTTATCGCTTTTTTCAGTCTTTATTGTGATTATGCTGACTTTCAGCAAAATAGATCCTGAAACCAGACGGGTATTATTGTTTACTGATACCAGTATCTGCCTCTTGTTTATGTCGCGCTTTTTTTATGAACTTTTTAAAGCCCCAAGTAAGAAGTTTTATTTAAAACATCACTGGATTGATTTTGTTGCCAGCATCCCTGCAATTGAAGCACTGCGTATCGCCCGTGTTTTCCAAATATTACGGGTGATCAGATTAATTCGTGCCACACGCACACTAATCATTCCGCTATTAAGACAAAGCAAACAAACCACCTTAGCCGGGTTATTAGTGGCAATGGTGTTTATTTTGGGCGCAGCTTCCGTGCTAATTTTATTAGTTGAAACTGGGGTTGAAGGCGCCAACATTCAAACTGCCGAGCAAGCCATTTGGTGGGCATTAGTGACCATATCAACCGTGGGTTATGGTGATTTTTATCCAGTTAGCACAATTGGCCATATCATTGGCGCGATTGTAATTATTAGTGGCGTGAGTTTTTTTGGGGTGATTTCTGGTTACATGGCATCGGTTTTTGTCGCGCCAGACAGCAATGAACGTGAAGAGCGTGAAGAAACTAATAAACAGGATATCAAATCTGCATTAGAGCAAGCATTGGAGCGTATGGAGCAAAACCAGCAACAAATGGAAAAAAACCAGCGTCAAATGCTTGATGAAATAGCCATTTTAAAACAGCAGCTTATAGACAAGAATTAACCAGCACTCACCACATTCGGAGTATTTCATCTATAAAAAAATAAGGCCTATCAACTGATAGGCCTTATGTTTAAATGTTTAGCTTACCAGTATGGCTGGTTTTTTAAGGCACTTTTACGAGAATGCTCCATGGCAAACAGCAAACTAGCCTCTTTATCTTCAAGCCAACGGCCAATATCCACGTCGGTCTCTGCAGTCAGTTTAGCCAACAATTGATAACAACCTAAGGTTTGAATACCTAAGGCTAAATCTTGCCAAGGCGCTCTGAATGCTTCGCGGTCTTCTGCTTGATACAATTCACCATAAGCAAACCCCACCAAGATACTTTCATCTAAGCAATGGGCCACTTTTTGATAATCAAGGCTATCCATTGCCGCGCTCATTGGCATTACATCTACAATCCGCTGCCATGAATCTTGTTGTAAACGATTAGCAAACACACCCAATTCAGGATAATCCACTAAGCGGTGGGAACCATTGGCAGTTTTTAATAATAAATCCACTAATTCAAGCTGTAATTGACCGTATTCAGGTTTAAGCCAAAAAGCCTCGAGATTATTATCAGCAACAAGCTTAGCCGCACTGGCTTTAGCTAATGCCTTTAGCGGCGCTTTATTAATGGATTTACCGAATAAGTTTTGACGCTCATCAATAATTAAACTGAGGCTTTGCAGCGGCTCAATAAATTGTAGTTGTTGCTCTAACGTGTCGAAGTAACTGAGCACTTGTGAATTCAATAATCCAAATTGGCTTAGAGTCAGTCGCAACAATCGAATACAAGCCCGCAGTTGCATCCATAATTGTGCTTGCTGAGAAATTTCATCACTATCAAGCAAGATTGATTCAATGATCTGCCAGCGTTCGATGCCCGACTCTAATAATACTTCCAAGGTTTTTGATAAACTTTTATCGCTGGGTAAGCGAATATAATCGATGCTCTTTAATGATTGCGCTTGTGAGTGACCTGAAAGTAAATAGCCGCGCTGGGCTTTACTCGCTTTACCTAATCTCACCGGAACATGACGAGCAACGTCAATAGCCAACTGCAATAGCGCTGACGTGTCACCAGCTAACAGTTCAAACTCCACTTCACAAATGGGATCGGCTTTGCCGTTAGCCAGGACATTACCGGTATCAAATGCAATCTCAACTAAACTATCGCCAATATAAACATGCCATGATTGGCGGCAAAAATTAGTTTCAAAAATACAGCTGATTTCAGCTTGCAGCTCACTAACCAGCATTTCTTGCGGCCAAATGGTGTCAGGAAATAATGCCAGTTCGGGGAAATCTTGCTCAATAGCCACATTATATTCGGGCCGAGAGTGAATACCGCCAATAACTTTGCCCGCAGTTTTAATGGTTTGCTCGGTATACTTTTCAGTTTGGCGTACCCTAAGCCCCATCAAATGTTGTCTTAATTGTAATTGAGGTGTATCAAAGTATTTGTTTGATAACTGACAAGTTTCTTGAGGGGTAGCGCCGTCCAATTCATTCAGTAATTTTACCAATAAATCATGGTATTGTGGCTGTATAAACAGCTTAAGTTCTATCTCAGAGTCCATTGACTTCTTTTTCACCTTGTCATTAAATCTTCATTAATGCGTCATAATTAGTTCATAATGTCACATTAGTGTAATAAAAATCCCTTAGGATAGCGTTACTCAGTTCTATATACTGACTAATATCAACTGTAGATTAAATTAAAAACACAGTTTCATTATGTGGACGCTTAAGGTAACATGCGCCCGCTTTTCCAAAATTGGAATCATTAAATAGGTTAACCGCAATGCCAGTAAACTCTATTTTAGGAGTGTTTGCAAAATCACCCCTTAAGCCCTTAGAACAGCATATCGACAAAGTTCATGAATGTGCAGTACTACTTGTACCATTCTTTGACGCAACGACCTCAGGTGACTGGGATGAAGCGGTCAAAGTCCGTAAGCAAATAAGCTTACTTGAAAATGAGGCAGATACGCTAAAGCGTGAGATCCGCCTTACCCTTCCTAGTGGGTTGTTTATGCCAGTAGAGCGTACTGACTTGCTTGAGTTATTAACTCAACAAGACAAAATCGCTAACAAGGCAAAAGACATCTCCGGCCGTATTATTGGTCGCCAATTAGTTTTCCCTCAACAAGTGCAAGCACCGTTTAAAGCTTACCTCAAACGTTGTTTAGATGCTGTCTCTCTTGCTAAGCAAGCAATTAACGAACTCGATGACCTTCTCGAAACAGGTTTTAGAGGACGTGAAGTCGAATTAGTCGCCAAAATGATCAATGAATTAGATCGTATTGAAGCTGATTCAGATGATTTGCAAATCCAAGTACGTCGCTTACTACTAAGCTTGGAAGCAGATTTGAATCCTATCGATGTCATGTTTATGTACAAGATTATCGAATGGGTTGGAGGCTTGGCAGATTTAGCCGAGCGTGTAGGCTCTCGCCTAGAGCTAATGTTAGCTCGCAGTTCATAACTAAAAGGTTATCAAGGAAACAACATGGTTGATGTATTAGTCACCAATGGCCCAATGCTTATTGGTATTGCGGCTGTATTTGGATTTTTGATGGCATGGGGTATTGGCGCAAACGATGTCGCTAATGCTATGGGAACCTCTGTGGGTTCTAATGCTATCACTATTAAACAAGCTATTATCATTGCAATGATCTTCGAATTCGCAGGTGCATACCTTGCGGGTGGCGAAGTGACCAGCACAATTCGTAAAGGGATTATTGACGCGAGTTATTTCGTCGATTCACCTGAATTACTGGTTTACGGCATGATAGGTTCTCTACTTGCTGCAGGTATTTGGCTGATCCTAGCCTCAGCGCTAGGTTGGCCTGTATCTACGACTCACTCTATTATTGGCGCTATTGTTGGCTTTGCTGCAGTAGGTGTTAGCGTAGATTCTGTTGAATGGGGCAAGGTTGTTGGCATTGTCGGCTCTTGGGTTGTGACTCCTGCGATATCCGGTTTCATCGCCTTTATGATCTTCCAAAGTGTTCAAAAACTCATTTTTAACACTGATGATCCGTTAGCCAACGCTAAGCGTTATGTACCTTTCTACATGGCTTTTGCAGGCTTTGTGATGTCACTTGTGACTATTACTAAAGGTTTGAAGCATGTTGGATTGCACTTCTCAACTGCTGAAGCCTATGGCTTAGCCGCTATTGTTGCCGTTGTTATTGGTATCTTTGGTAAGATTATGATCGGCCGCTTAAACATGAGCAGAGAAGTTAATCGCCAAACTGAATATGCAAATGTAGAAAAAGTATTTGCTATCTTAATGGTAGTTACCGCTTGTTGTATGGCATTTGCTCACGGTTCAAATGACGTTGCTAACGCCATTGGCCCATTAGCAGCTGTAGTTTCAGTTGTTAACAGCGGCGGTGAAATTGGCTCTAAAGCGGCTTTAGCTTGGTGGATTTTACCATTAGGTGCGGTTGGTATTGTGATGGGTCTAGCTATCTTTGGTAAGCGTGTAATGCAAACCATTGGTAAAAACATCACTCACTTAACCCCAAGCCGTGGTTTTGCTGCTGAACTTGCTGCAGCATCAACAGTTGTTATTGCATCAGGTACCGGTTTACCTATCTCGACAACTCAAACACTAGTTGGTGCGGTATTAGGTGTGGGTATGGCTCGTGGTATTGCCGCAATTAATATCGGTGTAGTACGTAACATCGTTGTTTCTTGGGTTGTTACCTTACCTGCGGGTGCGGCATTATCTATCCTGTTCTTCTTCACCATCAAAGGGATATTTAGCTAATAACTCGTCAGTTATTAAGCTAACCACGCAAAAGCCGGTCATATTAATGTCCGGCTTTTTTGTTTCAAATAGCAAACTTTCGTTAATCAGCGGGCTAATTATTCGCTTCATTTAGCCAAAGCATAACGTTTTACGCATAATCCCATTAGATTAATCAGTAATATCGCTTATTTGAATAAGACTTTTGCGTTCTTCCTTGCAATCAAGTCGCTAAATAAATAGCATGACGGGTAGTTCTAATGGTATGGAAAAATAACGTGTTAAGAATGTTCACAATGGTAGTATTACTACTGCTCTCAAATGGCTTAATGGCGCAACAAGCGACGCATTTCATTACCGATGATGTCGATATTTACATGCATAGTGGTCCAGGGACTCAATACCGTATTTTAGGCACCATCGAAGCAGGCCAATCAGTTACCTTATTAAACGAAAGCCAAAACGATTACAGTAAAATTCGTGATCATAAAAACCGTGAAGGTTGGGTGATTTCTGAGTTAGTTAAAAAAGGCACCGGCCTTAGAAACCGTTTGCCAATTGTTGAAGCAGAACTCGCTAAAGCCAAGCAAACTTTAGCGCAGCTAGATCAAAGCTCTGAGTCTGTAACCCAACAGCTAACAGCAGCTAACCAACAGATTTTATCTCTAGAATCAGAGCTTGCTAGCGCATCTCAACAGCGCGACCATGCGATTAAAGAATTGAATGCGATTCAAGATAATGCTCAATCAAGAATGTGGCAACAAGGCGCATTAATTGCTGGATTAGGCGCCTTAATCGGTATTTTCCTAGTCTATCTACCAAGACCACAACGTAAGAAGAACAGCCGCTGGATGTAGTCCTAGCTCAATTACGCGACTTATCTTACCTGAAAAGCCAATGCCATTGCATTGGCTTTTTTGTTTCTGCTTTTTGAGCTTGCGCTGGCAACAAAAGCACAACATTTACCCCCTCAAAAAAGTCGTTATTTTGCCTGCAAGAGGTATAAAAAACACCTAGGCTATATTTCATCATCACAACTGACACTAAATCTTGCTCAACATCACATTTTAATCGTATACTCGCCTCGATTTCGTACATTGTATACAAAATAAAAAACATCATAATAAACATCTTGTTTACAAAGTTAGTAAACAGCTCAAGACGGAATGAAAATTATGTTCAATGCCAGTGAAGTCCTAAACGGTCATTACAATAATGCTAGCTTAGATGAGCTATTCTCAGCCATAACTAATAATTACATCGTTGATGAAGAACTGTATTTATCTGAGCTTATTAAATTAGTGCCATCGTCTGATACTGAAATTAAGCAAATCACTGATAAAGCCCATCAACTGGTCTTGAAAGTGCGCCAATTTGAAAAGAAAGGCCTAATGATTGGCATTGATGCTTTCTTGCAGCAATACAGCTTAGAAACTCAAGAAGGCATTATCTTGATGTGTCTTGCTGAAGCATTATTGCGTATCCCTGATGCCGCTACTGCAGATGCCTTAATCGAAGATAAGCTCTCTGGCGCTAAGTGGGATGCGCACTTAAGTAAAAGTGATTCAGTGTTAGTTAACGCATCCACTTGGGGCTTAATGCTCACAGGTAAAATCGTTAAGTTAGATAAAAACATCGACGGCAAACCTAGTAACTTGCTAAACCGTTTAGTTAATCGTGTTGGTGAGCCTGTTATTCGTCAAGCAATGAATGCCGCGATGAAGATTATGGGTAAACAGTTTGTGTTGGGACAAACGGTTAAAGAGGCCCTTAAAAACAGTGTTGCTAAGCGCCAGCAAGGTTACACCCACAGCTATGATATGCTCGGTGAAGCCGCGTTAACCGCTAAAGATGCACATAAGTATTACACTGAATATAGCCATGCGATTGCTGAATTAGGCGCACAAGAATACGATCTATCAAGCGCTCCTCGCCCCACAATCTCAATCAAATTATCGGCGCTGCATCCACGCTATGAAGTCGCCAATGAATCACGTGTACTCAGTGAATTATATGACACTGTCATTAAACTCATCGTGCAAGCGCGCGAGCTCAACATCGGTATTTCAATCGATGCCGAAGAAATGGATCGCCTTGAATTATCACTCAAGTTATTCCAGAAGCTATATAACGCCAACGAAACTCAAGGTTGGGGCTTACTGGGGATTGTGGTTCAAGCCTACTCAAAACGTGCCCTGCCGGTATTATGTTGGTTAACTAAGTTATCCCGCGAGCAAGGCGATGAAATTCCAGTGAGACTAGTAAAAGGCGCTTATTGGGACAGTGAGTTAAAATGGGCTCAGCAAGCTGGCGACGGTGGCTACCCACTTTACACTCGCAAAGCCGGCACGGACGTATCATATTTAGCCTGTGCTCGTTATTTACTCTCTGACGCCACTACAGGCGCCATATACCCGCAATTTGCCACCCATAATGCCCAAACAGTTGCCAGTATCAGTGCGATGGGCGCGAATCGTCACTATGAGTTCCAGCGCCTACATGGCATGGGTGAAGAGCTCTACGACACTATGCTGGCTGAAAGTGGCGCAAAATCCGTGCGTATCTACGCGCCTATTGGTGCCCATAAAGATCTACTGCCTTATCTGGTAAGGCGCCTATTAGAAAACGGCGCTAACACCTCGTTTGTTCACAAATTAGTGGACCCGAAAACCCCTATCGAAAGCTTAGTGGTGCATCCATTAACCACTTTAAAAGCTTATAAAACTTTAGCTAATAACAAAATTGTTCTGCCGGAAGATATTTTTGGTATAGAACGTAAAAACTCTAAAGGATTAAACATGAACATCATTTCTGAGTCTGCGCCATTTTTTGCCGGCGTTGACCAATTTAACGATACCCAATGGACTGCTGGGCCATTAGTCAATGGCGAGACCTTAAGCGGCGAAACCAAAAATGTACTCAGCCCATTTGACACCACTAAAACGGTGGGACAAGTAGCTTTTGCCAATAATCAGGCAATTGAAGCTGCATTAAGTTCTGCCCATGGCGCTTTTCATCGTTGGAGTCATACCCCCGTTGAGCAGCGTGCATCTGCACTGCAAAAACTGGCTGACTTACTTGAAGAGAACCGCGAAGAGCTGATTGCCCTTTGTACTCGTGAAGCAGGTAAAAGCTTACAAGATGGCATTGATGAAGTCCGTGAAGCAGTAGATTTTTGTCGCTACTATGCTATTCAAGCCAAGAAAATGATGGCGGCGCCAACTTTGCTTCCTGGGCCGACGGGTGAATTAAATGAACTATTCATTCAAGGCCGCGGCATCTTTGTTTGTATTAGCCCTTGGAACTTCCCATTAGCGATTTTCTTGGGCCAAGTTACTGCGGCGCTAGCTGCTGGTAATACCGTGATTGCCAAACCCGCTGAGCAAACTTCATTAGTGGGCTACCGCGCTGTGCAATTAGCTCATGAAGCAGGCATTCCTGTCGATGTACTGCAGTTCTTACCAGGCACTGGCGCTACTGTTGGCGCAGCGATCACCGCTGATGAACGTATTGGCGGTGTGTGCTTTACTGGTTCAACCGGCACTGCTAAATTGATTAACCGCACATTAGCTAATCGTGAAGGTGCTATCATTCCGCTCATCGCTGAAACTGGCGGTCAAAATGCGATGATAGTTGACTCGACCTCACAAGCAGAACAAGTGGTTGCAGATGTGGTTTCATCGTCGTTTACCAGTGCAGGCCAGCGCTGCTCGGCATTGCGAGTGCTGTTCTTACAAGAAGATATTGCCGATCGCGTGTTAGATGTAATGCAAGGCGCAATGGAAGAACTCAGTATTGGTAACCCAATCTTTGTTCAAACTGACGTTGGCCCTGTGATTGATGCCACTGCAAAAGCGAACCTAAATGCCCATATTGATCATATCTCGCAAGTTGGTAAGTTAATTAAGAAAATCAACTTACCCGCAGGCACTGAAAATGGCCACTTTGTGTCGCCAACAGCGGTAGAAATTGATTCAATTAAAGTGCTTGAGAAAGAACATTTCGGGCCAATTTTGCACGTTATTCGTTATAAAGCCGCTAATTTAGCCGCGGTTATTGACGAGATAAACAGCACCGGCTTTGGTCTTACTTTAGGAATTCATAGCCGCAATGAAGGCCATGCGTTAAATCTTGCAGACAAGGTTGATGTGGGTAACGTCTATATTAATCGTAACCAAATTGGCGCAGTAGTGGGTGTACAGCCTTTTGGCGGTCAAGGTTTATCAGGTACTGGCCCCAAAGCAGGCGGACCACACTACCTTACTCGTTTTATTACTGAAAAAACCCGCACCAACAATATTACTGCCATTGGCGGTAACGCGACGTTATTGTCCCTTGGTGATGCTGAAGACTAATAATTAGCAGGTTTGAAACCATAAAAATGCCCGCAGCTGCGGGCATTTTTTGTTCAAGCTATTTTATTTAGGTTAATAGTGTTCAAGCTAATAGTATTTACCGATAAAACCATCAACGGCTTACCATTAAGTAAGCAGGTATCACTTGAATCGCCATAACAAAGCCCAATCGAGACAAGGATAGGCCTTAGCACTGCTTATAAAGCTAAGCTTTCTTTTTCAGCAGCAGTTTTACGCTCAGGGCTTGTCTTAACATGGGTTAAGTACAAAGGTAAGCCCACGAGTAAAAAGCCGCCGACTAAATTACCTAATGCCGTTGGGATTTCATTCCACAATAGGTAGTCGCTAACAGTAAAGTCACCGCCCATGATCATTGAAAATGGAAATAGGAACATATTAACGATTGAATGCTCAAAACCCATAAAGAAGAACAGCATCACAGGCATCCACATTGCAGCCATTTTGCCGCTCACTGAGGTTGAGATCATAGCGCCTACCACTCCCATAGACACCATCCAGTTACACAACATGCCGCGAATAAAAATAGTAAACCAGCCTGCCACGCCATGCTCTTGATACCCTAACGTACGTGACTCACCAATTGAGCTCACTTTAGCCGCTAATACTCCACCGTCAGTGTTGTAACCATAAGTCAGGATATAGGATGCAAAAAATGCCACGGTTAACGCGCCGGCAAAATTCCCCACAAACACTAACCCCCAATTCCTAAAAAGTTGCTCCCAGGTACATCCCGGTCGCTTGTTAAGGACAGCTAAAGGCACCAAGGTAAATACACCTGTCAGCAAATCAAACTTCATCAGATACAACATAATAAACCCAACCGGGAATAATAATGATCCGACTAACAAGCTACCTGTTTTCACGATAACGGTAATGGCAAAAAAAGCGGCAAGTCCCAGTATCGCGCCAGCCATAAATGCCCTAACTAATGTATCTCGTGTCGACATGAAGATTTTTTGCTCCCCAGCATCTACCATCTTGGTAGCAAACTCCTTTGGCTCGATATATGACATAGTGCATTCCCTATAGTTATGTAGTTGACTGCTAATAAGCCAACTTCATACCAAGGTTGATAAATGCTTATAAATCAACACCCTAATCTAATTAGATTTTTAAAAAATGGTTGTAAGTAGTGCAAGCTGCACCTAGATAGCGCAAAAAGCCATTATTGAAAGGCCGTATTTAGCATCAAGTTTGTCTCGCTAAATGAAGCGTAATGAGCAAGTTAGTGGTTGTTGCGGCGGATAAGTGAGTCTTCGTTAAGACTCAAATGGTACCAATAATCGAATATGGTTATTGTAGTGACTAGCAATAGCTTGATGACTAAATGGTTAAATGGCAATATTCATTTTAAGCTCTAACTTGTATGGCAGCGCTGATAACTTTTGCTTGAGATTTTGCTGAAATACTTTGATACCACCGGTCTTTATAATTGACTCTTCACTAGGTACGACATTGATATCAATTCTAAGCTCATTTCCCACTTTGACGACACTGCCTAAATGCAGGGTTTCTTGGCTATCAACTTCTTTCATGCCTTTGGATACTTCTGCAATCAGTTCTTGTTGTGGTGCCATTTGCAATAACTCTTTGACCGCTTGACTCACCATAGAAAAAGGAACTTTCAAAAAGTAAGCTGAAATTAATATCATCATGAGTGGATCGGCATAACCTGCATATTGAGCCAGCGAAGTTTGCGTTAAGCCCCATGCGATAACAAACCCCAGCGTAATAGCCATGCTGAGCAAAGTATCCATCTGCCACTGCTTAGTTTCTGCTTCAATTAACCCTGAGTGCGACTCGCGGCTCATTTGGGTTATTTTCCACCAAGCAAAACCACAACCAAGGGTATTTACCAGCCCAAAAACACTCGCTACACCAATGTCTAACGGCTTGACACCTTGTATTAAACTATCGATTGCGCCGAACAGTGAATAAATCACTAGGCACATAATCACCACACCTTTGATCGCAATAACAATAGGTTCAAACATCGCCTTACCATTGGGAAAACGCTTATCTTTCGGGGAATGGATAAGCTTAGCGGCGAGCAGTGACAAAATAGTTAACAGCAAACTAATTAACGAGTATAAACCATCAAAGGCTATGACTAAGGAACCCAATATCAGCCCAACCGCCAAGCCGCCTACAGCAAACATCAGCGCAAATACTGAAGACAGTATCAACACTTTTTGCTCTATTGCTTGAGATGGCACACACATATGAATTCCTCATAAAATTAATCATTTACCCGTATAGGTAATTGAGTACAGTTTGGCATTCTGTATTAAATCAGCAATGACAAACTCAACGTCTGTGAGGTTATTTTGATAGTAATATTATTATAGCAAGGCTATTCAATGACTTAGTTTAGCAACCATCTGTCAATTATATTGACAGTGAGTGCTTGGCATGAATCCGAAATAACACGAATAAGCTAATACAAAGGTGATAGCTGGTTATTGAAATGGACCAGTTGAACAGTTTGATTTAATGACCCATCGAGGATGGGCTTATCATGAACACAAGATTAAAAAGCAAATAGATAGTCATTTAACTGATCGGCTAACCAGTTTGTCGCGGGATGCTCATTAAGGCCACTTGCTGCAAACATGCAATAGTCTTCCTGCAATAAACCGTAAGTATGCTTAATCACCGCAATGGATTGCTGCCTCAATAAATGTTTAATCAAGGGTTCAGGCATTACACCCCAAGCATCTTCAGTTTGAATGGAGCTAAGAATGTAATCAAAACTTGAAAAACCAATATAGTTACGGGAAAAAGGCTGTAATTCAGGATTGGACTTTTCATTTAAATATACCATTGATGCTTGCATGGCGCTGCGCAAGTCTTCATCTGACACTCGGCGTTTTGCTGCCAAGGGGTGGTCATGACGGCACACTGACATCATGCGAATTTTACCTAAAGGATGTGATGTCACCATGGCACTATCAGTGCTTTCATAGTCAATTCCAAAAGCAAAATTAACTTGCTCAGTTTCAACTAAATTGGCCAGATCGCCGGTGGAGGCCAGCACAATATTAAATGAGGTTGCTGGAAAGTGATTATTAAGCTGATGAGTCAACTCTAACCAAATATCGTCAGGTAAAGAGTCGTCACGGGCAATCCATACTTCTGCAGCAAACTCACCTTTAACTTGACGACAGGTTTGGCGGATCCGCTGCGCCGCTGTCAGCATACTTTGGCAATCTTTATAAATAGCCTTACCTGCTTCGGACAATGTGACTTGGTTACCGGTGCGATCAAATAATGCGGTACCGAGATCTTTTTCCATCGCTTTAATCGCCATGGTCATTTTGGTGCGATTCTGTTCTGTTTGTCTCGCCGCTTCTGACACAGAGCCCAGCTCTGCGACCAAACAAAAAGCTTCAATTTGCGAAAGTGTCAGTGCCATTATTATTCCTATAGTGAGGCTACCTCGCTAAGATAGCCTATTGCTTTGTGCCACAACAGTACGCTTTATCAATTTCGCTAGTCAGTTATCGGTTATCAACATAGCTTAGGCAATGCTAACCATCTTAAGGGAAAAAATGAAATCTAAAATTACAGCGGATATGGGAGTTTGAGGCAGGAAAGTGAGGTAGTAAAAGGCAGCTTGATAACAATCCTAATAACCATCAAGCCCTCACAGGCAATATTCGCACTATTGACTATCAAACAAACCGTTGCGCTTTAAACCTCGATGAACGTTTTTACATAACTTGGCAAATTTTTCTAAATCGCCAAAGCTCGGGGTGGCATTATTGTCCAGCGATGATTGCCAATAACTCACTTCACTATCAACAATTTCAAGCAGTTTTTTGGGACAGCCAATACAGCTACTATTAAAACCACATACGGCTAAAGCAGGATCATCTAAGGGAAAGGTATCTTTAACTTGGTTTATAAGTTGCTGCATTGCAGTCATTCTATCTGGTTTCATCATCAAGGGGCTCTTGCATCAATGAACGCCGATGATATTGCAGCGGCTGTTAAAGGTCAAAATACAGCCACCAAACCGCCTCAAGGTTAATGAGATGTATACTTTATTGTGCTGCAAATACAGTTAGCATGTGCCATTAAAGTAAAACCAACCCTAGAAGCAAAGAAGTCTAGACGTCTAGATTGACACTAATTTGTAGATCTCCTATGCTGACTATCATTGCACAAGCTATCATCATTGAAACTGAAATAACATGGATTGCTAAAGTAACTCGCAGCCTATTGGTGCAGCACCAATAACCATCAATGAATTGAATAAGATAATAAGAGAGACTCACTTGACCACACAAACACAAAAATCGGCCACCAGCCCAGCCTCCTTTGTTGCTTTACTGCCACTATTTGCTTTTTTAGCCTTATTTATTGGCGCTGGGGTTTACTTTCAAAGCCAAGGTGTAGACTTTGCTTTTTATCAGTTACCTAGTGTTATCGCGATTTTACCGGCGATTATCTTGGCGTTATTACTGTCTAAGCAAAAATTAAATCAATCCATTGATACTTTCATTGCCGGTATTGGTCACAGCAATATTATTGCTATGTGTCTGATTTATCTATTGGCAGGCGCCTTTGCCTCTGTCGCTAAAGCGACTGGTGGTGTTGATGCTACGGTTGCGCTGGGCTTATCAATGATCCCATCGAACTTATTATTACCCGGCTTTTTTGTTATTGCTGCCTTCATTGCTACCGCGATGGGCACCTCAATGGGTACCATTGCAGCGGTAGCGCCGATTGCATTAGGCGTTGCTGATCAAGCGCAAATTGATTATGCATTAATGGCTGGCGCAGTATTATCTGGTGCATTATTTGGTGATAACTTATCTATTATTTCTGATACCACCATTGCCTCAACCCGTACTCAGGGCTGTGAAATGAAAGACAAGTTCCGTGAGAACTTAATTTTCTCGCTGCCAGCATCAGCAATTGCCTTAGTGTTATTTGCTATTGCGGGTCAGGGACAAGCTGACATTGCCGCCCAAGAAATTGACTTCATTAACGTTATTCCTTACCTAACGATATTATTTTTAGCAGTATCAGGAGTTAATGTGTTTGTGGTACTAACCGTAGGCATACTGCTAGCTGGCGCTACAGGCCTGTTCACTATGGATTATAGTGCGGTCCAATTTGGTCAAGATATCTATGCTGGTTTCACCAACATGCAAGAAATCTTCATTCTATCTATGCTTGTTGGCGGTTTAGCTGCGCTGATGACACAACAAGGCGGTTTAACCTTTGTAAGCCAGAAGATTGAATCTTTGATTGCCCGCTTCTCTAAAGCCAAAGGTGACGCATCACCCCGCGCTGCTGAACTAGGTATGGCAGGTATGGTTGCAGCAACCAATGTGTGTGTCGCTAACAATACGGTATCGATTGTGGTTGTCGGTGACATTGCCAAAGACTTAGCCAGCAAGCATGGCGTTGCACCTAAGCGCGCGGCGAGTGTTTTAGATATCTTTGCTTGTATCATTCAAGGGTTAATTCCCCATGGCGCTCAAGCACTATTGATAGCATCAACCTTTGCCATTAGCCCATTAGCTGCTATTTCACACGCTTGGTATTGTATGATTTTAGCTGTGGTTGCTATTTCAATTGTGATATTGCGTAAACGCGCTTAATTCACTGTCAAACCAACGGCATAAAACCTGAGAACAACCGACTTAATGATGGTTGAACTCAGGTTTTATTTTATATAAAAGAGCGGTTTAAAAGTGTTAGTCTAAAGTTAACATTTGCATATCAAACAACCCATGAGCCAATCAATTCAGTTTAATAAACATTACGATTTATATTTAATGATTATTTTCATGTCTTTAGCGACTGCTGTAATTAGTGGCCTTGGCATTGGGGCGGCGTTAATTGCTGAAGTGTCTCGTTTGGGTATTAACCCACTGAGCATTAGAGCTGATACCTTAGGTGACTATATGAGTTCACCGTTAGCCATTGTTTACAATATGTCATTAGTCATTGCTGGAATGTGTTTAATACTGGCTATGTCAGCGCGCTACTTTGTCTTTGAAGATGGCTACAGCCGAGGTATTACCGTCACTGGCGCTACCTTAGGCGTATTAATTGTACTCATTGGTATCTTTCCAATTAACTTTTTAGAGCAACACCGTCTGTTTTCAACCGGTTATCTCATTTGCACCTTTTTGCTGCATTGTTTTTGCTTTATGGAATACTTTCGCAAGCGTAGCGCTTTAACCAGTCCATTATTCGCTCTAAATATTATTGGGTTAATATTTTCAATAATATTGATGTCTTTGCTTAACTGGTCGACATTAGATTTTGATCCATGTAGCCATGCTACCAGTGACATTTGTTGGATGTCCTTGGTGATGTGGGTACTAACTCAAACCAATATTTTGTGGTGTATGGTGTTAGCCATTGATATGAAAAACCGTATTAAGCAGCAACATCACCTTGCCAACTTATCGCTTGTAGGAAACTAATTTTGGCCAATAATATGCGCTTAGAGCAGTATTTAGCTCACTGCGGAGTCTGCTCAAGGCGCCAAGCCCAAAGGCTTATTGCCGCAGGTAGAGTGTGCTTTAATGGTCAAATCGCCTCAGCGTTAGATCGCGTCAGCCCCAATGTGGTAAACCCCAATATTTTACTAGACGGTGAAACTATTGCGCCACTAGAGAGCAAACAATATTGGCTATATCACAAACCCGTGGGCATTGATTGCCGCTTATTACCTGAGTTAGCCTCCAGTTTAATCCATCACTTACCCGCTTCACCCCGGCTGTACCCTGCAGGAAGATTAGATAAGGACTCGCGCGGATTATTACTACTGACAAATGATGGCGCGCTAACTCATCGACTGATGCATCCTGATTTTGGCCATGAAAAAGTCTATCAAGTCACGGTAAATAAACCACTTAAAAATGATTTTGCCGCGTTAATGAGTGCAGGAGTCAGCTATCGAGATGTGACCACTAAACCTTGTAAGGTCTCTGTCATTGACGAGTGCCAATTTGAGATAACGTTAACCCAAGGGCTTAATCGACAAATTCGCAGAATGTCCCAAGCGCTGGGCTATCACGTTGTTGATTTGCTAAGAGTGAGCATGATGAATTGTCAGCTTGCTCAGTTGCCAGAAACAAAAATGCGGCCCCTAGAGGCCGCAGAATTAGTCACACTGCAGCAGCTACTTAAGTTGTAGCTGCTTATCAATTATTTTACGATGTCCATTTCTTCAAGTAAGTTGTCAGCATTATCTAAATACTTCATCACCCACAGCATGTAACGGCTATCCACTTGGATTGAGCGGTTAGTTTGAGGATCATAACCCCAGTCACCAATGATGCTTTCGTAAACGCCATCAAACAGTAAACCCACTAATTCAGCGCGGCCATTCAAAGTTGGAGAACCTGAGTTACCACCAGTGGTATCTAAAGTCGATAAGAAGTTAACCGGTACAGAATCGATTGATTTCATGTAGAAATCGCCGTACTGCTTTTGCTTAATAAGCTCAAGTTGCTTAGTCGGTGCATCAAATGGAGCTGCACCAGTATCTTTCGCAACAATACCTTCAAGACGAGTAAACGGCGCCGCCACTAAACCATCTTGGGGCGAGTATCCTTTTACGTTACCAATCGTGACTCGTAAGCTTGAGTTAGCATCAGCGTAAACCGGTTTACCTAGCTCACGATTATAGGCAATGACCGCATCCATATACTGTGGACGCACTTTCATTAAGTCTCCAGCAAGTTGTTTTTGCGCTTGTTCGCGTTGCATTTTTTCATCAAAGGTCATCACCGCATATTGAATAAACGGATCTTTCGACTGATTAAACTCAGCTACCGACTTATTCATCCAAGCTAAGCGGACGTCTTTATCTGACAGTGTGGTATTGGCATACATGCTATCAAGGGTTTTCATTAGCTTGGCTTCATCGAAGTTTTTACCAATCGAGAAAGCCTTATCAAAATCAGCTAAACGCTCAGAGGTTGGCAAAGCGGCATAACGCTTGAGTAAGTCTGCTAACATGGCTTTATCAACGCTGGCAGCATAACGACGGTCAATACGCTCCATACTTGAGGTAAACTGAGTCATGTCGCGTTCTTGATAGCCAGGCTCACGCTGCATATCCGGTAACGCTTTTTCATGAGCTAAACGATATAGGCGCTCAGCGGTGTTCTTCATGGTTGAATAACCCATGTAACTCAGCAGTAAGTCACGTTCTTGGCCTTGTTGGTCTAAGGCAATTAACTTATCTAACTGAGCTAATGTTTCACCATATTTCGCCTGACGCTTGCTATCTTTGCTAATCCACTTAGCTAATTTTTGCTCTAAACTTTTACGCTCATCTAACATGGTAGATTTACCGTAAAACTCAATCATCGAAGTAAAGTTTTTAGCGTAATTGGCTAATCCTGCAATTGAGCTTTCATATTTAATTCGCTCATCACTGCCTTCTGGGGCTGTGTCTTTGATGATTTCAATTAAACGTTCACGCAACACTTTACCTTGCGGATAAGCCCACTCAAATTGGTTTTCGACTTCATTCGCGATGCGATAACGGTTAGTACGGCCGGGGTAACCTGCCACCATAACAAAGTCCCCTTCGCTTACGCCTTTTGCAGACACTTTAAGAAAGCTTTTAGGCTCGTATGGGACATTATCTTTACTGAAATCGGCAGGCTTACCATCTTTACCGACGTAAGCACGGTAGAATGAAAAATCGCCAGTGTGACGTGGCCACATCCAGTTATCGATATCGCCGCCATATTTACCCACACTGGCTGCAGGATTATAAGTTAGGCGAACATCGCGGATTTCCATCTGTTTAACTAAGTAATACTCAAGACCGCCATGAAAACTATAAACCTTACAGCGGTAACCATCTTGCGCTTCACACTCTGCGACTAATGATTTCTCTTTTTGCTCAATGCCTTTGTAAAAGTCATTACCAGTTTTGCTCATTTCACCGTCTTTTATTTTAGCGGTGACATCAGTAACAGCTTCAGTAACATAAATACGTGAACCCGGTGTAGCAGGTAATTCTTCTGCATAAGTTTTAGCTAAAAAACCATCTTGTAACAGGTTGTTCTCTGGGGTTGAGTTGTACTGAATAGCGCCATAAGCACAATGATGATTAGTAACAACCAAGCCTTTAGGCGACACAAATGATGCTGTGCAGCCACCTAGGCTAATCACGGCATTCATTGGAAATTCGGTTAATTTTGAAATCGATTTGGCATCAATCTCCAATCCTTTTGCTTTAAGCTCATCAGCCATTGCAGGTAGCTGATAAGGCTGCCACATTCCTTCGTCTGCTTGGCTGGCAAATGTTGCCAAAATTGCAGCGCTTAATAACCATGTTTTCATTATTATTCCATTTTTAATAAAAGAGCCCCAAATTGCCTGTATTTTAATGCGGTCACAATGTCATATTGAAGCAACAATGTTCAGATTTAAGGCATAAAAAAGTCAGGCGGATAGCCTGACTTTATCATATTGTTTCTACAAAGAAATAGTCTTTGAAAAATGCCGTTACAAAGCTTATCGACAACACAGCTTCATTTATTGGCTTTTTTAGCTTAAAGCCACCATCAACTGAGCAACCACAATCAACAAACCTAATAGACCTGCGATAGCTAAGGCAAGCTTGCCACCACACACTTCATAGCCACCTAATTGTTGCTTACGCAGTTTTAATGCCATGACTATCGGCAAGAAGATAATCATAACCACTAACGGTATGGCCGCAAAGCCGAGCACTTGGAAAAAGCCATCAGGGTAATATAAAGCACATAATAGTGGCGGCACGAAAGTGACTAACCAAGTTTTAGCACGGCCTGCTTTATCATCTTTTGCTCGGGTTAACTCGGCAACATAGTCAAACAAGCTCATGGTAACGCCTAAGAAAGAAGTCACGAGTGCAAGATTGGCAAATAAATCAATAAACTGACTGACAACCGCTGAGTTAGCTACAGCTTGTAATGCATTAACTAGCGCAGGTAATGACCCTGCAAAACCATTTACCGTTTCACCGCCTAAGGTACCTAAAGTGACCAAAATCCATAAGATATAGCAAACTAGCGGGATAGTAGAGCCAATCAATAGCACTTTTCTTAACGAAACGGCATCACCGTCTAAGTAACGAACAATGGTCGCAATACACACATGGAAACCAAATGAGGTAAATACCACAGGAATAGCCGCTAACCATAAATGGTCAAGCTTATCGCCTTCGGCGACATTGGCTGAAAAATTACTTAATGATGCCACAAGGTTTACTTCAGGTAGCAAAAATGCCACCACTAGAACCAATAACACGATCATCGCGGTAAATAACACCCGAGATACTTTATCAATCCACTTCACGCCAACGGCAATTAGGCCACCAAATACTAACGTAAATAGCAGTACTGACACTTGGTTATTTAAATCGACACCTAATAATGGCTCTAAGCGAGATTCAAGTAGCGATGATCCGCCCATTAGATACACCATGGTCAGGGCAAATAACAAACTTAAAAACGATCCGCCTTGAATAAGTTGACCAACCTTGCCTAAGGTTTTGCCTGTAATGGCGTGGACGTTATCACCCACACCAGTACGTAAGTTAATTTCTAACATTAATAAAGAGGTATAAGCTGATAATCCCCAGATAACTACCAGCAATAAAATCGCAGGCATAATACCTAGCGCTGCGGTAGCAAGTGGTAAAGCTAACATCCCCCCACCAATAGCAGTTCCTGCAACAATGGCGATTGAGCCAAGTATTTTTAAGTTCAAAACATGAGTCCCGTATGGTTTTTATTTATTGGTCGTTTTACCAAGTCTTATTGATATGGTCGATTTCGACAGTAGCAGAAGGAGATTATCACTAGCAAGAGACTTAGGCATTTAAAGGCCTACACGCGCGTTAATAAACAATTACGCAACATATTGATAATTACTTTAACGCAAGGATTTTGCAATGGTGTAGCATTACAGCCATACAAGAGGGTTTTGAGGCTAGCAAACAATTTGAAGAGCGATATTAATTGAGTAATCACATATAAAACTACCCATCAACAAATGAAATGATGAGTAAACTGACTATGCAGGTAAACCAGAACAAGATAAATAAAAAAGGAAGACCTAAGTCTTCCTTTTACATAGTTAACAACAGGTATTTACTTATCTAATACCTTAACAATCAAATTAGCGACCATTATGCTTCCAAAAGTGTTTTGATGCGTTGACCATAATCGCTATCAGCTTTTAAGAAATGCTCAACCATTCTCAATTGCACATCTTCACTTGCTTGGCTCAATGTACCTGCAATGGTTTCAACTAAACGCTGCTTTTCTTCTTCACTAAAGATGCGGTACAAATTACCCGCCTGAGTATAGTCATCTTGGTCATAACGGCTATATCTTGCAGCCTCGCCATCAAGTCTTAGTGGCGGCTCAATAAATTGAGACGACTCTTGAAGTGCTGCCGTTGCAGTGCTTGGGCCGTAATTAGCACTTGAATCTGCACCAGTTTGACTGCCGTTATATGGGCATTGTGTCCCTGCCATAGCCCCTGCACGTTGATGATGGTTAGCTTTAGCGGCATGAGGACAATTTACCGGTAATTGGTTGTAATTAGTCCCAATACGGTAACGCTGAGCATCTGCATAAGAGAACAAACGCGCTTGCAACATTTTATCAGGTGAAGCGCCGACACCAGGAACCAAGTTACTTGGTGCTAATGCAACTTGCTCAACTTCAGCAAAGTAGTTGTCTGGCATACGATTTAACTCAAGTTCGCCAATTTCAATTAATGGATAATCTGCATGTGGCCATACTTTGGTTAAATCGAATGGGTTTATTGCATAATCATTGGCGTCTGCTTCAGGCATTATCTGCACTTTTACAGCCCACTTAGGGAAATTACCATCGGCGATAGCCGCCACCATGTCACGTTGTGACGAGTCCGGATCAATACCTTTTAAAATATCCGCTTGCTCTGCGGTTAAGTTCACCACACCTTGCTGTGATTTAAAGTGGAACTTGACCCAGTAACGCTCACCTTTGGCATTCCATAATGAGAAAGTATGTGAACCATAGCCGTGCATTTGACGGTAATTAGCTGGGATACCGCGATCTGACATTAAAATAGTCACTTGATGCATGGCTTCTGGGTTTAATGACCAGAAATCCCACATTGCTTGCGGATCTTTCAAATTAGTCTGCGGGTTACGCTTTTGGGTATGAATAAAGTCAGGGAATTTAATGCCGTCACGTAAGAAGAATGTCGGGGTGTTATTCCCCACAATGTCATGATTACCGCGGGCAGTATAAAAACGTAAACCAAAACCACGAGGATCACGCTCTGCATCGGCGCTACCCATCTCGCCGCCAACAGTTGAGAAGCGAATAAAGGTCTCAGTTTGCTTGCCCACACCATTAAAGTGATCAGCCAAGGTGAAATCACTTAGGTCTTTAGTTAAGGTAAAAGTACCATAAACACCGGTACCTTTTGCATGTACGACTCGCTCAGGAATACGCTCACGGTTAAAGTGGGCTAATTTTTCAATTAAGTGCCAATCTTGTAATAATAATGGACCACGCTCACCTGCTGATAATGAATTTTGGTCATCAGCTATTGGGGCACCATTTTGGCTAGTTAAGTAATTGTTATTATCCATTTGTTACTCCTGATTTGTGACATCTAGCCACTGCTCAATTAAATCAAATACTGTCGCCACGATATTTCTCCTGGCTGCGTTTCATTGAAATCATAATAACCGCAGCGAAAATAAAGTTAAAACGATTAAGATGAATTGCTACAATCTATTTTTACGATTCACTAGCAAAAAAAATGGCGAAGCATTCGCCTCACCATTTAATAATATTTTAATACAATTGAGTCATTACTGATCTCACACCAAATTAAGTGTAAATATTGCATCAATAGTTTACAAGCTGATTACCTGTGCAACCAGAAGGCAACTATATACGTAGATAAAACGACAAACTTAAAGGGTTTATTCTGATCTAGTTTCAGGTTCTTTATACAGTTTTATTAAATAATAAATATCAATCAATACAATAAAAAAATTCACTAATGCCACTGGGATGGCATCTATCGCCAAACCATAAGCGACAAAAAGCGCTGCACCAATAAGGTTCCACCAGCGTAATTTTTTTATATTAGCCATCATCAATGAAATAGCCACCACGGCAGAGGCTAAATAACCCACCCATTCCCATAATGTTGCAGCATCCATTGACGATTCCTTTTAAGGGCTTTTATTCAGTGTAGTTAATAATTGCCTATTAAGTGCTAGCTTTTCTTGCCACAACCGCTGCAGTCATTCGAGAAATACAACATAACTCACCAGCAGAATTATTGATTAGCACTTCCCATACTGAGCTACGTTTACCAATATGCACCGCTCTTGCCGTCGCAATTAACTCACCATTTCGTGACGCTTTTAAGTGATTGGCATTAATTTCTTGGCCAACACAATAAAAATGCTTAAAGTCGACCACAAAGTTAGCCGCATAACTGGCAACGGTTTCGGCCAGTGCCACATTCGCGCCGCCATGAACTATGCCTAAAGGGTTATGTACTGAGGGATTAGCTGGCATAGTCGCCACCATATAATCTGCGCCAATTTCAGTAATTTTAATACCAAGGGTTTTCATTAATGTGCCCTTTCCATGGAGCCCACTATCCATTTTAGCGCAATCTTCAAGGGTGACTTCTCTAAACCAAATACTCATTTATCAACTTCCAGTAATACGTAATTAATTCAGTCTACTGCCAAGCTATTTAACTTTAAAGGATTTCCATAAAAAAGGGATGGCAGCTGCCATCCCTTTTTAAACTTCGTTTTAATTTTTTAGGTTAACACTACTAAAAAATAGCTACGATTGGGTCTGAACATAATGTTGTGTCTGTTTCACAGATTTTATAAGTCACCTCTGCTGGTGCATTAGTGAAACGATCTCGGTAACGGCCATCATTCGACGTTGTTGATACCATTACATCATCACGGTAAATATTAACACTTTCACCGTTTGCACCGCTCCATGATAAGTCCACCGCCGCACTACCACGACGTGAAACCATAGTACGTGTAACTGCAGCGTCTATGCTGTAATCAAATACTTCTATATCCATAGCAGTTGTATCAGTTAAACCTTCACTGTCTGTTACCACCAATGTCACAGAGTAAATTCCACCTGCCGCATAAGCGTATGTAGGATTCATATCTGAAGAGGTAGAACCGTCACCAAAGCTCCATTCATAGCTAACAATGTCATCATTAACGTCTGAACTTAAGTCGGTAAAATCAACCGTTAAGCCATCAATAGCATATTCAAAGCCTGCCACCGGTGCTGTAGGACTCGCATCCCCCAGAGCCGATAAAAGTAAGCCCCAATGATTTAATGAGCCACTATCTCCACCCGCTAAATCACTAACAGTTAATGTCCAAGTACCCAATGCTATTTCACCATTGAATTGCTCAGTTGCCCATGTCTGTACAATATCATCAGCACTGCCACCAGTTTGATTGTGCAACATAGCTTCTGTGCCATTTGGTGATGTTAGTGTTACGACTAAATCTCCTATCCATGTATGGGTAATATCAACATTCACATCAAGGCCAAAGATTTGTAATTCATCCCCGATTTCAATGGTGCTGGTGATAGTAGTATTATCCGAAATATCCACAGGAGTATCATTGCTATAACCAAAATCATTCAATCCCGCAGGATAGACTTCTAGGCTAACAGCTTTACTTTTCGAAGTGATGCCGTCATCAGCATAAACGGTAATGACATAATCTCCCCAAATAGCAGACTCAAGCGTCGCAACATCAAGCGTAAAACTGTCACCGACTACTGCAGTGTTAGCAGAAAGACTAATGCCTTCTAATGCTGGTGATACATCAAATGACAGCGCGACTTGATCATCCCAACCAGCAATACTGCCCAGACTAAAGTCATAACTAACGGCACTGCCAGCTTCAACTGATTGTGAAGATGGCGTGACACTTAACGCAAATGATGGATCTGGATCTGCATCTGCCAGTGCGTTTGCGACATTTAAACGTGTTCCAGCCACTGTTAGGCCAGTCAATGCTGCATTAGCATCACCAGAATCCATTAGTAACTGCTTCATAGTGACAGGGTCAATATCAGGTGCTATTGACCACACAAGTGCTGCAGCGCCGGTGATATGTGGTGTAGCCATTGAAGTACCTGAATAGGTACCATAACTATTTCCTGGAAGGGTTGATAAAATCGCAGAACCAGGCGCGCCCATATCGACACTTGTTAATCCCCATTGAGAAAAACTAGACATATCGTCATTGTGATCGGTACTGGCAATCGACAAAACAACATCAGAGTCATAACTTGATGGATAGTGTGGATTTGCATCATTATCAACAGCGCTATTACCTGCTGCTGCAACAAATAAAATTCCTTCATCACCAGCCGATTCAATAGAATCTTTTAATGCTTGGCTAAATCCGCCGCCGCCCCAAGAATTATTGGTCGCTTTAACATCAACACCATGGTTCACTTTTAAATTAGTGAAATAATCAATACAAGCTATCGCAGCTTCTGTAGAGCCTGTTCCACTATCACTTAAAAATTTACAACCAATGATAGTGACATCCCAGTTAACCCCAACAACACCTACGCCATCATTACCTTGTGCGCCAATAGTTCCTGAGACATGGGTACCATGACCATTGCCATCCATTGGATCACCAGTTCCGGTAATAGCGTTAAAGCCGTTAACATCATCAATGACACCATTGTTATCATCATCAATACCATTTCCGGGTATTTCATTAGGGTTAACCCAAAGGTTTGCAACTAGATCTGGATGATTATAATCAACACCAGTATCAATTACGCCAATAACCACATTTTCACTACCTGTAGTAGTGTCCCAAGCGGTAACGGCATCGATATCAGCACCAGAAACACCACCAGTTTGACCGGTATTATTTAAGCCCCATAACTCCACGAAATTTGGATCGTCTGGCATACCAATTGCCGTATAAGTATAATTAGGTTCGGCATATTTTACTGCTGGATGCTTACTAATTAACTTAATTGCACTTTCAACATTACTACCGCTTTTAAGTGATAACTTAGCCAATCGTCCAGATAATAGGTATTTAAACTTATCATCTATACCATCAGCATTTTTATCTGTGACTGTTCCTGCGACTAGATTTTGCGCTGACAACCGTTCAAAGATTGACACATTTTCTTTATAAACAACGAGAATTTCATCTTTTTTATACTTTACACTTTCTTGAGCAATAACAGGGCTTGCGTTTAACGCAAATAGAGATGTTACTGCTAATGCAATTGGGGACATTTTGTTAATCATGATGTGGCTTCCTATCTTCCATTAATAATTCCCGGAACCGGTAATGCAGCACCTGTAGCTTTTCCATTAGCTATTTTTAAAAGCGAGTTGATTTTCCACGAAGTGAAACCCGGAATTTGTTGTTGCCATCAAATTGTTGCCACAAGCTGTATAACAATAAAAGCACTGAAACTTTAATTAGTAAGTAACTACTAGGCTTATTCGACTAGTCAATATTAGTGGTAAGCGAAAACAGCCAAATATAAGCATGATATTCAGTAACTTAAACCTTTGTAGCACTAAAGGTTTAATCTTAACCCCCTAAAAAAACTAACCTTTTATACGATTGAGAAAAATCAATGGGCACCGTAAGTTAATCTTGTAACGCGCTGCATCAGCAGAATCATTTGAAATTCTACCAACCTAAAACCAAACAGTTTTAGGGTTAATAATCATAAACTTAAAAGCAAACCCTGCTCTTAAGTTATTGGTGTTTATTGAGGGTTTATAGTGCTTCAAATACTGTTAGATCTTTAAAAGTTCACGCTGAAGTTACTTCTTGATCGCATATTAGTACTCAGTTACCTAAAGCTAAATTATGCACTTTGGCGACACAATGAGTTAACTAGGAAGCGAAATACTTTATCAAACGATTATTTTCTAATAATCAGATAAATCTATATTTAAACAGGGAGCGTAGAATGAAATCGCAAAAGAAATTATCGTTAGTATCACTTGCTATTGCAGCAAGCTTAGCATTACCCGTTTCAGCAGCAGGACTTTCATTACCAGAGGTGACAGCTGCAGAGAAATCGGCATTCGCTTCGAATACTAACGCAACAGTAACTCAAACGGGCATGGAGCAGGATGCCACAGTAAGCCAAACTGGCACGCGTCATATTTCAACCGTGACACAAATTGGTGATTTACAGTTTGCCGAGGTAACCCAGCAAGGGGACTGGCAAGAATCTTATATTAGCTCTGAAGGTAATGGAAACTCTGTCATTACTAACCAGGTTGATGATTGGCATATTTCAAACGTTGGCATCATAGGTGACCAAAACCAAGTTACTATTCAGCAGGCTGACTTTTATAACACTAGTGACGTATCGCTAACGGGTAATAGTAACACTGCTGATGTTATTCAAGATGGAGCTCAAAACGAAAGTATCATCGAAGTTATTGGTAATGAAAACGCTGCAGAAGTAACCCAGTACGGTGCGATTAACTTAGCGGTATTCGCTGTTGAAGGTAATAGTAATAGTGCAACCATAATGCAAGATGGTGTAAATAACCAAGCAGGTATCGTTTCCGATTCAGGCAGCCTAAATCCTGGCGATGGTAATGAACTATTTGTAAACCAACTTGGTGATAACAACTTTGGTGCTGCTTTAGGTGTATTTGGTGATAATAATACATTCGATTTTAGCCAAACAGGCGATGATAACACTGCTGTAGTAGCAAGCTTATCAGGCTCTTTAAATGATATTACTATCGACCAAACTGGCATTAATAACGGCGCAACAATAGAGTTTTCTTTTGGAGACGATAATGACGTTACTATTAGTCAAGATGGTTTTGGTAACCAAGTGGGCGGCGCTAATATTGCTATTTTAAATGGCTCGCTTAACGATATTGAAGTCGTACAAACTGGTGATGCCAATTTAACTGAGTTTATTGTTTATGGTGATGAGAATGTTATATCTGTAGATCAAAGTGGTGCAGATAACTACACAGCTTTTGTAGCTGATGGCTTCTATAATGAGGTCACTATCACTTCCTCAGGTGAACTTAACTTTGCATATTCAGAAACCGTTGGAGATAACAATACAGTTGATATGAGCCAAACAGGCAATGATAACGAAGCCGTTATTTCAAATATCGGTTCAAATCAGACTGTTGATATCAGCCAAGAAGGTGATTTTAACTTAACTGATATAGTCGCCTTTGGTGATGACCACTCAATTACCGTTTCTCAGCTAGGCGACGGTAACTGGGTTGGTGGAGATGATGGTTACTTTGCAATTGATGGTACTATGAATACATTAAATGTAACCCAAATTGGTAATGATAATACGGTTACAGGCATGCAAATTGGCACTAATGATATTGCCACTGTAGTCCAAACCGGAAACTTTAATTCTGCAGCAATTTACCAGAATTAATTTATAGAAAATTTTCTTACTGAATATAGGGAGCACATTGCTCCCTATATATTTACTTTAATATCTCCTCCACTGGCAAAGCTTATTGTTTTCATTACGTTAAGCTAATTCTGTGCAATTTTATGACATAAGCTCATAAATTAATTTTACACGATGAAATAATTGCCGAAACAAACAAAAAAACCAGTTACAACTAGCAACTGGCTTAATAACATCTCTAAATTATTTTAAAGCGGGTAAATAACCTAAGTTAAGCGAACTCAAAATGGGCTTGATAAGTTTGTGCCCAACGCAGTAACTCGACCCGATTGCGAGATTGGGTTTTCCTAAAGATGGAAGAGATATGTGCCTTTACCGTGTGCTCACTAATGCAAAGCCTGTGGGCTATTTCTTTATTCCTTGCACCGCTTGAAACTAGCTGAATAATGGTTCTTTCACGATTAGTGAGCATTTGCAGCATTGCGATAGTATCTGGGGGGATTTCTGTATTAGCATCAAGTTTTTGTACTAGTCGGCGGAAAATTTTGCTAATTAGCGGTCGATCATACCAAAGCTCATCAGCTACCATTTTACGTAACCCGGTCAACATTAAATCCATACGTTGGTCGGCATAAAGTAAGCCTCTTACACCTAACAATAGTGCAGACTCCTGATCTAACGAGCCCCGTTCAACTTGATATAAAGCGACAGGGACATGATTAACTAGCCGTGATACCAACAGCGGAATGCCTTTGCTATCCAGCGCGGCCCCCTTTTGGGCGATCAAATAGAAACAATTAGTATTATGTTCTACTTCAAGTTCACTAGGGTGTTTCACTACCCTGGTTTTTAACCCTATCGACTCAGCTAAAATAGCCAAGTTGCAAGGCGCTGCAACCTGGTGTAAGAAGACTAATTCATCAATATTCGAATTCATCACTTTTCTCCCTGAAAAGTATTCTGTATCTCTCGGCTATACGAGTTTCTTCCTGAAACATTGATAACATAATAACAACATAATGCAATAATAGTACATTTTAACTAGCCCATAAGGCATTTTAACTAGTCTATAAAGTATTTCTGCAATACTTAAGTACTCATTAATAGATTAAGTGCTCGCAAACCAAGCCGTTACCAAAAATAAAACAAGTAAAAATAAACTTAACAGTCACAAGATCTATAAATGTAGCTGATTAAAGTGATGCTAACTGCTTATTATGTACCTTTGTGAGCAAGACTAATGCACTAATACCACCTATAAGTGCCATAAACATATCTGACTGTGTATCCCACACATAGCCTTGAGTGCCTAAAAACGCCTCCGCATTCTCACCTGTTGCAGCTGCAACCCACCACTCAATAAGTTCGTAAAAAGCAGAAAATGCCAATACAAAACAAACTGATAGAAACTGACACCAATAGCCCGGTTGTAAGACGTGATTTCTTAGCATCACCTCTCTTGCCAGTATGACCGGAATAAACCCCTGAGCAAGATGGCCGATTTTGTCATAATTATTACGTTCGCTACCCATCACATCAGCCAACCAATCAAACAGTGGTACTTCGGCATAGGTATATTTAGCTCCGACCATGAGCACGCAGCAATGTAACAAAATCAATAAGTAAGCTAAGGGTGTTAGGGGGAATTTATTACGGGTAAAAAATAAGATGGGTAAGGCGATTAATGCTGGCAGTGCTTCTAACCACCAAGTAAACATATCTTTAGGTGAACTCACCGACCAAACGAGCACGACAGCAAAAATAACCACCCATATAACTTTCTTATTCACTATACATTCCCTTTAGATGATATTGTTCTAAACCAAGATCACAGTCTTTAGCCATCTAGCCCTCTACAATGGCAATAAATAATGCTATTTTGGTTGCGCATTAATGTCAGCATAACATAAGCATAACTATTGATAAGAGGGTACCCACACCATGGCAAAACACTCGCTTGACAAGGATAAGATTAAAATCCTGCTGTTGGAGGGCGTCCACCAAACTGCAGTCGATGTACTTAAGCGTGCAGGTTATACCAATATTGAATATCACAAAGCTTCCCTTCCTGAAGACCAGTTGCTGCGCTCAATTAAAGATGCTCACTTTGTCGGCCTGCGCTCGCGCACCCAATTAACCGCTGAAGTGTTGAACCATGCTGAAAAACTAGTCGCGATTGGCTGTTTCTGTATTGGTACTAACCAAGTTGATATTGCCGCTGCTGAGAAGTTAGGCGTACCCGTTTTTAATGCGCCATTCTCAAACACTCGCAGTGTTGCTGAGCTAGTGTTAGGTGAGATCATCATGCTGATGCGCGGTATTCCTCAGCGTAACGCCCTTGCCCACCGTGGCGGTTGGTTAAAAAGTGCCAATGGTAGCTATGAAGTGCGCGGTAAAACCTTAGGGGTCATTGGTTACGGCCATATAGGTACTCAGCTGGGTATTTTGGCTGAAACCCTCGGTATGCGGGTGGTATTTTTCGATATTGAAGACAAGTTGCCACTGGGTAATGCCAGCCAAATCCATTCAATGGAAACACTATTGAATGAAGCAGACGTTATCAGCTTGCATGTACCAGAAACTGCGCAAACTAAAAATATGATTGGTGCGACAGAGTTTGAACAAATGCGTTCAAAAAGCTTTTTTATCAATGCATCACGGGGCACTGTGGTTGATATTGATGCGCTTTCTGATGCCCTAAAGTCAGGCCATATTGCAGGCGCTGCAATTGATGTATTCCCAGTTGAGCCTAAGTCAAATGATGACGAATTTATTAGCCCACTACGTGGACAAGATAACGTCATTATTACCCCGCATATTGGTGGTAGTACTGCTGAAGCTCAAGAAAATATCGGTATTGAAGTCGCGGGTAAGCTGGCTAAATATTCTGATAATGGCTCAACTGTGTCTGCGGTTAACTTCCCTGAAGTGTCATTGCCACAACATAAAGGCACCTCGCGCTTATTGCATGTTCACCACAACCGTCCAGGTGTGTTGATTAAAATTAACCAAGCGTTTTCAGAAAAAGGCATTAACATTGCTGCGCAATATCTACAAACGACTGCAGATATTGGTTACGTGGTCATGGAAGTCAATTCAAACCAAGCCGAACAAGCGCTGGGCGAGTTAAAAGCAATTGAAGGTACTATTCGTACCCGCGTATTGTTTTAATTCAAGCTAAGTCGGTGAACGATTTAACCTTAGGCTTATCTCGCAGTTAAATTGTGAATTAAAGCTATCTTCAATTAATTGAAGATAGCTTTTTCTTTTGAGCCTCACTGAATTCCGTTACACTCAAAGCTTATCTTTGTTGCTCACCTTAGGGATCATTTTATGACACTCGCAACCACACAGCCAAACTGGGATTACTTAACTTCAACGCCCGACTTACTGGTTTCAAACTTAAGCCACTTAGGTTTAATTGAAGTGACCGGTGAGCAAGGTAAAACCTTTATTCACGGCCAAGTCACTACCGATATCGTATCGCTGACAGAAACTCAGTGGCGCTGGGGCGCACATTGCGATCCTAAGGGTAAGATGATTGCTAGCTTTAGAACCTACACAATTGCTGAAAGCCTTTTTATTTTAATGCCAGCATCAGTATTACCGCTAAGTTTGGCCTCATGGCAGAAATATGCGGTGTTCAGTAAAGCGGAATTAACTGATGTCACTGCTAAGCAAGTTATTTTAGGCTTTGCTGGTACGAAGGCTGCAGAGTTTATTGAGCAGCAATTTGGACGGATTGAACATGAAGTTACTCACGCTGAAGGCGCTATTATTTTAAAAGATGCTGAGCGCTTCATAGTGATTACATCAGCTGAAAAAGCGCAGCAATTAGTCACAGCTTCAAATCAACCACTATCTAGCCACCAAGCTTGGCAAGCATTAGAAATTCAAGCCGGTTACGCCAATATTGACGACAACCACAGCAGTGAGTTTGTACCACAAATGTGTAATATACAGGCGGTAAACGGTATTAGTTTTGAAAAAGGCTGCTACATGGGCCAAGAAACCATTGCCAGAATGAAGTACCGCGGTGGTAATAAACGCGCCCTGTATATTCTATCCGGTAGTGCCTCTGAAACTGTCAGCAGTGAAACTCAAATTGAAATTGCCTCAGAAGATGGCTTTCTTCGAGCGGGTAAAGTTATCGAAGCGGTTGAATTTAATGGCCAAGTGCTATTAACCGCAGTATTGGCTAACGATACGCCAAATGATGCAAAACTAAGAGTAAAAAATGACAACCAAAGTGAGCTAGTGGTGAAGCCGCTACCTTATTCGTTAGAAGATTAACTTAAACGGTTATATGGGTTAAAGCCAACAAAGGCTGCTAACCGTAACATTAAATAAAGGCTGATGGATGAGGTTACTTCTCATTCTTCAGCCTTTTTTATTATTTCAAAATCAACATATAAACGGGTTATTTCAATGAAAAGTCGATCTAAGTAATTTTATTTGTCGTATGATGATGTAATTACAAGTAATACCAGAGACGCTAATGACAGCAGTGATCACCCAACTATCGCAAGTATCCAAAGGCTTTAACGATGGCGATAGACTCCATCAGGTGCTTAACTGTGTCGATTTATCCCTGCATCGTGGTGATACCATTGCGCTAACCGGCCCCAGCGGCACGGGCAAAAGCACCCTACTTAATATCATTGCCGGTTTTGAGAAAATTGATTCTGGTCAGTTACAACTCATGAACCAACAAGCAGCGCAGTGGCAAGATAGTCAATGGAGCCAGTTTAGGCGCGCCCAACTTGGTATTGTCTTCCAACAATTCAACTTACTCACCCCGCTTAATGTTATCGATAATATCCGTTTTGTATTACAGCTTAATAATCAAAAGTGGAGTGATTGGGGCGATGAGCTTATTACGCAGCTTGGGATTAGTGACATTTTAACAAGACCTGTTGAAACCTTATCGGGTGGTCAGCAGCAACGCGTTGCCATTGCCAGAGCGTTAATCCACAAACCGGCATTATTACTAGCAGACGAGCCAACCGGTAATTTAGATGAAGCTGCAGGTCAGCAAGTAATGGAGCTAATGTGCCAGCTTACCATGGCTGCAAATACCACGGTGTTGATGGTAACCCACAGTGAAACCTGTGCGGGCTATATGAAACGCAGGTGGCATTTAGAAAAAGGCCATATTCATGAGTAATCAGGCTCAAGACATCACTGTCAAACAATGGCTGTTGTCACTAAAAATCTTCTTTGCCCACTACCGCCATTCGCCATTACAAGCTGGTGCCATTCTTCTCGGTATCCTCCTCGCAGTCACCTTGCTAATAGGCGTCAAGTCTACCAATGAAAATGCAGTAAGAAGTTACAGCGAAGCCACCGAACTATTAAGTCAACGGGCAAGCTTGTTGATCACCCCAGCCGCAGGGCAACAACTCATTAATGAGCAGGTCTATTTCCGATTGCGTCAAAGCGGGATCAGTAATGCTTTAGCTGTGATTAATGGCCTTGCAGTCGACGATAAAGGGCGGCGCTGGCAAATTCAAGGCAGCGATTTATTTGCTGCAGTTAACTTACAAAACCATTCATCTGAAGCTCAAACGAATACCAACAGCAAAACGCCCATTAATATTCCACTGGATAAGCTATTAGCAGGCAGCAATGTGTTGTTAATGAGCCAATCCCTAGCGGATAACATAGCAAAAGACGGGTGGTTTTATTTACAAAACCCACAAGATAAAGCCGCTAACACTATCAAGCTCGAAGTGATCAGTGTCGATGATGATTATGGCTTAGGTAATGCCATTGTCGCTGATATCTCTTTAGCGCAAATCCTATTAGACCAACCCAATAAGCTGTCTTATATTGCTTTGTTTGATCCTGCTGAGCCACTGATTGAGCAAATCAATAGTCAAAATCTATTACAGCAACAGGCGAGTATTACAGAACAAGATCAAGGCCAGGCGCTACAAGAGCTTACCCGTAGTTTTCACTTAAACCTTAACGCCATGAGTATGCTGGCTTTTGTGGTAGGGCTATTTATCGCTTATAACGGCGTGCGCTACAGTTTGATGAAGCGGCAAAAATTATTAGTACAATTACTGCAATTAGGGATTAATAAGCATAATGTGATGCTAGCACTGGTCGCTGAGCTCATTGTGCTGGTGATCATTGGTGCAAGCTTAGGCTTTATTCTGGGGCTGCAACTCAGCGTCTGGTTACAACCTATGGTCGCCATGACACTAGAGCAGCTTTATGGCGCTCGGCTAATGCCCGGCAACTGGCAATGGCAGTGGTTTGCCCAAGCCATAGTGTTAACCTTGTTTGCCGGTTTACTCGCCTGCCTGCCACTGTATCGACAATTAACGCAACAACCCCTCGCCCGAGCTGGCACCAAACATAATCAAGCAAGCAGTTTGCTGGTCACCCAACGCTGGTTGTTTGCCATCGCGATAGTGGCATTAACCATTTGCGCTGCACTGTTTCCGTTTACTGAGCAATATCAATTTAGCCTCGCACTGATGGGGATTGTTATTGTCGCTATCCCACTATTGCTGCCATTAACACTGCATTATGTCAGTAGTAGTTTGGCTAAGTATTTTCCGGCAGGATTATGGCAATACATGATGGCAGAAACCAAAGAGTTAATCGGGCCGTTATCGTTAGCCATGATGGCGATGCTATTGGCGCTAACCGCGAACATTTCGATGAATACCCTAGTGGGCAGTTTTGAAGTCACCTTAAAAATCTGGCTTGAAAGCCGCCTTCATGCAGATTTATACATGCGCCCGTCAAGCGAAAACATCACTGATATTGCGTCTTTCTTAGAGAAGCAGCCTAAGGTCACTGGTATATATTCACAGTGGACAGTAAATAGCAGTTATCAAAATATGCCCGTTGAACTTGTGAGTCGCGATTTGTATTCAACTAAGATTGTCAGTTCGCTAAAACAGCAATCAGATGACTTCTGGGCTGAATTTACTCAGGGTAATCAGTTGATGATAAGTGAGCCCATTGCGATTAAATACAAGTTACAAATTGGCGATAGCTTTACATTGCCAATCATGTCAGCAAAAACGAATCAACACCCCGTGACCATTGGCGCTATCTTCTTTGATTATGGTAACCCTAAGGGTCAGGTCGTAATTGGTAATACACTATGGCAACAATTACAATTGCCCAAGCAAGCTAAAAGTATCGCTGCCAGCTATGATGGCGATATAAACGAGCTTGAACAATCACTCGTTAATAGCAAGCTAATTTCAACAGCGCAAATGTATAACCAAGCCAAAATTAAGCAGCAAGCCATAGCCATGTTTAAGCAAACCTTTTCTATCACCATGGTGCTCAATAGCCTCACCTTAATGGTGGCTGCCATTGGATTATTCAGTGCATGCTTAATGCTAACCCAAGCCAGACAAGCACCACTAGCCAAACTATATGCCCTTGGGGTGAGCAAAGCACGCTTGCGCTTTATGATGTTCATTCAAATGCAGTTTATTGTATTACTCACCTGTTTAGTGGCGCTGCCAACAGGTGCTGTACTGGGTTACTTACTGATCAACAAAGTCACTTTACAAGCCTTTGGTTGGAGTATTGCCATGCTATGGGATTGGCAAGCTTATGCCCGAGTGGTGTTAATTGCGCTGTCTACCAGCGCCGTTGCCATCGCGATCCCACTTTACTGGCAAACCCGTAAATCACTTATTCATAACCTTCAGCAAGAGGCTTTATAATGTATAACGCCCCGATAACCAGCGCCATCAAAAAGCGACAGATTGACCCAGTGCTAAAGCTACGACAGTCAGCTTTTATCGCAATATGGTTACTGTTAGCTTGTCTGAGCCAAATGGGTTGTCAGCCTAATTCAACAGCAGAGTCAGATAACAAAGCCAGTATGGGCAGCCTATTAACGCAAGACGCTGACAGCCTTGAGCAATACGCCAAAGTACTGCCAGATCATCAACTCAATTTCCCGCAAGATCATTTAAGCCATGATAAATTTAGGCAAGAGTGGTGGTATTTAACGGCCAATATGACCACTGAGGCGGGTGAAGAGCTAGGGCTTCAATGGACTCAATTCAGAATTGCGTTGTCTGCTGCTGATACTGCCGCGCCAAACAACTGGGCTACTAATCAAATGTTTATGTCACACGCTGCATTAACCTCAGCATCCAAGCATCAAGCCAAAGAGAAATGGTCTCGCGCCCATCCACAACTGGCTCATGTTAGCTCTAACCCTCTCACCATCGTGTTAGATGACTGGCAGTGGCGCAGTGAAACAAATGCGTTATTTCCGGCAAATTTAACGGTTAACACTGAAAAATTTGGCTACCAATTATCATTAACCAGTAACGCGCCAATGAACCTACAAGGCGATAACGGCTACAGTATTAAAAGCCCTAACGGCGAAGTTGCTTCTTACTATTACAGCCAGCCTTTTATTGATTTAACAGGTTCTATTAACCGTGATGGTAAAACTGAAATAGTCACAGGAAAGGCTTGGCTTGATAGGGAGTGGAGCTCGCAATTCCTTACTAAAAGCCAGCAAGGCTGGGACTGGTTTTCTATTCGCCTAGATGATGGCTCTGCGCTAATGCTTTTTCAACTAAGAAACAGTAATAGTGAGGCCTTTTTTAGTGCCCGCAGAATGTTTTTCGACGGTAACGGCAGAAATATTAATAGTAAGTCACACCCAAACGACATAAAAGTTACCCCGCTTAGCTGGCAACAAACTGACAGTGGTCGCTATCCAATTAGTTGGCAGGTTAGCATTACTAGCGAAGATATTGATGTCACCGTTAAAGCACTTAACCCCAACAGTGATATGCCACTGACAATCTCTTATTGGGAAGGCCCGATCAGCGTATCAGGCAGTCATTCTGGTAATGGATATATGGAGCTAACGGGCTATTAGCACCATTGATGTTCAAAGTTAATTTTGCCTCTTCCTCGCTTTTTAAAGCCTATAGAAGCTGCTACTTCTATAGGACGGATTTATCTATATCTGTCCTATACTTTTACCATTAACTATCAATAATCCGTAAGAATTAAATTTACATTTGCTAATTAAGTAATTGAGCAAATTGAAAAATGTGCTTTAGATCACACTTACTAGTGTGATCTACAGCAATAAACAGCCCGTATACTCAGTCTGGGGTATACCCATGAAAAATGCGCGGTTTAGACTCAATGATAGTTAAGTTTTTTGTTAATAAAAACCTTGGTAAATAAAAACAAAGATAGTTTTAAAAATACTGTCTACATACATTTAAGAGTGAGGAAACACCATGAGCATAAGCCGTCGCGAGTTTCTAAAAGCCAATGCAGCTACCGCAGCCGCTTCGGCAGTTGGACTTGCTTTACCAATAAAAATGGTTCAAGCAGAAGAGCAGTCTGCAGAAATAAAATGGGACAAAGCCCCTTGTCGTTTCTGTGGTGTGGGTTGTAGTGTTTTAGTGGGTACCAAAGGTGGCAAAGTTGTTGCGACCCAGGGCGACCCAGAAAGCCCTGTCAACAAAGGTCTTAACTGTGTTAAGGGCTACTTCCTCTCTAAAATTATGTACGGCAAAGACCGCCTTACGTCGCCATTATTAAGAATGAAAGATGGCAAGTATGACAAAGAAGGTGAATTTACCCCAGTAAGCTGGGATGTTGCCCTTGATACCATGGCTGACAAGTGGAAAGCCAGTATTGCCAAAAAAGGCCCTACATCGGTAGGTATGTTTGGCTCGGGCCAATGGACTATCTGGGAAGGCTACGCGGCATCTAAATTACACAAAGCGGGCTTCCTTACCAACAACATCGATCCTAATGCCCGTCACTGTATGGCATCTGCGGTAGGTGGATTCATGCGTACCTTTGGTATTGATGAGCCAATGGGTAGCTATGATGACTTCGAAGCTGCAGATCACTTCGTGCTTTGGGGCGCCAATATGGCAGAAATGCACCCTATTCTATGGTCACGCTTAACTGACCGTCGTTTAAGCCATGAAGGCAGTAAAGTCCATGTGTTATCGACATTTGAAAACCGCAGCTTCGAACTTGCCGACAACCCTATGGTATTTAAGCCGCAATCTGACTTAGTTATCTTGAACTTCATTGCCAATTATATCATCCAAAACGATGCGGTTAATAAAGACTTCGTCAGCAAGCATACTAACTTCGCAGAAGGTGTGACTGATATCGGTTACGGTCTTCGCCCTGAGCATCCTCTAGAGCAGAAAGCGAAAAACCCAGGTAACGGCAAATCTAAGCCTATCTCTTTTGAAGAATACGCAAAATTTGTCAGTACTTATACTGCTGAATACGCATCTGAAATGAGTGGCGTACCAGTTGAAAACCTTATCGAAATGGCAAAAGCGTATGCTGATCCTAACATCAAGATCATGAGCTTATGGACTATGGGTATTAACCAACATACTCGTGGTGTGTGGGCAAACAACATGCTTTATAACATTCACTTGTTAACAGGTAAAATTGCCACGCCAGGTAACAGCCCGTTCTCATTAACAGGTCAACCTTCAGCTTGTGGTACAGCACGTGAAGTGGGTACTTTCTCGCATCGTTTGCCTGCAGACATGGTTGTAGCAAACCCTAAACATCGCGCAATCACTGAAAAGTTATGGCAGCTACCTGAAGGCACGATTCCGCCAAAACCTGGCTACCATGCTGTACTTCAAAGCCGTATGCTGAAAGATGGCAAACTAAACTGTTACTGGACTATGTGCACCAATAACATGCAAGCAGGTCCAAACATTAACGATGAAATTTACCCAGGTTTCCGCAACCCAGAAAACTTCATTGTGGTATCAGACCCATACCCAACAGTGACAGCAACAGCTGCTGACTTGATTCTTCCTACTGCGATGTGGGTAGAAAAAGAAGGTGCTTACGGTAACGCTGAGCGCCGTACTCATATGTGGCATCAACAAGTTAAAGCCCCTGAAGGCGCTAAGTCTGACTTATGGCAGCTTGTTGAGTTCTCTAAGCGCTTCAAAGTTTCTGAAGTTTGGCCTGCAGAGTTAATTGCTAAAAAGCCTGAGTATGCAGAAAAAACCTTATATGACATCTTATTTGCTAACGGTGTCGTTGATAAATTCCCGTCATCAGAGTGTAAAGGTGACTACAACGATGAAAACGATGCATTCGGCTTCTACCTGCAAAAAGGGTTATTTGAAGAGTATGCTCAATTTGGTCGTGGACACGGTCATGATTTAGATGCATTTGACAACTATCATGAAAACCGCGGTAAACGTTGGCCTGTAGTCAATGGTACCGAGACGGTTCGTCGTTTCGTTGAAGGAAGCGACCCTTACGTTAAAGCTGGTGAAGGTTATAACTTCTACGGTAAGCCTGACGGACGCGCGGTTATTTTTGCACTGCCATTTGAGCCCGCTGCTGAAGAGCCAAATGAAGAGTTTGACTTATGGATGTCTACAGGTCGCGTACTTGAGCATTGGCATACAGCAAGTATGACAGCTCGTGTACCAGAGCTGCATAAGTCTTACCCTGATGCACAGGTATTCATGCACCCTAAAGACGCGAGTAGTCGTGGCCTGAAAAATGGTGATGAAGTGAAAGTGATTTCTCCACGTGGTGAAGTGAAAACGCGTGTTGAAACTAAAGGCCGTAACAAGCCACCTGTCGGCGTGGTGTTTATGCCATTCTTTGATGCTAGACAGCTGGTCAACAAATTATTACTTGATGCTACTGATCCGTTATCGAAAGAAACAGATTTCAAGAAGTGTCCAGTGAAGATTGTTAAAGCCTAATTTGACTTACAGTGATGCTGAAAACAAATTTAGCATCACTGAATCACTATTTATCTCTATCCATTTAATCAAAAAATAATGGATATGAAGGAGTGTAAACCATGAAGAAATTACTTAGCCTTGCTGCGATAGTGCTCAGTCTTAGCGCATGCTCAGGTCAACAAACAGCAGAAACTGCTGCACCAGTAAATGTAAAATCACTAGCTGGTGATGTACAGATTACTGACACCATTCCTGCAGATGCAAAAGCGACTTACCCAAGCCGCGGAACTGCGATTGAAAGAACATTTGTGCATCAACCACCTATGATCCCCCATAGAGATAGTTATCCTATCACTATGAAAAAGAATGGTTGTTTAACGTGTCACAGTACTGAAAAGGCAGCGCGCATGAAAGCCACGCCAATCGACAAGTCACACGTAAAAGCCGATGGAAAATTTGACGATAAATATTATTTTTGTGTTCAGTGCCATGTTGCACAAGCAGATAATAAAGAAGCATTAGTTGAGAATTACCACACAAACTAAGCTTCTACATCCAGCTTGATATCGATGTAAAATAAAAATGCCACTGGATCTCAGTGGCATTTTAGTTTGTCGCTAACATGACAACATTAGCTAAGGCTCAAAGTCTAAAGCCTTTACGGCGTCACAATATTAAACCAGAAGTTATATTCATCAAGCATGCCTAAAAACGCAGTGAATAAGCTTTCATCGCCACTAATTTTTACATCGCCTTTTTTAATGGCCTCATCAAAGGTTATCTCTTTTAGCTGGATGCTATTCATGGTTTCCATGCTCATAACTAAGCCGACATCCGGGTCTTCAACTTGATTTGAGCTGTGGTGTAATACCGCATTCTCAACTGTTAAGCTGTAACCCTTTTTAAGATCAGTGAAATCAATATTGATATCAAACTGTTTACCCGCCGCTTTGGCAGAATCCAATCTTACCGCTAAATAATCAAACAGCAATTCAGGTGTCATCGCGCGAATAGTATCAGGTGTTGCGGTTTGAGTTCCCCCTGCCGACGGAATACCATTTCGCAGCTCATAAGCACCTTGTAAATATACTGAACGCCAAGGCCCTGACTCAGCTTGATAACCTAATTGCTCAAAGGCATCGGCCAATAACTCTTTAGCCTCAGTAGATTGAGGGTTAGCAAAAACAGCATGTTTCATCACCTCAGCAACCCAGCGATATTCACCATCAGCGAAAGAGTTTTTGGCTTTTTTAACCACTTCAGCTTCGCCACCCATGTACTGCATATACTTTTTAGCAACCACTTCTGGCGGCAGATTATCAAGGTTAGATGGATTACCGTTATACCAGCCCATATAACGTTGGTACACTGCGCGGCTATTATGTTTCAGCGTACCGTAATAGCCTCTGGTAGCCCAGTTCTGCTCTAATTCAGGTGGCAGTGTGATCATTTCAGAAATCTCTTCGCCTGTGTAACCTTGGTTCATCAGTCTTACTGATTGGTCATGGGTGAATTTGTAGATATCACGCTGCTTTTTGAAATAAGGAATAATGTTGTCACTGCCCCATAAAGGCCAATGATGACTTTGGAACTTAACTTTTGCTTCTTGGCCCCACAGGCTAATAGTCTCGTCAAGGAAACTGGCCCAAATCAGCGCATCTCGCACTTGCGCCCCACGAAGGGTTAAGATGTTATGCATGGTATTAGTCGTGTTTTCCGCCATCCACAAGGCTTTATATTGTGGAAACCAAGTGTTCATCTCAGCTGGTGCTTCAGTGCCGGGGGTTAACTGAAACTCCATTTCAACACCATCAATAGTTAATTTAGTCCCCGTCTGTTTGATTTCCTTATTAGGCACTAATAAACCCGCAAGCCCGGTCGATACTGTCATACCTAGACCGCCATTTACACCGCCCTGGGCATTTCTAGGCAGTAATGCGCCGTACATAAATACCGCACGGCGACCCATGGCATTACCGGCAATGACATTTTCTGACACCGCATGCTCAGTGAAATGCTCCGGCGCTATCACCTGCACTTTACCGCTGGCGACATCTTCAGCTGTGGCTAAGCCGGTTGCACCGCCATAGTGGTCAATATGGCTATGACTATAAACAATCGCCACCACTGGACGCTCTCCAATATGCTTATTAATTAAGTCTAATGAGGCTTTAGCTGTTTCAGGGGAGATTAATGGGTCAAATACAATCCAGCCCTTGTCGCCTTTAATGAAAGTGATGTTACTTAAGTCAAATCCACGTACTTGGTAAATATTATCAGTCACTTCAAATAAACCATGATGAAGTACCAATTGGCTATTACGCCATAAACTGGGGTTGACCGTATCTGGGGAGGCTTTGTCATCACTAATATAAGTTTTGTATTGCTCTAAATCCCATACCACATTGCCATTGGCATCTTTAATGGTCACCACATCAGGCTTAGCAATAAAACCCCGTTTAGCATTGTCAAAATCTTGCTTGTCGTTAAAGGGAAGCGCCTTTAGCACTGCGGCATTGGCTTTTTGAGTATGTTCAGTAGCAGGTTTAGATTGAGTAGCGGCGACACTATTAAAACACACCGCGACAGAAAAAGCCGCGGCAAGCAGATAAAGCGGTTTCATATAAGCTCCTTTTAAACACGATTAAATACTTAATTCGTTATCCTAGGAGTAAAGTTAGCTGCTTATTTAACCAAGCGCTAGCGCTATTAGTTTTATATTTATTAATAATTTTTATTTTTTATCCTCAAATTTAAAGCATAAAAAAACCGCTGTAAGCATTAGCTTGCAGCGGTTTTTATTAAAGCTTAAACGCTAGAATTACTTCTTAGCAGCAGCTTCACGTTCTTTAACGTCAGCAATTACTTTTTCAGCAACACTGTTAGGACATGGGTTGTAGTGAGCGAATTCCATAGAGAATTGGCCACGACCTGATGTCATAGTACGTAGTGAACCGATGTAACCGAACATTTCTGATAACGGTACGTCAGCTTTAATACGAACGCCAGTAACACCAGCCATTTGGTCTTTAATCATGCCACGACGACGGTTAAGGTCACCAATAACATCACCAACGTTGTCATCTGGGCTGAATACGTCAACGTTCATGATAGGCTCAAGAAGTTGTGCGCCAGCTTTAGGCATAGATTGACGGAATGCGCCTTTAGCAGCGATTTCGAACGCGATAGCTGACGAATCAACTGCGTGGAAAGCACCATCTGTAAGTTCTAGTTCAACGTCTAACACAGGGAAACCAGCAACAGTACCGGTATTCATCATGCTAGCAAAGCCCTTCTCAACTGCAGGCCAGAATTCCTTAGGAACGTTACCACCAACAACTGAAGACTTGAAAGTAAAGCCAGTATTTTGCTCGCCAGGACGGATAACATAGTCAATTTTACCAAACTGACCAGAACCACCAGACTGTTTCTTATGCGTGTAGCTATCTTCTGTAACCTTAGTGATAGTTTCACGGTAAGCAACTTGAGGTTCACCAACGATTAAGTCAACACCGTAAGTACGCTTAAGGATGTCTACTTTAATGTCTAAGTGAAGCTCACCCATACCTTTAAGGATGGTTTCGCCTGAGTCTTCGTCAGTTTCTACGCGGAAAGATGGATCTTCTGCAATCATTTTACCGATAGCGATACCCATTTTCTCACTGCCGCCTTTATCTTTTGGCGCTACAGCGATAGAGATAACTGGCTCTGGGAATACCATTGCTTCAAGAGTACAAGGATGTTTAACATCACATAAAGTGTGACCAGTTTGAACATTCTTCATACCAACGATAGCGATAATGTCACCAGCTTGCGCTGAATCTAATTCGTTACGCTCATCAGCTTGCATTTCAACCATACGACCAACACGCTCAGTTTTACCTGTAAACGAGTTAAGGATGGTGTCACCTTTGTTGATCTTACCAGAGTAGATACGTACGAAGGTTAGTGCACCAAAACGGTCATCCATGATTTTGAATGCTAACGCTTTGAATGGCTCGTCAACTGAAACTAAAGCGTGTTCGCCAGTTTCGTTACCTTCTTCATCAGTAAGAGGTTGTGGGTCAACTTCAACTGGGTTAGGTAGGTAGTCAACAACAGCATCAAGAAGAAGCTGCATACCTTTGTTCTTGAACGCAGAACCACAGTATGTAGGGAAGAATGACATATCACGGGTACCCTGACGGATACAACGCTTGATTTCTTCCATAGATGGCTCTTCGCCTTCCATGTAAGCTTCCATTAGGTCATCGTCTTGCTCTACAGCAGTTTCGATTAGCATTTCACGGTATTCTTCTACCATGTCTACCATGTCAGCTGGAACGTCTTCGATTTTGTAGTTCTCAGCTTCGCCAGTTTCGTCCCATACCCAAGCTTTACGAGTTAGTAGGTCAACAACACCACTAAACTCATCTTCGATACCAATAGGAAGAACCATAACTAGTGGGTTAGCAGCTAGAACATCTTTAGTTTGCTTAACAACACGTAAGAAATCAGCACCCATACGGTCTAATTTGTTTACGAAGATGATACGAGCAACTTCTGATTCGTTAGCATAACGCCAGTTAGTTTCTGACTGAGGCTCAACACCACCAGATCCACAGAATACACCAACACCGCCATCAAGCACTTTTAGTGAACGATAAACTTCAACAGTGAAGTCAACGTGACCAGGAGTGTCAATAACGTTAAAACGGTGGTCATTCCAGAAACAGCTTACTGCTGCTGACTGAATAGTAATACCGCGCTCAGCTTCCTGTTCCATGAAGTCAGTAGTAGATTCACCATCATGAACTTCACCGATCTTATGGATCTTACCGGTTAGCTTTAGGATACGCTCGGTGGTCGTGGTTTTACCCGCGTCAACGTGAGCGAAGATACCAATGTTTCTGTATTTGGATAATTCGGTCATGATTCAACTTTAATGATTAGTTAAGAGGTAGACGGAGCGTGTAAAAACTTAGACACACCGCACATCAGGTTATTTAAGGCGCATATTGTAAGTTGGAACCTGCAATAGCGCAAATAGGACTTGCAATTTTTATCGCATTTTACGTAAATAAATTCGATAAAAATACACATTTCTTATATAAAACAGAGAAATAAAACTTATCGTTTATTTTTCGAACAATAGTGTTTTTTTACTTCTAAGCTGTTTAAATTGACCTTAGGTTACTACAACAAGGTTAATATTGACTTAATAGCCTTCATTTAGGTGAATTTAAGTTGTTCTTCGTCGACTGATGCAAAAGTATTTAATTCGCTGTCGGACATAAAAAAATCCCTAAAAAAGCTTTAGGGATTTTTGTGTCATCAAGCAATCAAGCGTTAAGCTTATTCGCCATCAAGGGGCAAAATCACAAACAGTAAGTCACCTTGAGAAACTTGCTGACCATTACCGTTTAGAATGCGCTCAATGCGATACTTTTTATCTTCAGGGTACAGCACTGCATTTTGACGGTTAAAGCCGGCTAAGCTTACTTGAGAGAACATCTTCATCGCTTCAGTTAGCGCTAATGTTTGCTCTACTGTGACTATGTCACCTTCTTTAACAAAGTCAGGCTCACCCGGTGCTGGTGAGGTATAGAAAATACCAGCGCCTTGGGCTAACACTTTAAGCTCGTTACTTTCAGCAACCCGTAAAGACTCGGTATCTAAACCAACAGTTTCGGCCGCCGCTTCCATTTCAGCAATCAAGGCAGGTACATCTAACTCAGCCATCAAGCGTGGTAGATAGTTAGTATCGTAAACACCTTGATTGAAGGTCGCATCCTTAAGGATAAGCTTCAATAATGGAATGTTAGTGGCAATACCTTTGATGTAAGCTTCATCTAAGTAAGCAGACATCTTAGTGATCACATCTTCACGAGACTCACCGCGAATAATAATTTGCGCGATTAAGCTGTCGTAATATGGCGATACTTCTTTACCCGTTTCAGCAATTGAGATGATTTCAACATCGTCTCTTTCAGGCATGAAGCACTCACTGATCTTGCCAGGGTTTGGCAACAACTGCAGTACACCATCACTATCAAGGGCTGCTTTTTCAGCAGTAATACGCACTTCCATGGCGTAACCTTGTTCAACTGGCTCTAGATCTTCAATTGAGCGACCCGCAGCAATATCAAACTGGGCACTAACAATATCGATTCCTGAGGTTGCTTCAGTCACTGGATGCTCAACTTGCAGACGGGTATTCATTTCCATGAAGTACACTTCGTTAGCATCAAGGTTGTAGATAAACTCAACCGTACCCGCACCCATGTAATCAGTGGCGTCACCTAATGCACGAGTGTATTCAAGTACCCGTTGCTTAAGCTCTTCAGGCAACATGGTTGAACCCGATTCTTCAATCACTTTTTGGTTATTACGTTGCACTGAACAGTCACGAATACCCAACACTTTGGTGTTACCAAACTTATCACGCAGTAACTGCACTTCGATATGACGCAATGAGGTGACGTATTTCTCAAGGTAAAGGTCACCGTTACCAAATGCTGCAGCCGCTTCAGTTGAAGTCTTTTGGAACAAACCAATCATGTCCTCAGCTTTAGTTACCACTTGGATGCCTTTACCACCACCACCTTGTACCGCTTTAAGCAATACAGGGTAACCAATTTCAAGCGCTACGTTTACCGCTTGCTCGGCGTTGGTCAAAATACCGTGGCTACCCGGCACAACAGGCACGTTTTGGCCTTGTGAGGTTTTAATCGCGTTTGATTTGTTACCCATAGTCGTCATCGAATGCACGCTTGGGCCAACAAAGTTTACGCCATTGTTAACACATAAAGCAGCAAATTGCGGGCTTTCTGACAAGAAGCCAATACCAGGGTGAAGCGCATCAACGTTTTCGTAATCTGCCACTTTCAGGACAGAGTAGGCATTTAAGTAACTCTCATCAGAGGTGTTACCACCAATACAAACCAGCTTATCGTTCACTTTAAGCATGTCTGCAGGCACTGAGGTCATATCAGGATCTGATGCCACCAAAACAACATTAATTTTGTTGTCATGGGCTTTACGGATCAACTTAACCGCAGTACAACCACGTGCATGGATAAGCACTTTATCAATCGGCTTCATTAACGCACGAGGATCGTCTTGAACAATCTTCTCTTCAATGGCTTTAACTTCAGGCACTAAGGTTGATACCGCTTTAGCAATGATCTCTTGGGCATGCAATGTTGGCAGTGGCATTAACGGATCAATACTTGATAATTGGCTATCAAGAGTATCGGTGAATGGGTTATGCACTAAGCCCGTCATCGCACCCGGTACTTTAGATAAGTAGTTAGATAGCGTTGCTGTTGATGGCAAGTATGCAGGCACCACCATTTGACCAGCAAATGGCATATTAGTGCCTGATAGGTAATAAGTTTGCACTAACGGATGGGTCACAAAACTTGCCTGTGCGCCACCGGTACAATCACCAAAACCAAACATCAATACCGGTAATTCATTATCACGTACAAAACGGGTGATACGGTCATTAACCACAGCCATTGAGAATAGTGCCGCTGCACCTTCTTTGGTTTGCATACCACCAGAACTGATAAAACAAACCACTGGCAATTTACGCTTAGCACATTCAATTAATAGCGCGCTGAACTTCTCAGCACTGGCCATATCAAACGCACCAGCCTGGAAGGCAATGTTTGATACCGCAACACCGACACGCAGTGTTTGACCGTTATTATCAAAGTCAGCTAAACCGGTAATTAAACCACATGGGCGAATGCCTTTGTCTAATGCATCTTCAATAGATAAACGGAAACCTGGGAAGTTGAGCAAGTTGGCAGACATCTTATCGCCATTAAGCTCTTCAAATTCGGTGAAGAACTTACCAATAATATTTTCCCAACCCATTTTCCCTTGGCGCTTTTCATCACGAAGGACTTTTTGGATCAGTAGATCTTGGTAGCCCATGGTGAGGCGGTTCCAGAAATCTTTACGACGACCAATACGCACAGGGTTGATAGCACCTGTGTACTTAGATTGATCTTCTTCACTGTCGAAATACTCTGGCAATAAACGCTCAAAGAAGTAGGTTAAGATAACAAATAAACTGTCATTTAATTGCGGGAAACCGACACTCTTCCATTGCTCTACACGGGTTAACAGTTCTGCACGGTTAGATTGCGCCATGAAGAATTTAAGCCATTTATAGAACTTGCTCTTATCGTTGGCTTCATCATTATTTGATAACGCAGTATCGATGGCGTTATGCAATAACTTATCAACTGATTCACGTGACAAGCTCTTAGACATCATCGCTTCTTTGGAAATCGACGCTAAGTTAACCACCACATTGTCATATAGTGCATTAAAGATTAATACGTTATGACATTGCCAAATGAAGTCTTCACGCAACTCATCATTGACCACAATATCAAGTACAGTCAGTTGATTCAGCTCAGGCCAAGGCGCTTGAGTAGTAGATGATGGCAATGATTCAAGGTGCTTAATTAAGCCTTTGAAGTTGTTAGCTGAGTTACCTTTCCAGCGATGATACAAAGACCAGCCGATGTTAAAGAGCAATGCCTTACGGGCTTTCTTATAGTTCTCTTTCGGCTCACCTAAGATGAAACGAGTGATCACGTTACGTTCAGCTGAAATCTCGCTACGTTTGGCATCAAAAGTGCCCCAAAGCTTATTCAACTCTTCGTCGTAAACTAATTTATCAGGCGTCGCTAACCAAGATTGAAATACACTGTCTTGCTCTTGCTGAATACGCGCCAGTAAATCACCTTCAGGTACACTCACTTTCGACAAACGGCCATACTGTTCAACCGAAATTGAATGAATACGACTGCGCACAGTGAGATAACGCAAATAACGATAGGCACTACCAAACACATTGTGGTGCATGGTTGGACTGTTCGCCACAGCTAAGCCTTGGTTATTTTCTAAGGCTGAAAGGTTTTTAGAGGGGTCTAAATAGCGCGCTAAACTACGATCATAATGCTCTCGTAAATCGTCAGATTCACGTACAAAAGTGATGGCTGCATTTTCTACCGCTTCAATACCACTGATAATCGCGCGGCGCAGGTTATGCTGACGCTCGTCTTTATCATAAGGAGAAAAATCAACTATACCGTCAATACAACCAGCAGAAAGCAACTCTTCTGGTGATACCCCCACAGACTTAGCACATTCTTGCCATGACAAGTTGTACTTGCGGGCAATGCTTTGTAAGCCTTGCGGTTGAATAGTGTTAAAAATACCGTCACGTAATGACAATAAGATGTTTGCCGCCGCTAATGGAATCGCGCCACCAGAGTAACCTGCGCCGATCACGATACCGACAGTTGGGACGTCAACATTGGCACTTTCTGCAATGGCTTTTGAAATGGTATGGGCTTGGTTTTGGCTGTTAGCCACTTCCCCCGCATCGGCGCCAGGAGTATCAATTAAGTAAACGATTGGCATTGATAACTCAGCAAAGTGACGGATCGCTTTACATGCAGCTAAATGATGCTCAGGCATCCACGCACCGTTTGCCGAGGTTCTTTCTTGGGCGATAAAACCAATGCGGCGAGTACGTGAACCGAAATTTAATTCAATTTCAGCACTGTAAAAAGAACCTAAGTGAAACTCAGTGATCAACTTACCTTTTAGATCAGCGATAACACGTTTTGCACTTGGGCGGTTTTTATCTAAAGTCGGTTGAATAACTTTAGCCACATAACTATCGACATCTAAGGTCGACAGTTCTTTTAAATTTGCTTGGATCGCATCTTCAGATAACAATCCTTTGATTTCTTCAGCTAAAGTTTGCTTACTGTGAGCTGGAAATAATGAAAAATCTTTAGCTAAATGCTCCGCTTTAAGAAAGAGCGGGTCAGCCGATTGTGCCGATGTCTTGTGTACGGGCTGCTTTTTGCTAGTCATCCTTAGATCCTCTGCTTATATAGCCTCTAAAATTTTTAGTCGGTAAATATAACTTTGTTCCCTGTACAATTACCATTAAACTATTGGGGACGCTTTGTTCCATTTTTGAGACAGTGAGGCTAAGGTGCCTGATTTAAACGGTATGATGCTGTTTGCAGCAGTAGTTAGAGCAAAAGGTTTCTCCCAAGCGGCCAGAGATATTGGCCAGCCAAAATCAACCATAAGTCGTAAAGTCGCTCAGCTAGAAGAGCAACTTGGTGTACGCTTGCTGCAACGTGATACCCGTAATTTAAGTCTGACTCAAATTGGTGCTTTGTTTTATCAACATTGTGATTCTATCCGCCAAGAAATTGAAGCCGCCAAAGCCATTATCGAAAATACCCATAGCGATATCTCCGGTTCATTGCGGATTGCCATTCCGGTGTCATTCTCTCAAGACGTCATTGCCACCCTTTGCAGTAGCTTCATGCGCCTTTATCCCAACATCGAGCTCGACGTTCAATTCACCGACAGTAATGTTGGCTTAGTCGGCGAAGGTTATGATATTGCCATAAAATATGGCCCATTAGAATCTTCTGACTTAGTGGCGCGGTTATTGTTTGAACGCCAACCTATATTAGTTGCAAGCCCTGGATATCTCAAAAAATCAGGCACACCAGCAACCCCTCAAGAGCTGGCCCAGCACAGTGGCATATTATTAGGCACCAGCATGTCGGCGCCTATTTGGCCGGTAGGTAAAGGCAATCGCAAAACCATGGCCACCTTTAAACGCAAGGTCAGGGTCAATAGTGCCAGTATGGTCAAACGCCTCGCTCAAGATGATTTTGGTATCGCCATGCTATCCAATAATAGCTGTAAGCAAGAACTGGCAGCAGGCAGTTTAGTGCCATTACTGCAAGAGTGGCCTATGGAACCCTTCAAAGTGTACGGGGTGTATTCAAGTAGACGGCAATTAGCCAGTAATATTAGCGCCTTTTTAGATTTTTTCGCGAAACGATATGGTAGCCAAGAGTCATTACAATCAATAATGAATTAGTGCTAAAGCCGTGTTAAATTAAACTCATAAAAATAAAACATCCTAAAGGAATAGTCATGTTCAAGCCCTTGTTTGCCCCCTTATTTAACCGTACTGCTTTGGCAGCTTTTACTGCCTTATTGCTAACTTCAGCCCCTACTGTTGCCCAAGGCTTCAGCATACAACGAGACGTTGAAGAGTTACGTTTACCCACAGCCCTGAGCTCAATGCCTGCCGTGGTTAATCAATATGAACACTTTAATAGCAGCTTAGGTAACAAGCTGGTTAACTCAACTGATGAGCTAGTCATTACCCAAATGGTCGCAGCCCAAGGCACCCAACTATGGCAGCAAGCGGTAGCCGATGTTCAGTCAGGCAAACACGATGATCGCGGCCTATATTGGAGTCGCCTTGCTATGCGAGAGACCTTAAAAACCGCCCATGCGGGTTATAATATTGTCCCTTGGCAGCGTGACATCTTGATTAAAGCGTTTGAGAAGTCTTCAAGAGGCTTAAGCGACATTCAGTTTTTACCCGAAAGCCAAATTAAAATTCTCGTCACAGGTTTTGACCCATTCTTTTTAGATAAGCATATTGATCAAAGTAACCCATCAGGATTAACAGCCTTGGCTTTAGATGGCGTCACTTTTAATGTTAATGGCAAACAAGCTCAAATCGAAACTGTGATGATCCCGGTGCGTTTTGCCGACTTTGATAACGGCATGATCGAATCACTATTAACGCCTATGTATCGTGATAATAGTGTTGATATGATTTTTACTGTCAGTATGGGGCGTGATAATTTTGATTTAGAGCGCTTCCCCGCAAGAGGTCGCAGCGCAGCAGCACCTGACAATTTGAACGTTTATACTGGTGCAAATAAAACCACCCCAATGGCTCCACTTTTTAATGGCGGTAACTTAAACGGTCCCGAGTTTGTGGAGTTTTCACTGCCTGTCTCTGCCATGAAGCAAGCCCAAGGTGACTGGAGCATCAATGACAATCATCAAGTGACCAGCATTAGCAGAGGTCAATTTGATGCTAAGTCCATTTACGAACTGGCTAACGAGCAATCGGTAGAAGGCTCTGGCGGCGGTTATTTATCTAATGAGATTTCATATCGCAGTATTTTATTAAAGCAACAATTTAACCGTACTTTACCGGTTGGCCATATTCATACTCCCAGAGTCGCAGGTTTTGATGCAGAAATGGAATGGAAAATGGTGCAGCAAATCCGCGAAATGGTAAAACTTGCTGCGGGTTCGCTTTAGCATTAGTTTTATGCCCTGCTGATAATGCTATTATAGCCTTATCAGCAGGCGATTTCGCCTACAGCAACTTACAACTCTTTACGATTAGCTTATTATGTTCAAATCTATTTTCGCACGCCGAACATCAACCCCCATAGCAAATACCTGTACTAAACATCTTGCTTCAGAGGCTCGTATTCCATTACCGAAAACCGAAGCCCAACAGCAAGTATTATTGAAAATAGAATCCGACTATCAATTGGCCGAGCAGCAACTGCAGCGAAAATTTCCCCGTCCGAGCATTCTATTTAGCTTAAGAGGCAAAAGCGCTGGCACTGCGCATCTACAATTGAATAAACTGCGCTTTAACCCAGTGTTACTAGAAGAGAATGTCGATGCATTTGTAACCCAAGTGGTGCCCCATGAAGTTAGTCATTTATTGTGCTTTCAACTGTTTGGCAAAGTGAAGCCCCACGGTAAAGAGTGGCAACAGTTAATGAACGGCATTTATCAAATACCTGCAGACACCACCCATCAATTGGACACTAAATCCGTTGCAGGTAAACAGTTTCAGTATCATTGTCAGTGCGGCCCGGTCATGCTCAGTATTCGCCGCCACAACAAAGTCACTCGCAATCAAACTCAATACCGTTGTATCCGCTGTTCACAGGTACTAACAGCCAAAACATAGCCGTAAATAATTTTACTTTATCCTAATATTTATCATTAACTTATAGTGATATTTGCCATTGTTAGCATTGAAATAACACAATTGATTGCATCCCCAGTTTCAATCCCTTACCATCCTTCGCAAATATCAGGCTATACCACCCGTATAACGCCTGTGCCGTATATAAAAATCAGGGTCTTTTGTGCAACAGTATTTAAAACATATTTTACAGCCTCTGTGGCTGTTAGTGCTTTTCACCGCTATCATTTTAACGTCATCAAATTTACACGCAGCTGAACACCCGAAAAGTTTTCGAAGTGCTAAAAAAATTGCTCAGCAGATTTATAGTAGCTCGCTCCCCATGAGCAGTTTTTATTGTGGCTGCGACATTAAGGTGGTCGGTAAGCAGTGGAAACCCGATTTAGAAAGCTGTGGTTATCAGGTTAGGAAACAAATCCCTAGAGCTAACAGAATTGAATGGGAACATGTGGTTTCAGCTTGGGAGTTTGGCCATCAGGAACAATGCTGGCAAGATGGTGGCAGAAAAAATTGCGGCAGAGTTAGCCCAGAATTTAAGAAAATGGAAGCCGACTTACACAACCTCACTCCAACCGTGGGTGAAGTCAACGGCGACAGAAGCAATTACCGTTTTAGTCAGTGGAATGCAAAGTCTACCCTATATGGCCAATGTGATATGGTAGTCGACTTTAAGGGCCGAAAGGTGCAACCACCTGAGCAAAGCCGCGGCGCTATTGCCAGAACCTATTTTTACATGCAAGACACTTATGGGTTGTCGATTTCATCTAGCCAACAACGCTTGTTTGAAGTTTGGAACAGCTATTACCCTGTCAACGAAACAGAATGCCTGCGGGATCGTTTAATTGCAGAAAAACAGGGTAACCATAATAAAATTGTCTTAAAACAATGCCAAACCCTCAGCCTCATTGATTAAGGATTGTTATTTATGCGAGTTCCAAGAATTTATCAGCCCGTCAATGAGCTAGCGCTCAACCAACAAGTAAAGCTTGATGAAGACGGTGCAGCCCACATTGGCCGAGTGCTGCGTATGACACAAGGTGAGCAAATCAGTTTATTCAGCGGTGATGGTTATGACTATTTAGCCAATATCATCAGCGCCAATAAAAAGAATGTCACTGTGGAAATCATTACAAAAACGGCAAATGATTCAGAGTCACCGTTAGATTTACATTTAGGCCAGGTTATTTCTCGTGGTGACCGCATGGACTTTACTATTCAAAAGTCTGTTGAATTGGGTGTCAGCACCATAACCCCGCTATTTTCAGATCGCTGTGGAGTCAAACTTAATGGCGAACGGCTCGATAAAAAAATCGCTCAATGGCAAAAAATTGTCATTAGTGCTTGCGAGCAATCAGGGCGAAGTGTGGTCCCTGTTGTGCGCCCAGCCATGACCTTAAGTCAGTGGTGCGCTGAGCAAACCGATGCGCTAAAGTTGAACCTACACCCAAGAGCGGCACATGGTATTAATGGTCTGTCATTGGATGAGAGTAAAGATAGCCATAAAGTTCGTTTGCTAATTGGTCCTGAAGGCGGTTTATCAGAAGAAGAGATCGCCATGACAGAAACCCAACAATTTACCGATGTATTGCTCGGTCCAAGAGTATTACGAACAGAAACCGCTTCGCTAACGGCTATCACCGCCTTGCAACTTAGGTTTGGTGATATTGGTTAATCAATGATGCATGCATTGAGAATATAAGGATAAAAGTATGATTAAGCTCGGCATAGTAATGGATCCAATTAGTGAGATTAACATTAAAAAAGATTCTAGTTTCGCCATGTTAATGGCAGCGCAAGCTCGCGGTTATCAGTTGTTTTATATGGAAATGAATGATCTTGCTATGGTTAATGGCGAGGCTACTGCCACCATGCGTTCATTGACTGTTGCAGCAAATTCTGAAAAATGGTTTGAATTAGGCGACAGTATTGATACGCCACTGGCTGACCTTGATGTCATCTTAATGCGTAAAGACCCACCATTTGATACTGAGTTTATCTATGCAACTTATATGCTTGAGCGCGCTGAAGAGCAAGGTACACTGATCGTTAATAAGCCACAAAGTTTACGTGATGCCAATGAAAAGCTGTTTACTGCGTGGTTCTCAGAATTCACCCCAGAAACCATAGTCACCAGAGATGAGCAACGCATCCGCGCTTTCCATAAAGCCAAAGGCGATATCATTTTAAAACCACTTGATGGTATGGGTGGCAGTTCAATTTTCCGCGTTAAGAAAGATGATCCTAACTTAGGCGTTATTATTGAAACCTTAACCAATGAAGGTCAGCAATACGCCATGGCACAAGCCTTTATTCCAGATATTACTTCTGGTGATAAGCGCATTTTAGTGGTCGATGGCCAGCCAGTGCCCTTCTCACTGGCACGCATTCCACAAAAAGGCGAAACCCGTGGCAATTTAGCCGCTGGCGGCCGTGGTGTGGCGCAGCCGTTATCGGAATCTGATTGGCATATTGCTAACACTATCGGACCTGAGCTTAAAAAGCGTGGGCTTATCTTTGTTGGTCTTGACGTGATTGGCGACAAGCTAACTGAAATTAACGTCACCAGCCCAACTTGTATCAAAGAAATTGAAGCCGCATTTGATGTGGATATTACTGGGATGTTGATGGACTCAATTGAAGCGCGTATCAATAAAAAAGCATAAATCAAAAGGATAGCAGCAGTGGAGATCATTGCTGCTGATATTGTCGAACACATTTGGGACTACACATGCATTTAAGACGTACGCTAGGCTTACTGCTTAGCTTAACCCTGTGGTTTTCTAATACCACTGTTGCCAATGAACTTATCGCTGAAGCCGCCATTAATACTGATACTGCTAGCCAAACTCAAGCTGAAGCTGCTGTTACTTCCGAAGCCATTTCGGAAAAAGCAGCAATTGAACAGGTTGTAATTGATGACCCCGTAATCGTCGCGCCAATTACAGCACTAAAAAGCACTAACAAAGCTTCAACTACAGCAGCTAAACCTAAAAACATGGTCATCATGGTGGGAGATGGCATGGGCCCAGCTTACACCAGCGCCTACCGCTACTTTAAAGACAACCCCAATACCCAAGAAATCGAGCAAACCGTATTCGATAGGCTGTTAGTGGGCATGGCAAGTACCTACCCTGCTCGCAGTAGCGGTTATGTGACTGACTCTGCCGCCTCGGCAACCGCGTTAGCCACAGGATTTAAAACCTATAATGGCGCGATTTCAGTCGATGAAAATAAACGCCCACTGACCACCATTATGGAACTTGCCAAAGCGGCAGGCTTATCCACGGGTGTCGCGGTATCAAGTCAGGTGAACCACGCTACTCCTGCGGCGTTTTTAACGCACAATGAGCACCGCAAAAACTATAAAGCCATCGCACAATCATATTTAAACACCGATGCTGATGTCATTTTAGGCGGCGGCCAACAGTATTTTTCAGCTGAACTGTTGCTGCAATTTAAAGACAAAGGCTATCAACACATTACCGAGTTTGAGCAACTTGATAGTATCACTGAGCCAAAAGTACTGGGTTTATTTGCCCCAGTGCAACTGCCATGGGTCATTGATGATAAGCAAGGCCATAAACTTAGCAGCTTAACGAAAAAGGCCTTAGAGCTATTAGCTCAAAACGACCAAGGCTTTGTGTTACTGGTTGAAGGCAGCCTGATAGATTGGGCTGGACATGATAATGATATCGCCTCAGTGATGGGCGAAATGGATGAATTTGCCAATGCCATTGAAGTGGTTGAGCAATTTGTTCGTCAACGTAAAGACACCTTGATGGTGGTTACCGCCGATCACAACACCGGCGGACTTTCTATTGGTACTAATGGTGAGTATGAGTGGCAGCCACAACTCATTCACGCCATCAATGCCTCACCAACGAATATTGCTCAGCAGTTAATTGCTACTGATGACTGGCAAACTAAGTTTAATCAACTGATTGGCTTTGACGCCAGCCAAGAAGAATTGACTCAATTAAGTAACGCCCGTATGCAGGGTGAAAAGCAGCTTACTGCCACTATATTAACAATCATTGATGCCCGCACTAATACCGGCTGGACCACACTGGGTCACACTGGATTAGACGTGCAGGTTTTTGCCGCAGGTCCAGGAGAAAGACTGTTCAGTGGCCATCAAAACAACACTGATATTGCCACTAAGATGATGAGTTTATTACCCCAAAGCCAAACTGTTATTATCAGTAATTAATTACTGATGAAGAAAGCTTAAAGGGTGACAATTTTGTCACCCTTTTTATTGCCGGTATTTGCTATAATCGACAGATTATTTTTTCAAAGGTTAATCTCGTGCTTACTAACGCTTCTCAAGTCATTTTAAGAAATGCTGAATTCATTGAAAACCAAGATGTTTTAATTCTAAATCATGAAGCTGATACCTTGGCGGCTGAGTTGCTTAACAGCGCTGCATCTGTGACGAGCTTAGCATTAGACTTTAACCATTATTTATTATTGCCGCAAAAACAACAAAAAGGCTTAAGCAGTCACTTTGGTCATCAGCTGCCAACTACCGATGCAGAAAAACGCTTTGATGTCGCTATTATCTATTTCCCAAAAGCTAAGCCCCTAGCGCCTTATTTATTTAACCTCGCCGCCAAGCATTTAAAGCAGGGCGGACACCTAATTGTCGTAGGCGAAAATAAAGGTGGGGTTAAATCGTTAGCAAAGTTACTACCTGAGTATTTCTCAACCCCAAGTAAGCGCGATAATGCCCGCCATTGTTTATTATTTGTCAGTGAGTTAATCGCCCAAGCACCTGTATTTGACCTTAATAATTGGGTCAGCCAATACTCATTATCAACCCCTCAAGGGGAGATCACCATTTGTAATCTTGTGGGCGTGTTTAGCGAAAAGCGTCTCGATCAAGGTACAGAATTATTGCTATCGCATTTGCCGACATTAGAAAAACGCGTATTGGACTTTGGCTGTGGTGCTGGGGTTATTAGCGCGGCCTTACTAAAAGCAAACCCAAGTTTATCCGTTGAGTGTATTGATATTAATGCCATGGCTTTAAAAGCCTGTGAACTCACCCTTGCCGCAAATGGCATGCAAGCAAAAGTGTATCCCTCTGATGGCTTTAACCAAATTAGCGGTCAATTTAATGGCATCATTGCTAACCCACCATTTCATGATGGCTTAGCCGCAACCACCCAAATTGCCAAAGACTTTGTTAAATCAAGTGCATCAAGCCTTGCCAAAGGTGGGGTGTGGCAAATTGTCGCTAACCGAAACTTGCCGTATGCCGACACCATAGCCGCTGAATTTGGCCAAGTGAACGTACCTGCAGAAAACAATAAATATAAATTATATCTATTTAATAAATAACAAAAATGGCTCCACGGCTATGGAGTTCACAAATTATTTGATTTAGTTATAAAACAACCAATTACTGACTAGTTTTTATCCCTAAAAAACGCTACATTTTGTTAGCTAATAATAAACGTCATCTAAGGCGTATCGTTCTACCTATTGGGCAGCCTAATAAGCTCAAATGTAGAACGTAAAAATAAGGGATTTTATGCTAGCATCAGATTTAGCGGTTTTTAATGTTGATCAAACTCAAGTTGAGCTTCGCGTTACGCCTAGCCGTCACGGCCCCATCACTGAAGATGATATAACCCAGTTACTTAATCAGCCTGAATTTGCCATGCTGCGGCCCTTAGAGCAAAACATTGCTAAGGCGACCGCTGAAGTAAATAGTCACTGCAGTGTCGATAGCGGTAAACACGAATTATTTTTTATTATTGCTGAGCGCCTTGATGGTAAAGTCATCATCGAGATCAGCGAAGATAAAATGTCAGCCTCAATGAGCTTGGTGTCTGCCTATGGCGGCCAAGACCCAACACTGCCAACCATTTTAAATGCGCTTAAATTCCATAAGGTTAAAATGGGCTTAAGCAAACCCAACATCCTATCGCTACTACAACAATTAGACACCTTACCGCCAGGTGAGCAATGTCGCTCGCTGATCGCCCACGGTAAACAGCCCCAAAATGGCACCAATGCCAGCCTAGCAAGGCAAGTGCCATTAGCCCGCGAGCGCTTATTGCAACCCCAAGAGCGAGAAGATGGATCGGTGGATATGCGCGATTTGGGCGCCATGATCATGGTAAAACCAAACGATGTATTAATGATTAAAACCCCTGCTACAGATGGTGTTGCAGGTTATAACGTCAATGATGATGTTTTGCCGCAAATCCCCGGCAAAGACATGATTATGCAGCCAGGTAATGGCACTCAACTGGCCGTCAATGATCCTAACTTATTAATTGCGACAGTTTCAGGTCAGCCAGTTGAAACCCGCCTTGGCATGCAAGTGGATGATGTACTACAAATTAAAGACGTTGATGTCAATTTTGGCCATGTGAACTTTGAAGGCAGCGTGTTAATTAGCGGTGATGTCCATGAAGGCATGCAAGTGAAAAGTAGCGGCGATATTACCGTCATGGGGTTTGTGGACTCAGCAACACTGGATGCCAAAGGCGATATCATTGTCAGTAAAGGCATCATTGGTCGCCAAATTAAAGAGCATCAACTTAGCACCACCATTAATGCCCAAGGACAAATTTGCGCACAATTCGTGCAATACTCAAGCCTTAATGCTGACAATGATATCTTAGTGACCAAGCAATTACTTCATAGTCACGCATGTTCAAACGGTGTCATCACAGTGAGTGATCCTAGCGGCAGACGAGGCGATCTGGTTGGTGGCAAGGCGAGCGCTAGCAAAGGCATTCATGCGGTGGCAATTGGCGCTACAGCAGGCACTAAAACCGCATTATTTTGCGCCATGGATCAAGCTCAAATTCGCGCAGAAGTCAAAACTACCCATGATAAAATCAAACAGCTTGTCATTGCAGGCCTTGATATTGAAGCTAGATTACGCAAGCTGCCACCTAAAAGCGAATGGCAAACCGATGCAGGCATGATAGAGCAAGTAAAAATGATGCTGGATGAAAAGAAACAACTCGCCAGCAATCGTGCGCAGTTAGAAGCGCAGTTCAAGCAATTACAGCAAGATGCCGATGGCTACTATAATAAGCATTTTATTCAGGCCAAAAAGCATATCTTTACCAACGTTAAAATTAATATTGGCCCGTCTAAAAATACAACCCAACGGGAGCACGGCCCTTGCCTCGTCATGAATAAGCAAAATGAAATTAGTTTTGATTATGGCAACCGATAGTTGCACTATGTAACGGGTACATACTTCAAGCGGCAATAGTGTGGCCTTAAATCATTGAGTTTATCAATGGTTACTCAGTGTCACCGCCTTCAGGTTTTATCATGCAAAGTATTTGTTGGCCCGCAGTCATCAAGCAGCAAAGCTGTGACGAGCTTATTTATCTAGCTAGTGATAGAGACTGGCTAGAGTTTTGCTACTTAACTCCTCATATTGCAGGTACCTGCGATAAGTTACTCGACAGTGAAGGCAATACTTTCGATATTTCCATCAACTCAGCAACAGATACCAGCCAACCTATAACCGTAGCCGCATTGCCTCAATTAGCATTAAGCACTCAGGCTATCGACTTAATGACTTTCATTCATTATGTACGCCAACATGCCCAGCTAAATGGTCATTGCTGCAGCGCAAAGCTTATTTTCAGTACTATTAGACAAGGAATTGAAACGGTTGAATTTCTTGAGTCTGAATTTTCTTGAGTCAGCCTCACGACTCAGGCAAAATGCTGTTCCACATTTTATCCCGTAATACGAGTATCAAGCATGGAACTGTTAAACATAGAATGCCTAGGAAAACGCCTACGATTAGAGGGCTCCATGGCTGGCTGGCAACAGCTCTATTGGGATAATCAACTGGTTTCGCAAAAGTCGGCTTCTGCTGATAATCAAAGCTTTACTATCCACGAATTTGAGTTGTCTAGACCGAGTTCACTAGCAGAACCCAGTCATGATGATGTCATCACCCAAACCAACCGCCAAGTCATGAAAGTGCGCTTAGAGTCTGATGTGCAGTGGCAACCATTTATCATCAACTATACGGTTTTGGTGGACAATAACACCATTGCCGATGGCCAGCGTAACAGCAAGGACATAGAACGACAAACCCCTGAAGTGGCCCCAGTTAAACAACAAAAATTCAGTTTTGTTGGCTTAGCCTCTCTAGGTTTTAAGTTACTTAAAAGCGCCAAAGTGATTAAAGCCATGCTCGCTGCAGCCAGTGTGGCGGCCTACTCTTGGCTATTTTCAATTGAGTTTGCATTAGCCTTGATTGCCTGTTTGGTTATCCATGAATATGGTCATATCAAAGCAATGAAACACTTTGGCATGAAAACCAAAGGGATTTATTTGATCCCATTTATGGGCGGCCTTGCTGTTAGTGACGAGCGTATTAATACCCGTTGGCAGAACGTGGTGATCTCTATTATGGGGCCGACTTTTGGCCTGTTTATGTCCATCGGCTGTATGCTGGCTTATTGGCTGACGGGTAATATCTTTTTTGCCGGACTGGCCAGCTTTAACGCCCTATTAAACCTCTTTAATTTATTGCCGATACTGCCTTTAGATGGTGGTCATATTTTAAAAAGTATCACCTTTTCGATGAATAGCATGGTGGGTCTAATCGCCTGTATCGCAGGCGCAGCCGCTGGGGTATTCATTAGCTACAGCCTTGGACTGGCATTACTGGGCTTCTTATTATTAATTGGCAGTCTTGAGATTGTATTTGAATGGAAAAGCCGTCATCAAAGTCATTTATTGCCCCTTGACCGTTATGGGCAAATCTTCTCGACCTTGTGGTACTTCATTACGGTTGGCTTACTGATTGCTATTATTTGGTATTTTGCTGCATCTGGCGATGAAATGCTGTCGATGCCATTAGAAATATTAAGAAGCTAGTCAAATAAATAGCAGTGCTTAACATCAACTAAGCTAGCAAGAACTAAGCTAGCAAGAACTAAGCCTGAGAGAACTAAGTCCGTAAAAACTAAGCCCGTAAGAACTAGCTACGGGCTTAACTTGCTGAAAAAACGAAATTAACTTATCTATTTAGCTTATGGAATTTCAAATACCTTAGTCATGACTTTATACAGCTCAGTGCCTTGATGGACTGAAGCTGAAGCAAAATGCAGCACTGGCACGCAATCTATCGGCAAACTCACCGAAGTGACGGCATTATCACTGCCGTACTGATCTAACCTTAATAAGGTCACTAAAGGCTCGCCAGCAGCTAACGGCTCACCAACCGCTGCGCAGTATTCCACTAAACCCGCTTTAGGGGCATGAAACTTTTTATAATCCTTTAAGTAACAGCCCCAGCGTTTCATGCTGGCAGGAGCAACATGCTCTTTGATCACTCCCCGATGGCTCAAATAGGCCAAAATACCTAGGGCATCATTTTTAGCATCTGCCATATCAATACGTTCTTGGCTTGCTAGCTCTAAGGTAAAAGCCGCCACAGGCACATCGAATATGCGCCCTTTTAACGCTGCATATTCAGTTAATTGCCACCATGGACAAAAAACCGCTTCATCCATGGCGCCGCCAAATTCATTGGGGATAATTAACGATAAGGGGATCGAGAAAAACGCGGCTGCGGCTGCATCATACTCAGGGCAATAAAGGTGCTTTGCAGATTTAGGCCCGGTATGTAAATCAAGCACGATATCAGCGCCATGGGCCATATGTTGTAATATCACCGCTAAGCGATGCCCGGTACTAATACCCCAAGGGTTGGCTAAACGTTGCTGGCAATTATTGACTAAGGTTTGCCTAAAAGCACTAAACAAGTCCTTGTCGGCAAAGTGTTGATGCTCAGTGAACCAGCTCGCAATATCAAGTGACTGATCATAATACTCTCGGTTCCAATTCACCCCAGTGATAGGATCAAATCGCCCTAAGGTAAACTCGCCACTTTTTTGATTAATGCCTAAAGGGTTGGCTAATGGCACGCAGTGAATATCGCCTAATACAGTGTAGTCTTGCAGTAAAGTCATCAGCTGATGTATCACCGCATTACCCTGCACTTCAGCCCCATGAACATTGGCCTGAATATAAACACTGGGCGCGGCGTCATCTGAGCCTTTAAAGCTAAACAGTGGCGCCGTTAACGCTTGGCCTGTGGCAAGCTCTCCCACTTCAACCCGAGACATGGTGGCTGAATAATCGTTAGCCTGTTCTGTAATTGAATTCACTGATGTCATACCTGCCACGTTAGCTATTATTCAAATAAGTTTTGGTGCAGAGAGTTAACCACATCTGCGGCTTCAGATTCAGCGACGAGAACACATAAGTTATGTGGGCTAGCCCCTTGGCAAATCATGCGCACATTATGCTGTTCAAGTACCCCAAAAACTCGGCTGCAAATACCTGCTGTTGACGCTATTTGATTACCAATAATCGCCACTAAAGCTAATTTATCTTCCACTCTTACACGGCAATTTTGTGATAGTTCTTGCAGTAATGACTCGCTTAATAACCCCTGCCCGCTGGAGTCAGAACCGGTTTTATCAAGCGTTAGTGACACATTAACTTCTGAGGTGGTAATCAAATCAACTGAAATTTTATGCTTAGCAAGCGTGGCAAAGGTGTGCGCTAAAAAGCCCTGAGCATGGAGCATTTGTAAGCTATGCAGGTTTAATAAAGTTTGATCGCGTCTTAGAGCCACAGCTCGATAAACCGGGGCATCTTCTACTTGATGACGGATCCAAGTTCCACCTTGTTCAGGTGCTTTACTGGAACCAACAAACACCTGAATTTGTTGACGCACGGCCGGTAAAATCGTCGCAGGGTGTAATACTTTAGCGCCAAAGGTAGCCATCTCAGCCGCTTCATTAAAGCTAATTTCAGCGATAGGTCTCGCATTAGGCGCTAAACGTGGGTCAGTGGTATAAATTCCGGCCACATCAGTCCAAATCTCTACCGCATCTGCTTTTAAGGCTTCAGCTAATAACGCAGCTGAATAATCACTGCCGCCACGGCCTAAGGTGGTGGTGTTGCCTGCTTCATCAGCGCCAATAAAACCTTGAGTCACGATCACTTGCTGAGCCAATAACGGCTGTAAATGCTCAGCGCCTAGGAGCGCAATTTGCTCAATTTGCGGCTCTGCTTTACCAAAATGGCTATCGGTTCTTAATACTTGGCGCACATCAAATGAACTTGATGGCGTGCCTTTTTGGCGAATAACCGCAGAGAACAATAATGATGAACATTGCTCACCCATGGATAACAGCTCATCAATGATGGCTTTGCTTCTATCGAGCACTAACTTATCACTAAGCACTGCCATTCTGCTTAATAGCTTATCAATCGTAGCAGCTACATCTTGTGGACGCGCCAGCTTATCAACAATGTCATATTGAATTTTAGCAATTTGAGTGACTAAACTTAAGCGGCGTTGGTCGTTCACATTGGCTTGAGTTAACTCAACCAGTAAATTAGTGACACCGCTAGAAGCACTAACAACAACGACGCGGGTATTGGCATTGGCTAAAATAATGTCCGCACAGCGGTTCATGGCGTCAAAATCAGCAACTGAGGTGCCACCGAACTTAGCAACAACTAAACTCATGCTGATACCTCCACGACATTCGCAGACGAACTTTTACTAGACAAAGTTTTAGTAGACAAAGTTTTAGCAGACAAACTTTGACTAAACATACTTTCAGTAGACATGGACTGAGTAGACATAAACTGAGTACACAGTATTGGAACAACTTGAAATTTAATACGTAAAAACATGATTACACTCCGAACTTACTTCGTTCGAAGAGCCTGGTGCAGTGATAACGCACCCTTAAAGAAGGGAAACAGCAATCTTTCACCAGAAGCTCTCCACCAAAAAATAGGTGACAATCGCTAGGATTCAACCTAAACGACCGATACCGAATGCCAACCAAACATACCAGTACCTCGGCGCTAATCTCCCTCATAAGCTGTCATAGGAATTGGTTTTCCTCGAACTTACTACCTAGCTAACGCTCCTCTTCTGTTTCTTCCCACAGGAAGAGCATGAAAATACCAATAAATAACAACTCAAGTCAATTGGGATATGCCATAAAGTCGTCAAATAACACAATACGTAAATAGAGACACTGAGCTCAAAATAGTATCATGTAAGCTGTTATTTATAATTTGAAACAAAAAAGTGATATAAAACAATAGTGATTAAAAAATAAAAAGTAATAACCTCAATGTAAATTCGAGGTTATTGAGTTAAAACCTTCAACTAAACTGCACAATTAAGCTTCAATATTAACAATCAAGTTTCAACAGTATATAAATAGCCATTGCCCTAATAAAAATATAAAAATAACAATAAAAAAAGGCACTTAACTAAGTACCTATAGAAGGAGTTACTGATATTAAACATCCTCGATAACTGATACAAATGTCACTTAATCGCCGATCATGTTATTCATCGTGCAAATCAGGTAATTCATTAACTAAAACCGTTCGTGGGCCAAACTCGCCAATTAACACTTCCTTGTCAGGTGCTTCACCACAGGCAAGTAATGACAACACCCCATTATCAACATAGTAAATAGCGAGCTGTTTAAACTCTCGGCCTAACGCTAACGCTTGGTCTTTTTCTATAAAGACTGCCCAACTTTTTTCCATATGAGATAAGTCTGGCGCCGCGCCAATTAAGCAACGATAGGGGCTTTTAAATTGCTGAATTTTCCGTTGAAGTCGCCTATCTAACAAACGGTTTTGACACGGATTCAATTGGCTGCCTAAGGGATTATGGGCGGTGACAATGGCGAAGGGGACAGCGTAAGAAAGGCGCTGAGTAAGTAGAAATTGGGTCCCTTGATACTTAAACCAAAGGTTATCTATTGAATTATTCATCATTTATTTTTCTCAATTAAGACCAATTCAGTGTAGCAAACCAAGACTTGGACCAACACCCTGTGTGATGTAAGTCACAAGAACAATAATTATATTTGACTTAAAAATCATAAGCTTACACCAAAAAGCATTTTTGTAACAAATCTTCCCCGTAAATTTGTTAACATTTCATTTGTTAACAAATGCCTAAAACGAGTACAATATCTCACACTAGCTAGATTTTGCTACATAACGCTAAGTTGTGACACAAGCGACTACATTTACTGAAATTAAATCTTGGTAAAGTGTTCAAGCTTTTAAAATGTGTTCTACATTTTAAAAGACTGAATATAAATGTAGGACAAAATTAGGTTGCGAAGGAACTTTAATCAGCAATTTAATCTCTTAGTTTATATGAATCATCGGTTTTACAGATATTTTGACAGGTTGTGAGCTTACTCAAGCTCAGCATACGATCTGAATATTGATTTTTTATGATCAAAATTTACGTCACGTATAACTCTTTTATAGAAGTGCGATAAATATTAGTGCCTTAAACTGGTTTATATATTGTAGTTAGTCATGAAGCGTGTTTTGTTCAGGGCAGACATAGATAAACACCTATCGTGAATTTATAAATTATCGGCGTTTTCTTAGCTATATAACGCCACAGCCCTAGTGCAACATGACTAGAATCGAATTGTTTTTAATTTAGGTAAATGACATGCAAAACCCACACATTCTTATTGTTGAAGATGAAGCTGTAACCCGTAATACTCTACGTAGTATTTTTGAAGCCGAAGGGTATGTAGTAACTGAAGCAAACGATGGCGCAGAAATGCATAAAGCCATGCAGGATAATAAGATTAATCTTGTTGTTATGGATATCAACCTTCCTGGTAAAAACGGTTTATTATTAGCCCGTGAACTTCGTGAAATTAATAACATTGGCCTTATTTTCCTTACTGGCCGTGATAACGAAGTTGATAAGATCCTTGGTTTAGAAATTGGCGCTGATGACTACATCACTAAGCCATTTAACCCACGTGAATTAACTATCCGTGCTCGTAACCTATTAACTCGTGTAAACAGCGCTGGCGCTGAAACCGAAGAAAAAGGTTCAGTTGAGTTTTACCGTTTCAACGGTTGGAGCTTAGAAATCAACAGCCGTTCTTTAGTTAGCCCACAAGGTGAGTCTTACAAATTACCTCGCAGTGAATTCCGTGCGATGCTTCACTTTGTAGAAAACCCAGGCAAAATCTTAACTCGTGCAGACTTGTTAATGAAAATGACTGGCCGTGAGCTTAAGCCACATGACCGTACTGTTGACGTGACTATCCGTCGTATCCGTAAGCACTTCGAAAGCTTACCAGACACGCCAGAAATCATCGCAACTATCCACGGTGAAGGTTACCGTTTTTGTGGTAACTTAGAAGATTAATTTCGTCTGCAATTAATGTGCTTATTTGATTAAGCTCATTGGGTAGCAAATGAAAATAAAAGCCAAGTCAGTGACTTGGCTTTTTTATGGGCTATTAAAAATGAACTATCCCTCATGGACGATAACAAGTGATCTATAACTAATGGGCTATTATTGCCAACCCATTACCTATTACCCATTTGCTATAAACAGCGCTACTTAAGCTCGCGTTCTAAAAAGGCAGCTAAGGATTTATACAAATGATTCCTCACCTTTTCACCGCGCATAGAATGCTTTGAGCCAGGGTAGTCTATCATTTGAAATAACTTGCCTTCATCTTGCAGCGCTTTATATACGCGGGTGCTATTTTCAAACAACACATTATCGTCAGCCATACCGTGATACATCAGCAAACCAGACTGATAATTTTCCACATAAGGGGTAATGCTGCTGGCATCGTAACCTTGTTTATTCTTAGCAGGGTGACCCATATAGCGCTCGGTATAATGGGTGTCATACAAACGCCAATCGGTCACGGGCGCACCTGAAATTGCCGCTTTGAAATAATCAGGGGCTTTAAACTGGCTCATTAACGCCATATAGCCGCCATAACTATGACCATAAATAGCGATATTATCGCCATCAATAAATGGCAGACTTCTTAAGTAATCTACGCCCACTTTTTGATCGTTAACTTCTGCATCACCCATACTCTGGTAAATAACGTATTCAAACTTAGTACCACGATGGGCTGAGCCGCGGTTGTCTAATTGAAATACAGCAAAGCCTTGTTGTAATAGATATTGGGTAAAGTAATCCGCTTCACTCCAGCTATTAACCACTAATTGCGCATGTGGCCCACCGTATACTCGAACAACTACTGGGTATTTTTTGCTGGCATCAAAATCAGTGGGTTTAAATAATCGGTACTGCAGATTTTGGCCATCTTCAGCCTTTAATTGGCCAAAATCTGGTATTTGCCATAAACCCGCAACGTCATACAAAGGATGGGTTTGGTTAATTTCATTTTGTTCTACCCACATTAAATGCTCGCCAGTGTCATTGTGCAAACTCACCTGTGGCGGCTGAATTAAACTATTGAAGTAATCTAAATAAATTGGTTTTTTATCAGCAAAGACTGCTGAGTGCATCCCGGCTTTAGTTGATAGTTTTTCAATCTTGTCACTGGTTAATGACACTCTATATAAATGGCGTTCAACAACTGTGTCTTTTCGGCCTGAAAAATACACCCAGCCCGCCTGCTCATCCACAAACTCAAGATCATCAACCGCCCACAGCCCTGTGGTTAATTGCTTTATTTGTTTACCCGACAGGTCAAATAAATAAAGGTGCTTAAAACCATCACGCTCTGAGGCCCAAATAAACGCTTGTTGTTGCTTTAAGAAATGTAAGTCATCGTTAAGGTTTACCCATGCTTGGCTGCGCTCTTTGACAACCGTGTTAGCTTTAACGTCTGAACCAGGTTTTGAACCAAGGTTAATGATGCGTAAGTCCAATGCCTGCTGATCGCGGCTTTGCCATTGAAATGATAACTGCTTGCTATCTGGCAGCCATTTTACTCGCGGTAAATACATATCCTTCTCTTTACCTAAATCAATCCACTGCACTGCTTTACTCGCCAGCTCAATCACGCCAAGTTCAATCTCAACATTGGCTTTACCCGCATAAGGATAACGCTGCTCAGTCAGTTTTATACCGTCAGCATAAATCTCATTACGGGTGACTAATTCAACACCTGACTCATCAATACGAGTAAAGGCGATAGCTGATTCATCTGGCGACCACCAGTAACCTGTCATTCGGCCCATTTCTTCTTGGGCGACAAACTCTGCCATGCCGTTTTTAATCGGCCCTTTACCATCAAACGTCAGCTGAGTTAGCTTTTCTGTTGCCAGCTCCAGTACAAAAATATTTTGCTCGCGCACAAATGACACATAACGGCCTTTAGGGGACAAACGCGCATCAGTGACAAAGCCTTCACCGGTATTTAATGACTGCGCCTTTTGATCCGCCAAGGTATAAAAATACAGCTTGCCTGCAGCTGGAATTAATAACGCTTGGCCATCATCAGCCCAAAAGTACTCCATGATCCCTTGACCATAAATACGTTGACGTTCGCGGCGGGCTTTTTCTTCATCAGATAATTCGCCCCCAGCCAGCTTATCGGCATTAAGCAGCATACTGCGCTTTGCAGTGCTGATATCCATTTGCCATAAGTCATAAAAATGCTGGTTATCTTCACGGCTAGCAAGATACGTCACTCGGCTACCATCGGGAGACAGTTTTAATCCCCGAGGGCTAGCGCCGGCCAAGGCTGGTGATGCATGAATTCTTTCTATGGTCAGTGGAGTGGTATTGCCGGATATTTTCATGGTAGAGGCCATTGCATGATCTGAAATAAGAGCGCCAGTAAACACTAGCGGAATTGCCGACAGCATCAACGCCGCGGTCGATTTCCATTTTTTAGTCATTATCAATCCTTGGGAAGCCATAAATTTATATTTATCGTTATTATTATTTTCGCTGCCAATATTAATTTAACCAAAAATCAACTGAAAGCATTATTTACCAGCGAGTTTATAACAAATCTACTGCAAGTCATATATTGCTCATCTTTTTCACGCTGTAATATGGACAAATCTGAGGTATTATCCTTGATAATAAAATAAAACATTAACCACTGGTTACCGACCTTAACCTCTACTGTCTTAGGAACAAGCATGCAAACTTTGACACAAACCCTGACCAACCAAGCAGTATCAGCTTCGCTTTCACAATTAGTACTTAGCCTTGCCGATTGCTCAAAAGCAATTAGTAAAGCAGTGCAACATGGTGCATTAGCTGGTGTTTTGGGCGCTACTGAACAAGAAAATGTTCAAGGCGAAACCCAAAAGAAACTCGACGTGATTACCAATGACATGCTCAAAGATGCACTTAAAGCTGAAGGCAATGTTCGCGGTCTTGCATCTGAAGAAGAAGATTATGTTGTTGAAGTCAATCAAGACGGCGAATACTTAGTTTGTTTTGATCCTCTAGACGGTTCATCAAATATCGATATCAACTCACTGGTAGGGACGATTTTCTCAGTGCTACCTGCTGGCGAAGGCGAGTTTAACGAGCAAAGCTTTTTACAAAGTGGCCGCAAACAAGTTGCCGCAGGTTATGTGCTTTACGGCCCATCAACCATGATGGCGCTCACCACAGGTCAAGGTACTCAACTTTATACCTTAGATCCTGACACTAACGAGTTCCTGCTCACCACAGCAGAAGTGAGTATCAGTAAAGATACCGCTGAATTTGCGATCAATATGTCCAATCAGCGCTTTTGGGAAGCACCAATGCAAACTTACATTGCTGACTTAGTATTAGGCACTATTGGGCCCCGTGAAAAGTCATTCAATATGCGCTGGATTGCTGCAATGGTGGGTGATGTTCACCGCGTATTATGTCGTGGCGGTATCTTTGCTTACCCAACCGATAATAAGAACCCTGAAAAGCCGTACAAGCTGCGTTTAATGTATGAAGCCAACCCTATGGCTTTATTGGTTGAACAAGCCGGTGGTAAAGCATCTACAGGCTATGGTGATATCCTAGATATCGAACCAACAGCTATCCATCAACGTGTTGCTGTTATTCTTGGTAGCGCCAACGAAGTGGATACTTGCTTAAGCTACCATGATGTTGATTACAGCCAAGAGCCGACAATTGATTAATTGCGCTTTTAGCTACTATTAAAAAACCGCCTGCTGGCGGTTTTTTTGATCTTGCTAGCTATTAGTGATTAGTAATGATTGAGCTAATAGATAACTAAGTTTTAAAAACAACATGGCCTGCAATTGCAGGCTATGTAATGTTTGCGCTTTAGCTACGATTAAATAGCGAGCTTATGCCTCAGCATTAAGCTGATGTGGTTTTTCCGTTTGATCCACTATAGTTAATACCGCAGTATCACCCACTACGTTACAAGATGTCAGTACCATATCAATAATACGATCAAGTGCTGCCACAATGGCAAAGGCTTCGACTGGTAAACCTAATTGGTAGATAAGCACACCAATCATCACCATGCCGCCGCCGGGTACGCCACCAGCGCCCACTGACAATAAAAACACACTAAATAACAATGCTGGAATTTGCTCTGCTGTAATTGGCATACCAAAAGCATTGGCCACAAAGAAAATCGCGATAGTAATGTAAATTGACACTCCGCCCATGTTCATCGTTGCCCCGAGTGGCACCCCGAATCCAGCGACAGCGCGGCTAACAGCTAACTTATCGGTTAAGGTACGCATGGTCACAGGGATGGTCGCATTTGAACTGGCGGTAGAAAGCGAGAATAAAATCTGCTCTTTGGTTTTTTCACGAAAGCTCGAGGCTGATACCGGGGTGAAAATCGACACTGCTGTAGGGTAAACCACAAAAATCCATAACAACAGCAATGCTAAGATGATAACCAGGTATTCAACCACGCTGACAAAAATAGCCGGCTCAAGGGTTGCCGCTAATTTAAACATCAAGGCAAACACACCAATTGGCGCAAGGCTCATTACCACAGTGATTAAGCGCATCATGATTTTATTGGCTGTTTGAAAACCTTGCACTGCGCCGCTAACGCTCTCACCCATTGATTTAATCACGCCGCCTAACAGCAAGGCCATGAAAATAACTTGCAGCATATTACCTGAAGTAAATGCGGCAAATGGGTTATTAGGCACTATGCTAACAATCAGCTGCATTAAGTTAGGTAACTCAGTTGCAGTAATGCTCACGCCGCCATCGCTAGACATATCAACGCCTTTACCTGGCTCCAGTAACATGGCGACTAAAAATGCCGCTGTGATAGCCACCAAGGTATTAATAATATAAAAGCTAAAGGTTTTACCGCCCAAACGGCCAAAGCTCTTTAAATCTTGCAGTTCACACACGCCGCAAACAATACTGACAAATACCAGTGGCACCACTAGCATCATGATCATATTAACGAACATGGTACCAATACCGCTGGCAGCATTGACTAAGGTGCCTGAGAAGAAGCTGACATCATTGAGGGCAAATTGGACAATACTGCCCAATATTAGTCCAAAGAATAATCCGATAAAAATGCGGCTTGATAATGATTTGGTCATATCGCGAACGTTCCTAATAAAAGTCAAATTAACGCTGATTTCGCTGTTGTAACGACTTACACAGGCTCAATACTGAGGTTAATTCGACTGAAAATTTGTTTTAATTATTTTTAACGACAAGGATACTGGGACAAGAAGCAATTTAATTCAATGCTATCGATCAATTAGTTTGAGCGGCCACTGAGCAGCAGCATTTACAACTACCACCAAACTGTTGAATTAAAACAACTTAAACTAAAACAGTTGAATTATAAATATTTTTAGCAGGATTCAAGACTAAAAAACACAACACCAACAGTATTATACACTGCCGCAAGAGCACTAATGAGTTGAGAACACTACAACTCTGACGACAATTTAAGCTAATAACTAGCGTTTTATAAAAGCGCAACATTTGCTTCTATTTATCCCATGCTGGCAGCATTAACCAGTGCTCAACAAAGATAACATTAATGCAAACAAGACGCTTAATTACCACAACATTACAGCTTATTCTATTATCGGTTAATGCAGCTTTGAAGCTCGGGCTGTAGCGCTAATGAAATGACATAAAAAAGCTGCTTGGTTGGCACCAAACAGCTTTTTTGTAAATCAGTTCTGGGATGATTCACTTATCAAGTTTAAGCCAGCCATAACTCCACATCATGGATCATAAAGTTACCGTTATAAACAGGATCAGGATGGCCTATGGGCTCAAGTTCAAAATAAGCTTTGTGCTCATCGGGCAAACCTTCGTAGCCGCCAATCACTTGATAAAGCCAATTCTCAGATGCCCAGTGCAACTTATGCTCTTCTAAGTATTCCAGTGCTGATTGACGAACTCCTGAATCAATCACGGCGCAGAAGTATTCATCTACCGCTAGCTTTAGTGGATTATCAGGAATATCAAAATCCTCCACCGCAGTCATGGTCATGGACACATCGTGCTCACGCACTTTTGCCGGCAATAAGTCGCGGCTAATGGTTTTAATTCTCGCCACCGTATCGAGCAAGATAAGCTCATGGCTGGCGTTATTAACGTCGACACTGGCAGGCTTAATGATGGCTTCAGCGCAGTTAAACAATTTCGGCACAAACTTATGCGCCACATGATCATCAGGTTGATAATCAGGATGCAAATCTGTGTGCAGTAAAAAGCCTTTTAATAATCGAGTACGCCCCTGAATTTGACGAAAACGCCCCAGTAGCTCTAGCAAGCGCCCTTGCACTGCACTAATTTCTTGAATGCACTGACTTAAGGTTTCTTGCAGATTGGTCACCAGTAAGCGTCTTAGCTCGCGAATATCACCGGCGGTATCACTAAGCTCACTAAACTGGAACATTTCTAAGCCGTTGAGTAATTCAGACACCTGACTTTGGGCTAATTCATTTTCACGAATTTTGGCACTAATACTACCAACATAACCAAACTCATTATTAATACGGCCCCACAATACCCGAATGGAGTAGCGCAGGCTGTCGGTAAAGCTGTAAACGTGCTCGTTTAAGTCAGCTAAATACGCCTCTGCTGCGCCATAATCAATATTGTGCCTTGCTTCTTTGTAATGATCAGCCAGTGTTTTAATGGTGCTAAACGCCGAGCCGACATTGGCATCAATTTGCCGATTACGCTCATCACTTAAAGCTTCTTCAAGTAACGCCCGTACCGAGCGTTTTAAGCGCAGTTCTTCATCGGGCTCTGGGCGCCATAAAATGCCACTTTTTCTGAGTTTCTCAATCACTGCTGCGTCATGGGTTTGCTCATTCACTGAGCCAGCAAGATAGGCATCCATAACCACATCAGAATGGCGACTCAGCTGTTTTAGTAGCTTAACCCCCGCTTGATGTAAATTATTGCTCATAATAAATCCTTTTGGGTAGCCGTTTCAGCTTGCGCTTCAAGGCTTAACCCTTCAGTTTCATCAATAAAGCGAATCACTTCGTACAAATAATCAAGCTTGCCGGTGGCAATATAAATTTGTTTCTCGCTATTAGGTTTTACCAAATACCCCAACTCCACTAAGCGCTTAAACACCAATTTAATTTGGTTGTCGGCATTGCTACTGGTTGAGCCAAATAAGCGATATTGGCTCAACTTAGCGAGCTGCTCCATAAACGCTGGCGTATCTTCAATACGCGCTTGCAGCTCAGTTAAGCGTATTGGCGCACCTTCACTTAAAGGCGCATCTTGGCCGCTACTTTCTTGTACTAGCACCAACCATTCCACCAGCGGAATAAGCGCCGAGCAAATATCTTTAAACTGGCTAGAAATCACTTTACGTTCTTGCTCGCCAAGTTGCTGGTAGCCGCAAAAGAACACATCACCTTCTGCTGCAGAAGAAATCGTGCGGTTGATTTGATTTAAATACTGCTCCACTTTATCAAAGGTGGCACTGCTTTTCAGGGCGCGCCAGCCATCTTCATTGGTGGTGCGACAAATAAACTCACCACGAAGCAGTTGCTCAATCAGCATGCCAGTGCCAACCAGTGTTGTTTCGGTACTTGCCGTAACCTCAGACATTAAATAGCCTCCTTATTGGCATGTTGACTTAAGCGTGCAGCCAATGGGTTGGCTTTAGGTTTCACCACTTGTAATTTACGGGTTTGCTTATTGATAATGTAGCGATTAGCAAACAAGTTCAGCACTTCAGATTCTGGGTTAGGAAACGCCCCTAATACGCTGATATTGTTATTAACGCAGGCATCAAATATCTTCTTCACGTTGGTGTGGTGCAAGGTGCCCAACTCATCAATAGGCCAATGAATAGTGACATCGGCTTTACCCCGTAATAGGCGAGTAAAGGCCAGTAAGAACTTACATAAAATCAGATAAGCCATACCATGACTTGAAGATTCATTAAGCTGTCTATCGGTGCGAATAATTAAGTCGCTGTTGCCTTCTTTTAAGCGCAGCTCAATTTCCAGCAGTTTAGCAATGCCGCCACTTAACGCCGAGCGACCAATAATATCTAAGGCGCGGCGCATACTTGAGGTGTAATGCTCATCAGGCAGCTCACTAAAGCCATCTGCTTTCCACTGTTTAAAGGCTTTAACAAACACTTCAAGCTCAGGCCAAAACTCAAGTTCGCTAATGCGAGAACGAATCTTAACCGCGGATTCAGATACCCCATCAAGAAACAACTCTTCACCCACTTCGCGAGTAATACGCGCGCTTTGGGAGGCGATACGTCTGTCGATGTCTGCTAATACATCGTAATAAGCGGTTAAGTCGATACCAAAAATACGCCCTTGCTCGCGAATGGCCATCAAGGATTGCGGCACCATCACATTCAATAACTGTTCAAGTTGTGGAACCAACTTGCGATAATCCAGTAGGCGGATACCTTTATCATTGCTAAAGCTTGATTCATCTCGGGCACGTTCCCAAAACTCAGCTAAGCTCGAGCCTGACTTACTGGCAATAACCGAATCAAAATGCTCAACGTATTGTTTTACTGAGCCCAGTAAATAATCACGCTGTAGTAATAATTCTTCACCTTGTCTTAAGCGCTCACCAATGCCACCAGCGGCTTCATCTTTAGTTGGCGGCAATTTAAGCTCAGCCAGTTTTCGCATCACAGCCCGCAGCTTGGTGAGGTTTTCAGAAGCCTCAACTTGCGCAGCATCCGAGGCTTTTTTCAAGCTTTCAAAGTGTTGTTTACGCTGCTTAACGTCAGTGGTTTTATTGGCAAGCTGCTGTTCTAACTCAAGGGCTGCTTGCTTAACTTTGGATAAATCGGTTTGCAATTTCGGCTTGGCAATTAGCCAGGCATTTTGATACCAATGTTCATAACGCAATACATCACTGCGACGCTTTTCCGCATTACTGATTTGGGTTTCAAGATCCCGAATTTGCCCTTTTAATGCCACGATAGCCGCTTCATCAACCCCGCGAGATTTAAGCTCGTTTTTGTACCATGATTCACAGGCTTTTTGCTCTTGCTTAGCATTACTACGGCGAGTGTCGATATTGGCTTTAATTTGCCCTAGCTGATTATCTAGCGCACCGACCACATCTTGCCAATAGGCATTTTTTTCCATGCGGGCTTCAAGGGCTTGCTCTTTTTGCTCACTAAGCCACTCTAGGTGCTTATTGTGCTGCTGCTTGAGCTCGTTTTCTAATTGAATCAGACGCTTGCTGGCATGGGCTTTACGCTCGGATAACGCTTGATTGATTTGCTCTTGTGAGCTGCGCTTTTCATCAAATAAACGCCGCACATCTTCACGGCTATTTTTATAAGCAGTGCGAGCAAAAGTCAGCTCTTTATTAAGCGTGTCTAATTGATCGTTAATGGCTACCAGTTGATCTTCGTTTTCCGACTTTAACTCTTCAGCTTGAGCTAAGGCTTCTTCAGCTTTAGCTAAGCGCAGGCGTAAATCTTGCTCTGAGGCAGCATAATCAGGCACATCAATGGCTTTAAGATCTAAGCCAATACCAAATAATACCTCGCCATTACTGTCTGCAACATGGGGATGGAGATCGGTGCGGTGTAATAGTTCAGGGGCAATAACCTTACCAAAGCTTTGCTCCCAACCTGAGGACTCTTTACGCAAAAACTCTAATAGAGTGTGTGATTGTGGAAATAACACCCCTTTGACATCATCAACATCAGCTAAGCGCTCATTCACTCTCACACTGGCGATTCGAAGTGCCTCAGAGACTTGATCGCGTTTGGCGCGCAGTTTTCTTTCTTCTATTGATAAGCGATCGACTTTTTGATTACAGCTTTCTTGTTCTTCATCAGCGCGGCTAATGCGCTCATCAAACACTGCTAAGCTCATTTTCTCTTCTTCGGTGTAGCTGACACCGTCGATTTGATGTTTCAGCTCACCTTGGCTGAGCTTGAGTTTAAATTCTTGTTCAGCAAACTGCGCTTTACCGGCATCGGTTTTTTCACGCCATAAGCTGTCGAGTTGAGTTAAATCATCGTTAGCAGATTCACGCTGGGCATCACGGGTTTCACGAATGCTATCTTGCTCTTGATGCAGTGACTCAAGCTCTCGGTGTAACTGCTCAGCAATTTTACTACGGCGGGTACTGTAAGCCGCTTCAATGTCTTGGTGCTTTTCAGTTTGTAACTTATGACGCTCTGATAAGTTTTCTAAATCACTGCGCCAATTATCTAAACTGTCTAAGTCGGCTTTAGCTTGTTCAATATTGGCATTTAAAAAGCCTTCATATTGATCTTCAATGCCATCAAGCTCAGCTTCATATTTGCGGATATCACCTTGGGCGAATGACAATTCTTGGCTGATCTCATCGCGGGCTTCTTTCCATTCTTCGTCCAGAAGGCGCAGTTGTAAACTGGTCTCTTTAGACTGATTTTCACTGCGCTCTTGGCGCTGTGCTTCAAAGGTTTCATCGGCGCGATAGCCTTTAGCTAAACTGCCTAGTCGAAGCTCGGCGCTCAGTAACTGATTAAACTCTTGTTCTAGCTTTTCAAATTCAGGGCGAATTTGCTCAAAGCCTTGGACTAACTGACTTTCACGGATCCAGCTTTCTACTCGCTGTGGGTTTAAGCGTGAGGTTGGCGGGTTAACACCATCTTCTTCTAAAATGGCGGCTACCATCGACTTAACGGTTTCCATTTTGCCTTCTTTAGAATGCACCGCTTTGGCCAGTTTTTCGATATGACGTAGCGAGTATTCGCTATCACACAATGAGAACTGATGGGCGTAATTACGTAGCTCGCTTTTATTGCCGCCGGTGGACAATAAACTGCGATCATGTTGAATAATCGCGCGGTATTCTCGGGTATTCAGCAAGTTAGTATGCGGCACCGACTGGCGCTTCATTTCACGGCCTAACTCCGCCATGGTATGACAAATGATGGTATCGCCATTACGGTTTTTAACGTAATCATCAAGCTCGAAACCTTTGGCAATAAAGCGGTAATTCACCCCTTTACCGTCACCGGCGGATGCCATTAGCGCTTGATAAAGCTGGCCGTCACTCTTTTGATATTCATAGATGATGTAACTTGAATCATGGGGAAGATACCAACGCTCAAAACTATCACGGGTTGAAGGCACGACTCGGCTAGGGTACTCACCATAAAACACTGGGACTAATCGCTGCAGTGTGGTTTTACCTGAAGCATTGGTACCACAAATGTTGGTGTGTCCATCTAGCTGCAGTTCCACCACACCAGGAAGGTGAGTATTAATTAACACTATTCTGATCAAGCTTGGCATTGGCATCCTTTTGCGTACTTTCCGCAACGGCTAAAAACAAGATTTTAGGGAATTTATTTTAATGAGCTATAAGTTAAATCAAAGCGCTGAATGAAGCAATTTAGCTGATAACAAAGCGTGAAATAATAACCGATAAAGGCTGCTTTACTCGCCTAACAAAGCAGCAAACGGCCAGTATATTGTTTTTACCAGCATGAAGTTGTGGGATATCACTTAGGTTTTATGCGAGGCTAAGGCGGATAAGCTGATTCAGAGATAAAAAAACCACCTTTGCGATGGCGTTAAAAATGAATATAACCAAATAAAATTTCACTATTAGTCAGCAGCTCCCCCCCCTTTTCACTGATTCAGGAGCCCCTTTAATAACCATTCCAGTGCGTTATTTTTAACAGCGCTAAACACAAAAAAAGCCAGCTTATTTAAATAAGCTGGCTTTTTGTCAAAATTCAATAATGCGTTAAGCACTTTATAAACGCTTTTCTATCAGCGCTTTTCGATTAAGAGCACGAACAAAGTGATTCGTTTTCGTTACAACACTGTCATTGCGACTAATTAAGCCGCTTCTGTCTCAGTTTTTTCAGACTCAAGCTCAACTTGCTCAGCCGCTGACATGTCAGCTTCACTGTGTCTAATCAGATAATCAAAGGCACCGAGTGAGGCAGTCGCGCCGCTACCCATGGCAATAATGATTTGTTTATAGGCTGAGTTAGTGACATCACCTGCGGCAAATACCCCTGGTATGGAAGTTTGGCCTTTGCCATCAACAATAATTTCACCACGATTAGTTAACTCTACAGTGTCTTTTAACCATTCAGTATTTGGCACTAAACCAATTTGAACGAAAATCCCTTCAAGCGCGACATTATGCGATTCGTTAGTACTGCGATCGGTATAAGTGAGCCCGGTAACGCGTTTGCCATCACCTAGCACTTCTGTGGTCATCGCTTCAGTGATGATGGTGATATTACCCATTGAGTTGGCTTTGCGCTGCAAAACTTCATCAGCGCGAAGGCTAGTATCAAACTCAAGTACAGTAACGTGCTCAACGATATTCGCTAAATCGATAGCCGCTTCAATACCAGAATTACCGCCGCCAATCACAGCGACGCGCTTACCTTTAAATAACGGCCCATCACAATGTGGGCAATAGGCTACGCCTCTGCCGCGGTATTCTTGCTCACCAGGGACGTTCATTTCACGCCAGCGCGCGCCGGTTGCTAACAATATGGTCTTACTTGATAAAATCGCGCCGCTTTCTAGTTCGATTTCAAAACGCTCACCCGATTTAAGGGATAGCGCCCGTTGGTTGTCCATGACATCAACATCGTAATCTTTCACGTGAGCTTCAAGATTGGCAACTAATTTTGGCCCTTCGGTTTTTGACACTGAGATAAAGTTTTCAATGCCGACAGTTTCTGCCACTTGACCGCCAAACTTATCAGCCACTATGCCAGTGCGCAGGCCTTTACGCGCCGCGTAAATGGCAGCAGATGCGCCTGCAGGGCCACCACCAACCACTAATACATCAAAGCTTTGTTTATTATTTAGTTGTTCTGCTTGTCGTGCTACAGCATTGACGTCTAACTTATTTAAAATTTCTACTACGCTAATGGCGCCAACAGAAAATGGCTCGCCATTCATATATACCGTCGGTACTGACATGATATTACGGTCATTAATCTCATCTTGGAATAATGCACCATCAATCATCACGTTAGTAATATTGGGGTTAATCGCTGCCATCATATTCAGTGCTTGTACCACTTCAGGACATGTCTGACAGCTTAGTGATACGTAGGTTTCAAACTTAAACTCACCGGGCAGATCTTTAATTTGCCCAATAACCTCATCGGTTAATTTAATTGGGTGGCCACCTGAGTGCAGTAGTGCCAACACTAACGAGGTAAATTCATGGCCCATAGGTAAACCAGCAAAGCTAATGTTGCTACCAAGTTCTGGGTTAATGATACTCATTGATGGGGTTCGGATCCCTTGCTGCTCTTTAAGGCTTACAAGGTTTGATAAGCCAACAATATCATTGGCTAAAGAGCTCAATTCTTTTGCTTTCGGGCTATCGCCTGCTGACACGACAAGTTCAACTGGTCGTTTAAGGTTTTGCAGATAAGTCTTCAGTTGATTTTTAATATTCGCATCTAACATACGTGTGCTCCTAGTATTGAAGTTGAGCCAAAAAAAAGCCTAATTCATAAATGCTAAACCCATTTAGCATTAACAAAGAACCAGGCAGATTGGAGTGTGATGAAACTTAGCTGAACCGTGGATGAGGCGACTCAGCTATTGGAGAGAATTAACGCCAGTGGTTTAGATTTTACCTACTAGGTCAATTGATGGTGCTAATGTGTCTTCACCTGGCTGCCATGCTGCTGGACATACTTCGCCGTCATGTGATGCAACATATTGTGCTGCTTGAATTTTACGAACTAATTCAGCTGCGCTACGGCCAATACCTAGGTCATGAATTTCAGCAACTTTGACTTCGCCTTCCGGGTTCATTACGAACGTACCACGAAGTGCTAAACCGTCTTCTTCAATCATCACACCGAAGTTGCGAGTAATTGCGCCAGTTGGGTCACCAATCATTGGGTAGTTAATTTTACCGATAGTGTCTGAACTTGAGTGCCATGCTTTATGAGTGAAGTGGGTATCTGTTGATACTGAGTAAACTTCAACACCCATTTCTTGTAACTTAGCGTAATGGTCTGCCATGTCGCCTAATTCAGTAGGACATACAAAAGTAAAATCAGCTGGATAGAAAAATACTACTGACCATTTGCCCAGTAAATCTTGTTCAGTTACTGAAACAAAGTCACCATTGTGAAAAGCAGTTGCAGAAAATGGCTTGATAGTTGAATTAATAATTGATTGAGTCATGGGTGTGCTCCGTTATATTTAAAGTAAATTCTAATTTAGTGTGTAGCTGTATCTGTTTGATGGAATAGATAATAGCGACAAGTTAGAATTAAATATAACGGGTAAAAACTATCACCCTAATCGATTTTTTAGAAAGTGAACACTAAATAAACCTTGGCAATCGAAATGCTCGATAAGCGAGCATTCGTTGGTGTAAAGGTGAGCAATGGCTATTAATTAAAGCAAAAAATAAACAATTAGCAGGATAGCCAAACTGTTGAGGCAAAGGCTGTCATTAATCGGTTGCTTGTTCGTTCGTTAGTTATTAGTACTAGCACCGCAAGTGCCACTATCATTTGCTAACAGCTATTCCCATTGAGTGAAACGTGTCAGTGAACGTCTTGTTGGATAGCCAGGCTGTTGAGGCAAAGGCTGTCATTAATCGGTTGCTTGTTAGTTAGTTATTAGTACTAGCACCGCAAGTGCCACTATCATTTGCTAACAGCTATTCCCATTGAGTGAAACGTGTCAGTGAACGCCCTACTGGGTAATCAAGCTGTTGCGATAATTGCTGCAACTGCTGTTTGTTATAAGCTGAGCTAAAAGAATGTGGCTGCTTACTGGCGTAAACCACCCAATTTCCCCCTCCTGTTAAAGTGGCATAAACATTGGCAAAGTGCGCTGATAACACTTGCTTTAGCAGCTCACTTTTACTGTGCTCTTTCCAGCAGTTAAGCACTAAAAAACCTTCCGCTTTAAGGCCTTTATGACAAGTGCCAATGAACTCGCTGGTTAATTGCTTTTCATCAACCCCTTGCTCGATATACATATCAGCAAAAATAATATCCACTTTTTTGTGTTCAGCTCTGGCTAAAAATGTGCCGCCATCATCAAGTTCAATTTTAAGCTTTTTGCCAATAGGCAATTGAAAATAGCGTTTAGCAATCTCAATCACATCAGCGCGCAACTCAACTGCAGTCAGCTTAATCCCAGCATCAAAACGTCTAAGTGCATGCACCAGCCCGCCGCCACCAAGGCCAAATATGATGGCACTTTTAGGTTTGCTAAATAGCAGTACCGCTAGCATGGCCTGAACATAGGTATGCTGAGGGATATGGGGCGCCGCTTTCAGTATTTTACTCTGCTCGTCATTGTCACCAAAAGATAACACGCGAAAATCGCCATCATCTAATACATAGATGGGGCCGATATCGTCACTGACATGGTGTAACAGCTGGTACTCTGACATGGAGTTCTCATGGTTTATAGGCAGGATATTCGGCGAAATTATACCGCATAAATAGATCTTTTAAGCAGTTTTTATTGCCCCTAAAACCCCAACATTTAGCTCACCAATCGTTAAAAACAACCAAGCAATAGCAACAGTTAGCCAACCTGCACACAGTAAACAAACTAGTTCAACATTTCAGATACTTAGCCATAAATAACCCAACACACTGACGTGACAGCCATCACATACTCCAAGGGAGAAATGCCTATAATCCGCAGCTGATAAAAAAATAAGAGATTGATGAAATGAAAAAGAAGTTTTTAGCAACTGCTGCAATGATCGTAACTTGTAGCCAACTATCTGGCTGTATGGGACAAATGGCCACAAGCCAAATGGTCACTAAGTTAAATTTAGATACTGTCGACAACCGTTATGGTCGTGCGGGTTTATTCGCATTATTGTCGCCAGTTTATGGTTTAGCAGCTACAGCTGATCTTTTTGTATTTAACAGCATTGAGTTCTGGACCGGGACTAACCCATTAACAGATAAAGAAGCGGTAGTTGATTTACCAACTGATGCTATTTTTAAAATGAATAAGCACGTTAGCGACGACTTTAAAACGGCGCCAGTTAAACTATCAAGTGCACAAATTAGTCAACAGGATGAGCGCACTCTGGTGATGACCTTGGCTTATGAAGATGGCTCTAAGCAAGAGTTGATTGGCAGTAAAGGCGAAGAGCATATCGATTTTTATCTTGATGACATGCTAGTGGCTCAAGTAAGCCTTGCTGAATTAGCGCAATATCAACAAGCGGCTTAAGCCATAATTCATTTGCGATTATGTCGTGAATTAATAAGCCCTGAGTATCACTCAGGGCTTATTTTTTTACTGATCCTAACAAGGTTTTACTTTAAGGTGCGCTGAAAAAAGCTCACCGCTTGCAAATACATTTGCAGTGCTAATGCCGCATCATAACGCTCGCCTTCATCACGCATAAAGGCATGCTGAGCATTCACCTCTAACCAGCTAAAGTTGGTATCAAGCTGCTCTAACTTTTGATAAATGGCTTTTCGGCCTGCTTTAGATACATGAGGATCTTGCTTGCCAAAGACTAATACCAGCTCACAATTAATATCACCACAGCGAGTTAATGAATCGTTCTCTGGCTCACAGGGCAAGGTATTTGAATGGATATCTGTGGGATATAAGCAAAAAGCACCGCTGATATCGGGGTTTAACGCTGCACGAAAAGCCAAATGGCCACCTATGCACACGCCCATCGCGCCCACTTTACAGCTGCAATATGCTTGGCTACGGGCAAAGTCGATAATCGCTTGAGTGTCGCTATCATGTTGCTCTAAGGGCTTAGCAAATTTATCAGCATTGCCCTTATCTTTACCCACATCGTCATACTCAAGCACAGTGCCTAGCGGATTCAGTTCATGAAACACTTCTGGCACTAACACCACAAAACCATGTCCGGCTAAGATGGCTGCACTTCTGGCAATAGGCGCAGTTTGTTGAAAAATCTCAGAGTAGAATATGATACTGGCAAATTGCCCAGGGGCATCTGGGCGATATACATAAGTCCGCATATCACCTGTTGGGGTTTCAATATCGTGGACTTCTTTGGTAATGATCATATTGCTGATTCCTTGTTAAGTAACCTAAGCTTGGGTTAAGTCGATTTTTCTCAATCCTTTACAAACTCGAGCGACAACGGCACTAGTTGGTGAGTTCATTTACGCAGCGCTGACCATCAAGCAAGTCGGTGACATTTTGCAAGGTCGTTTGGGCAATCGCATTAAGCGCTTCAACGGTTAAGAACGCCTGATGTCCGGTAAAAATAACATTATGGCAAGCAGAAAGCCTTCTAAAGACATCATCTTGAATAATTTCATTAGAGTTATCTTGGAAAAACAGCTCTTTTTCATTTTCATAAACATCTAACGCCAATGAACCAATTTTACCGGTTTTTAACGCTTCCATGGCATCAATGGCATTGAGCAAGCCACCACGACTGGTATTAACCACCATCACCCCAGGCTTCATTTTTTCAAATGTCTTAGCAGATAACAGGTGATGATTTTCAGGTGTTAATGGACAATGTAAACTAATTACATCACATTGAGGATAGAGTGCTTCTAAGTCAATATACTCAACGCCTAATGCCTCAACTGCAGGATTAGGGTACGGATCGTAAGCCACCACTTTACAGCCAAAGCCTTGCAATATTTTGATGGTAGCAAGACCAATTTTACCGGTGCCAATCACTCCAACGGTCTTACCTTGCATATTAAAGCCCACCAGGCCAGTTAAGGCAAAGTTCGCGTCTCTAGTACGTTGGTAAGCTTTATGAATTTTACGGTTTAGGGTTAACATTAAGGCAATGGTATGTTCAGCCACAGACTCTGGCGAATAGGCAGGCACATTAACCACTGTGATACCTAAGCGCTTAGCGGCATCTAAATCAACATTATTAAAGCCTGCACAGCGCATGGCGATAATCTTAGTACCGCCATTGGCAAGCTCAACCAATACCTCTTCACATAGGGAGTCATTGACAAAAGCACAAACCACTTCAAAACCATCAGCCAGTTTTACTGTTTGCATACAAAGTCGATAATCGAAATATTCAATCTCTGCGTTAAAGCCTGTATTCATGGCATCAAAATGCTGAATATCGTAGTGCTTAGCACTAAAGAACCCGATTCTCATCCTTAACTCCTGTGTTGTTTATTTGGCTCATTAAAAATGGATTGCCCGACTTTACCTATGTCAGTGCAATTGAGCGTTTGGTTAAAGCATAACAATAATTGAGTTTTTGCTACAGATCGCTGAACATTTTAGATCTTCTTGTTAAGCTGAGACATTACTCACAGGAATATGTGTATAGACATGTCAAAAAAGCAGCAGCAAGCAGTTTCAGAAGTTCAGTTTTGGATTCAACGTCTAGGAAAAACCAGCCTGAGAGCATTACATATTGTCGGTGTAGTCGGCGCTGGCGGTGGCATTCTTCTTGGCTTAGAGCAACCACTTTGGCTCAATTACTGGATCTTAGCCATGGTCAGTGGACTTGCATTATTGTCATGGGAAGTCATCAGAGATTGGCGCTGGCTTATCCAGCTAAAAGGAGTACTGACTATTTTTAAAGTACTGCTATTACTGCTGTTTATCCCTATGGCCAACTGGAAACCTGAAATTACTATTTTTATCATCCTATTATCTGTCATCGTATCCCATGGCCCTGCGGGTTTAAGACATTATTCAGTGGTTCATAGAAAAGTAATACATGGCAAAAAGGAAATAAAAGGTTAACCTAGGGTTACAGCATGTCAAACTTAAGGTTAACAAATGTTCCCTTACCCAGAACAATATCGATTAGCAACACCGCCTTTAACCACAAGTTTTATGGTTTTTTGGGCTTTACTCAGCCACAGTATTTTTGCTGATGCGAGCCCATTTGCACTCTACCCTTTAATGGCGTTATTTCCGCTAGTGGTGTTCAGTCATGTGTTTTTAATTTGGAACGCGCAAGGGTTATCGCGCTTAGATCAAGGTTTTTATGCCTTAGTCCATATTCCGCTAGCCTTTGTGGTGTGGACATTCACCATCATGCACGTTAACGGCAATGCATTTTCATAAAAGCTTTTTAATAAACCATTAGTTCAAGTTTTGTATAAAAGCTATAACCCTCTTAAATAGGCTCAGATGACTTGCACTCACGCCAAGGGATAGGTATCTTTGCCGCGCATTCTCTATTAAGGCTAGGCGCAACACATGGCAGACTTTATCTATACTCCCCCAACCGATCCTTGGTTAGATATTATTCATGAAGATAAAGATATTATCGTTTTGAATAAGCCATCTGGATTGCTGTCTATTCCTGGCCGCCAAGCCCAATATCATGACAGCATCTATAGCCGAGTGCTTGAACGCTTTCCTAATTCACACATTGTCCATCGACTTGATATGGCTACCTCAGGGGTCATTGTAGTGGCGTTAAGGCGTAACGCTGAGCGTGAACTGAAACGGCAATTTCGCGATCGTGAAACCGCCAAAACATACTATGCCAGAGTCGCAGGCCATGTCACTCCGGCCGTTAAGCAAGTTGATTATCCCTTAATTTGTGACTGGCCTAATAGACCAAAACAGAAAGTCGACCACCTTGTGGGGAAACCGTCTTTAACCCATGTTGAAGTGGTAAGCTATGGGAAAAAATCAACACTGGTTAAGCTAACGCCTATTACAGGGCGGTCCCATCAACTTAGAGTACATATGATGGCAATTGGCCACCCAATTTTAGGTGATGGCTTTTATGCTGATCCTTGGGCCAAAAGTCTATCAAACAGGCTGTTATTGCACGCTGCTGAATTAACCATAAAGCATCCTTACCATCAAACGCCATTAACCTTTAATGCTGAAGTGCCGTTTATAACGCCCTTAGATACACAATAATATCAGTCACAATTGACGATAAGTGCTTAGTAAAAAACTAATCATGAGAACTTTTTGATAGCCAATTATCACATTTATCCGTAAATTAATGTCTAATTATAATTTAATTAGGCATTTTACTATGGAAACTCCATTTCAGCGTGACCAGCTAGATAACCAAATCCTAGAAGCATTAATGCAAGAGGCCAGAACCCCATTTGCAGAGCTGGCAAAGCGTTTTGCAGTAAGTGCCGGCACCATTCATGTACGAGTGGAAAAAATGAAGCAAGCCGGCATTATCACTGGCGCGCGCATTACAGTAGACCCCAAAGCTCTAGGTTATGACGTTTGCTGTTTTATTGGGATTAACTTAAAAAGTGCCGGCGATTACCCTGCCGCGATCTCCAAACTCAATGCCCTTGAAGAAGTGGTAGAAGCCTATTACACCACGGGTAATTACAGTGTTTTTGTCAAAGTGATGTGCCAATCAATCGATGGCTTACAGCACGTGTTAATTAACCGCATTCAATCAATCGATGAAATTCAATCGACAGAAACCTTGATAAGCCTGCAAAATCCTATCGTTCGCGGTGTTAAGCCTTAAGCACTGAATTGTCGATACAAAAATGCCCAGCAATTGCTGGGCATTTTTGTCAGTTAATCTGGCGATAGACTAATGGTTTATCACCACTGTTGATAGGAAGTAGCCTAATACTGTTGCGGTACTCACCCCAATAAATCCAGGCACAATAAAGCTGTGATTTAGGACGTACTTACCAATATTAGTGGTACCAGAGCGGTCAAAACTGATTGCCGCTAAATCACTTGGATAAAACGGGAAAAAGAAATAAGCATAACAGGCTGGAATAACCCCAATCAGCACAGGGGCAGGAATGCCTAATGCAAAGCCCAGCGGAAACATAATGGTTAGCACGGCTGCCTGACTTTTTAAGAATATTGATGCCATAAACATCGCAATGGCAAACGACCAAGGGTAAGCACTAACTAAATCACTCAATGAGCTCACTAAGTAACTCTTATGGTGGCCAATAATGGTGTCACTTAACCATGCGATACCAAAGATAATCACCACCGCCGTCATACCGGCTGTAAACACATTGCTGCTAACGATTTTTTGCGGCGAGACTTTTGTTGCCAGTAAAATAATGGCGCCAACGGATAGCATCATAAACTGAATGGCTACCGACATTTTTACGCCTTCAGGCAGTAATTCTTTGCTGAACATTGCCAACATGATCACAGATAAAATACCGCCTAAAAACAGCATTAAGCCTCTTTTCGCTATGGTATCGGTATGGGCTTGATCATCCGTTTCAATTTCTGGGTCAATTAAGTTGTTTTTAAACTCGTCATCTTTTAAACGCGCTTGAAAGTCTTCATCTTTATCAAGATCTTTACCGCGATTTAAGCTCCAAGCACAACCTGCTAATACGCCCACTAAAGTCGCCGGGATAGTGACAGATAAAACATTGATTAAGCTAATATCAAGATGATTATCCATTGCCGTTGCCATAACCACTGCGGCGGCTGCGGCAATTGGGCTGGCTGTAATGCCCATTTGTGATGCCACGGTAGCCATTGCTAAAGGACGCTCAGGGCGGATACCTTTTTTATAGGCCACGTCATAAATAACCGGTAATAATGGATAAACCGAATGACCCGTACCCACTAACACAGTTAATGAATAAGTACATAATGGCCCTAAAAAGGTAATTTGATTGGGGTGTTTTCTTAATAGTTTTTCAGCATACTTAACCAATAATTTCAGGCCACCAGTTGCTTCTAACGTCGCTGATGCCGCGACAACCGCTAAAATAATTAACATCACGCTGACAGGCGGTGAACCGGGGGCGACTCCGAAAGCAAACGCTAATACGGAAACCCCTAAGCCTCCTAATAACCCAAATGCGACCCCGCCATGACGGATCCCCACAAAGATCACTGCAAGCAATAACAACATGTGAACATAAAACATTAGCCAATCTCCTTAGCAAAACCCTATCGTTTTCGAACCTGACTTGGGACAACTAAGCCATTAGCTAACTCAACAACAGCGTTAATTATCGACAAAATCATATCGATACAATTTCAAAATATGTTTCAATTATCTGAATTTATAGCTTAAATTTTAGTTATCTTTCTTACTTAGCCACATACAAGGTTATACATGAAAAATCATCCTCAAAAGTGGGCTAAAAAACAATAAAGTGACAAAGCGCATACAATCCCATAACTATCTTTCATATTTGTGATCTACCAATAATTAAGTCATATGTGATATGGCACCTCGATTCAAAAATTAATTCGATTGCTGTTTCCCAGAGCCTATTTAAGCCAAAACATTGCCAGCAAAAAACCAGTGATAAAACCAGTTCTACCCAGGTAAAAAATACATAACTCTTCTAAGCGATATGAAAATAGCAACGATTTCATTCAGTAATGATTCAGCTAGTTCGCACTATGATGACCTCAACAGCAAAACACTGTGACAAATTATTTATAGTTATGATTTACACTTGGAGTAAAAAATGAAAATTAAACATCTTGTTCTAGCGGGTTTAATCTCATCGGTAATGTCAGTTCCTGCTATGGCATCAGATTGGTTTGTGGGTGGCGCAGCAGGTTATCAGCAAGATACCTATAAAATGAAATCTAGTGCAGAAAGTAATCAGAGAAATATAGAAGAAGATATAAGCTACCAATTTAGAGTGGGTAACTACCTCAATGATAACAACCGTATATACGCCACCTACGGCTATAACTCTGATGATATAGCAAGACAACAAACCTTTTTATTATCATATGATTACCTTGTTGGCTTAGGTGACAGTAATAAAATGAACTGGTTTGTTGGTGCAACTGCAGGTATGACGCATAACGGGATTAAAGACAGTGGCTTTGACTCTAAAAATACCTTTGTATGGGGCGGTCAAACAGGTTTGATGTATAACATTAATAACAGCTGGTCTACTGAAGTGGGTTACCGCTATTTAAAACAAGATTATGATGTAAACGCATCTAATGGGGCGAATAGTGCCAGCTACTCATTAAATGATACACAGCAAGTGTATTTGGCTATTGATTATAAGTTCTAAGCTTAACGCCAATTTAAAGTCTCTATAGCCGATGAAACAAATAAGGATGCCTTGGCATCCTTTTTCATTAGCTGAAAATAAGAACACTATTATTCAACTTTATTTACGCGATCGCATCCATTCCACATAGGTCACGATTGAAAGGATTAAAGACTCAGAGCTTGTCTGAGCAATCACCCCAATAATAACTAACCTTGCTAAGTTTCATCGCTGACGAAATCAGTTCGCCCGAGTATCAGAATAGTTTTACAACATTCCTGTTTATCTAAAAAAACTGCGATTAACTGCAGAGTAATGTCATTTTATGCCTATACTCAATACAAAGACATTAATTAAGGATGATTATGAAGGGTATTATTTTTTCTGAGTTTTTAGAACTTGTTGAAAGCACATTTGGTTTAGAAGTATGCCAAGAAATACTTGATGAAAATGCAGATGAAGGAGTGTATACCTCCGCTGGCACCTACGATCATAAGGATTTAGTAAAACTGATTATCTCTTTGAGTAAAATAACAGGTATCAGTATTGAAGAATTACAGGCTGTATATGGTAAATCAGTATTCACTAATTTACTAGACAGTATGCCAGAGCTTAAAATTAACTCGAGCTCGACTTTTCAATTTATTACCCAAGTCGAAGAATATATTCATCTTGAAGTTAAAAAGCTTTACGGCGATGCAAAGCCACCCAAGTTTGACCTTATTTCAAGCAGTGAATATGACATGGTGTTAGATTATATTTCTGCCCGTTGTTTTTCTCATGTTTGTTTTGGCCTCATTGAAGGCTGCGCTGAATATTATAATGAAAAAATTGATATCCAAATGAAACCGATTCAAGCGGACGGTTCTCAGGTTCGCTTTACATTGACCAAAGTTTAGGCTTTATAAATGGATAGTGAAAAAACAATAGAACTGCTTAAGAAAAAGATTCAACGAGAAACTAAAATTCGCAAAGCAGCTGAATCGCTATTGGAAGAAAAAAGTACCGAACTGTATTTCGCAAAATTACTTGTGGAAGACTCTTTAGTTGTTGCAAAAAAACAAGCTGAACAAGATGAACAACTGCTGATCTTCATCAATAAATTAGAATCCACCCTGTCACATTATAACTCGCAGTTATTACAAGTCCCTCCCAGTGAGCAGGTGATCCAACAATTACTTGAAGATCTGATGGATACTGCCAGTATTAAAGCAATCCGGCTGTCTTCCAGCTTGGATATATTAGAAAATGAACACTTACAATCCGGTGAAGCAACCACCTTTGATGAGTTTCCAACCCCGAAAAATAACTTCCAATGGAATCAAGATAAAACCGAGCTAGTAGTATATCTGCAATTTGGACCTAAAAAAGTGGGCCGATTACATTTTATTTTCCGTACCAGCCCTCAAGAAAGCTGGCATCGCGTGATTGAAAAACAGTACTGTTTAATTGCCGATATGATAAGTGCCTCTTTTCAGCGCCAATTATTACTTAACAAAACCATTAAGGAAAAAATAAGAGCGGAACACTCTGAAAAGTCGACCCGTGACTTTGTGGCAATGATTAACCATGAATTAAGAACCCCCTTAAATGGCTTACTTGGGGCAGCGGAGCTCATGGAGGACACCTCCATTACCAGCTACCAAAAAAAATTACTCATGAGCGTACATCAAGCGGGAGAAATGCTTCGAGTTATTATTAATGACTTACTTGATATCAGCAAAATGAACGCTGGTATGCTTGAGTTGAAATTAGCCACTTTCAGCCCGCAAACCCTAATTGATACCATAGAACAAATTTTTACTGAGAAAATCAAAGCCAAGGGACTGACATTCAGTTGCGAAAATGACCAATCAATACCTACCACCCTGCTTGGGGATGCAGACAGGATTAAACAAATCCTAATTAACCTAATCGGCAATTCAGTTAAATTTACCAATCAAGGATCGATTCATCTACACACATCATGGCAAGACACGTCATTGATTTTTATTATCTCTGACACAGGCTGCGGCATCCCCCAAAATAAGCAAGCAAGCTTATTTGAGCCCTTCACCCAAGTCGATAACTCTAGCCAAAGAAAGTTTGAAGGAACAGGTTTAGGGCTATCCATTTGTAAGCAGTTGATTGAATTGATGAATGGTGAGGTCAGCTTCGTCAGTACCCTTGATAAAGGGACAGAGTTTACCGTTAAGCTGCCCCTTGAACTTGCCGTAGAAAATAACCAAAGTGTTATTGAGGTAAACAGGAATACTCACAGTATCAATCATCTACGCATTTTAGCCGTAGAAGACATCAAGACCAATCAAGTTATTTTAGGGATGATGCTAGATAAATTTAGCATTAACTATCAGTTCGCTGATAATGGAGAACTAGCCCTTGAAGTCTTAAAAAATAATGAATTTGATATCATTTTAATGGATTGCCGTATGCCCATTTTAGATGGATTTCAAACAACAAAGTACTTACGTAAACAGGGTTATACTAAACCGATAATTGCACTAACGGCTGGCACAACATCCACTGAAGTCGCTGAGTGCGTTGAATCAGGCATGAATGACATTTTACACAAACCTTATAAACTTAAAGAGTTGGAGGCCGCGTTAAAAAAATGGAGCTATGGGCTACAACACTATGATATTTAGCTTTCGAAGCTAGCGCTTTAGCGGGTAATTGTGTCTCATACAACAAAGCAATGAACGCAATGAACGAAATGAACGAAATGAACGAAATCAACACAATTACTATTAGGAAATTAAACCTGGCTTGGTAAATTTCAAGCACAAAAAAACCGACTTACGTCGGTTTTATCCTCAAAGAGGAGATGGTACCAGCGGTCGGACTCGAACCGACACGTCTTTCGACAGGGGATTTTGAATCCCCCATGTATACCAATTTCATCACGCTGGCATCATATTGTAGTCAATCAAGCTTGGCTCAATTGAGTGACGGAATTATACCTAGGCCAATGACAATGGCAAGCCCTTTCATAAGCAAAATGATCAAATCAATCTCAATAGCTTAAATCTCATTCAAGTAGAGTAAATTTGCGCTAATCGACATTAATAAATCTTCCCCATTAAAAAGCACTGACTTTATTGATCAAGATCATAAATGTTAAAAAATGAAAATAGTATGTTAAAGCTAGTTTTACAATGAAAGGATAATGATTATGGCTTTTTGGTTAGATTTAATGTTTGGTAACGCAATCGGATTGCTGTCAATGATTGTTATCTTCTGCACCATGGGGATCATGTCTTACATGATGTGGATGTTTATTGTGAAATCTGCTCCTAAGGAATAGTTACTACCCTCCTTCTATAATTTTTGTTATTTGTTATTTGTTATTTGTTATTTGTTATTTGTTATTTGTTTCTTTAGGGGGCTTTCGCCCCCATTTTTATGTTTATTAAACCTAATTTTTAGATTACGCGGCATGCTTTCTAGATTGCACTAGACCATTTACAAACTGTGGTCGCGCTTTAATAAGGTGATTAAGCTCTTCCTTACTTGGCTCGCCTGCGGGTAATCTCAATACTTCACGATTTAAATACAAACGCGCTTTCATTGAAATTTTATACTCAGCAGTCGGTCCTTGAATCGCATAGTGACGCTCATTACCCACTAACTCTAAAATATTACTGTCCACTAGACCTTTAACTGCCAATTCGTTTTGCGGTAGCGCCAAAATTGTCGCTCCCTGTAAAAAGAACTCTCGCAGTAACGCTCGCTCAGCGGGATCGAGTAACTTAACTTTGGCTTCTATGGTTTCAACAGCGCGTTTTTCTTTTAAAATCCCAATCGACTCGTCAACCACAAAGGTGAATAATTGGCTTAAGAAAAAAGCGGCACCAACAATGAGCCCTAAGCCAATAAAATGGCCATAATCTGACACCAGAGCCGACAAAGAAAGCGTCTCAAGCACGTGCTGAGGTGCAACTAATAATACCGCACAAGCGATCACTAACCACAGCATAGTGCTGACTAAAACGCGTTTGATATTCACTAAATTTACAGCCTTTAATTTCATTTTCATCATCATGCTATCCACAGTGTCAGATTTTTGAATCTAGACTTAGTAAAGCAATTTCAATGCCAATAAAATTAGAAATGAATAAAAGCAGTTAACGCAATGACTTATTTAGAGGGAAGAGCAAACAACGGCAGTTAGGCGCATCAAATAAGCTGTTTAATGCGCCATGAAGATCGAAACTAAGCTATAGGTTAAATGAGATTGATAAGCTAAACGTTAAGCTTAAAAATATTGGCATTCTGTATACATTATTTGGCTGCCAATTTGGCTAATACTCGACTTGCAGCAATAAAACCAAAAGTGCCAGTAACCATAGTCACTGCGCCAAAGCCTGACGCACAATCCATTCTCATACTGCCATCGGCGCTATTTTTAGTACTGCAGACGCTACCATCATTTTGAGGATATACCAGTTGTTGCGTTGAAAACACTGCGTCAACGGCAAACCTGCGGGCAACATTTTTTGAAAAGTTATATTCTCTACGCAAAATGTTTCTGACTTTCGCTAATAATGGGTCTTGATAAGTTTTAGCTAAATCGGTTAACTGAATTTGAGTGGGATCGGTTTGACCTCCCGCGCCACCTACGGTGACAATTTTCAGCTTATTTCTTTTACACCATGCAATTAACGCCGCTTTTTGTTTGACGGCATCAATACAGTCAACCACATAATCAATCGCTAACGGACTGGCTTTACTACCCAGATGCTCCGCCAAATTATCGACAGTGATAAAGTCTTCGACTTCATTCACCACGCACTCAGGATTAATTTCAATAATTCGCTGCGCCATTACTTCAACTTTGGACTGGCCGATGGTGGATGCAATTGCGTGAGATTGACGATTGGTATTAGTGACACATATGTCATCTAAATCAATCAGTGTTATTTGCCCTATACCACTTCGAGCCAGCGATTCAGCGACCCAAGTCCCTACCCCACCAATACCGATGATCACGACATGTGCATTAGCAAAGTTTTCCAATGCCGCTTGACCGTATAGTCGACCTATACCACCAAAACGATTTAAGTATGATTCAGACAACATGTATTGCTCTTTAAACTCTCAATGTGGGGGCGGTATTTTATACGAAATCAACGCAGATCTGAATGTATTCCTCAATTAAACCTTAGTTAAACCCTAGTTACACACTGAAACACCTATTACCTAAACCCGCAACATGCAGCAAAAACAAAGAAAGCCAGTTAACCGCACCAATAAAACTGTTAACTACGATTTAAGTCATTGTAAATCATAATGATACATATAAATTAAATCCAACCTAAAGTGACATAGATCACACTTTGGTATGAACTTTTTGTGGCAATATCCTCCACAGAACAGGAATTACTATGAATAACGATAAGGTTGATAACCCAGTCGTTATTTTCTATCAATATCAGCAAGCATAGCTGATAAAAATCAATCCCTTACCAAAGGAAGATTAAGATGATGAAAAAAAACCTGATCACTGCAGCTATTTTATCTTGCACTGCAATGACCTCTTTTACTGCTCTAGCTGATGGCCCAAATTTTTATGGCCGCGCCGATCTTGCAATCACTAACTCTAGTGAAGGTATTGCAACTCAAAACCAAAAAGATGGCACTGTCCTTGAAAATAACTTTTCATGGTTAGGTGTTAAAGGTTCTGAAAAAATCAGTGATGACGTAGAAATCTTATATCAAATGGAGTTCGGCGTTTCTAACTTTGATAACTCTGGTAATACTTTTGCTGCTCGTAACAGCTTTTTAGGTATTAAAACAGTTGCAGGTACTGCATTAGTGGGTCGTAACGACACTGTGTTCAAAGCAGCAGAAGGTGGATTTGATTTATTCGGTAACACCAACTCAGACATCGATTTATTATTTGCTGGTCAAAACCGTGAAGCTGATGGTGTTAGCTACTACTCACCAAAAATTGCTGACATGCTAACGCTAAATGCGACTTACCTAGTTGATGATAACCACGACTCACAAAGCAGCTCTATGTATGCATTAAGTGCCACCATCGGTGATAAAGCATTTAAAACCCATAACTTCTATGCTGCAGCCGCTTACCAAGATGGTATCAGCGATATCGAAGCATATCGTGCTGTTGTACAAGGTAAAATTGGTAACTTCATTGTAGGTGGTTTATACCAAAACAGTGAAAGCCAAAAAGCTGAGTTAGCGCATCTAGAAGGTGACAGTTACTCAGTAAACCTAGCTTATTTATTAGGCAACGTGAAAATTAAAGCAGGCTATAGCTACGATGATTCAGGTTTAGGTAAATATGCAAGTCGTTTAGTTGGCGCTGACAACCTTGAAAACATGAGCGATTTCGAAATCAACCAGTTCAGTGTTGGTGCAGATTACCGCGTTAGCCCAAGTACCTTAGTATATGGTCACTACACTAAGTATGATGGCGACATGGTACTAAACCAAACTAGCCAAAGCTTAAATGACGATATCGTGACTGTGGGTTTACGCTACGATTTCTAACTCATCACAGCGACTTATTAACGGCTTAATCATCGTTTTTAAGCGTTAATTTATCTACCGATATGATGATTAAAAACGGTCTATTTAGGCCGTTTTTTTTGTTTTAGTCATTAGAGGTTGATTTTAATGACCTAATAGCTAAAAAAACTGCAATAACAACTCTTCAAAGCTCCCACTTAAGCAATCCCTAAACCTGATGTAGATCTCATAAATTACTGGGCTAGCGCATTTTTAATTAGATGTGAACCTCTCTAAATAGGTATAACGCTATAAAAGTGTTAACCAAAACCCAAATACACAGCATTTATCACATCTTTTGCACACCAATCTCACCTCAAAACAAAAAACTTGATCTAGGCCACAACTTTTTAACGATAAACCTGCAAATATTGCAACAAGTTTGTTACGCAGAGTGTTCTGCGAAAAATACCACTAAAACAATCCCATATAAATGGGGATAGAACATCATGTTCTAAAGGGAGTATGAAAGATGAAAAAGACATTATTATCTGCATCAGTTGTATCGGTTTTAACCCTCACTTCGTTCGCTGCGCTAGCCGACGGTCCTGATTTTTACGGTCGCTTAGATTTATCTATCACCAACTCCGAAACCGGCGCAACCCTGCAAGGCGGCACTAACGGTGTAACCCTAGGTGAAAGTGGCACTTACATTGAAAATAACTTCTCGCTATTGGGTGTGAAGGGCAGTGAAAAAATTACTGATGGCGTTGAAGTGCTATACCAAATGGAATTTCAGGTAGAGAACACGTCTGGCAAAGGTGATGTTTTCAAAGCGCGTAACACCTACTTAGGAATTAAAACTGAAGGCGGCTCAGTGCTAGTCGGCCGTAACGATACCGTATTTAAAGCTGCTGAAGGTGGTGTGGATATTTTTGGTAACACCAATGCCGATATGGATCGTTTAGTTGGCGGCCAAACCCGTAGTGCCGATGGTTTTTGGTACTATTCACCGCTGATTGCTGACATGTTTACCATTAATGCCACTTATTTAATGGAAGATAATCAAGCCTCTGATGACTCTCAATATGCCTTAAGCGTGACCTTTGGTGACAAAGGCCTTAAAAAACACAATTACTATGTTGCTGGTGCTTATAACAAAGCCATTGGTGGTATTGATGCATACCGCGCAGTAGCACAATTTAAAGCCGGCGATTTTAAAATTGGTGGTTTATTCCAAAACTCAGAAAGTGTGACTAATTCAGATCAAGACGGCAATACTTACTTTATTAACCTAGCTTACAACTTAAATGGCGTAAACTTGAAAGTAGAATACGGCGCTGATGAAGCAGGTTTTGGCAATTATTACAAGAACCTAACAAAAGATACTGCCGGTGTAATGCCTGATGATGTCAATGTGCAAAATATCACTATTGGTGCTGATTATCGCGTTGCTAAATCAACCTTAGTGTTTGCTCATTACGCTATGTATGAAGGTGATTACACAGTGGTTAATACTAAGACTGATCTAAAAGACGATAATGTCTTCAGTGTAGGTATGCGTTACGACTTCTAACAACGAGTTAGTCTACAACTGAAAAGCGACCTGATGGTCGCTTTTTTATTGTCTGCAGCTCACTAAAACAATAGAGAAAAGTTTATGATGATTTGCGGGTTAACAAATAAGCCGCTTCATTTAGCCAAGAAACATTCTTATTAATAAAGCGTGGGTTTTCCGCTAATACATCAGCACACTCGAGTAATTCAATCTCGAAATATGGCGCCAGGTATTGTTCAATCCACTGCGGGCTCACCGCAAATGGCGGGCCATTAAGCTCGGCTTGTGGGTAATCTAAGGTAATCAATAACCCTTTAACTTTAGCCGGAATTAACTTGGCAAGCTGTTGTGCATATTGCTGGCGCATTTGCTCTGGCCAAGCAATTAAGGCGGCGCGATCGTAAAAAGCCTGAATCGACTTTGTCGCCGTTAATGGTAGGGTAAAAATATCACCTTGAATAAGGGTTACTTGATCAGCACAAAAAAATTGATGCTCAGCTTGCGAAGTCATGCTCACAGGCAAATTATTGTCGCTAAAAAAGTCCTCAACAGCGGTTTGGCTTAGCTCACAGCCAACAACATCATGGCCTTGCTCTGCAAGGTAACACATGTCTAATGACTTGCCACATAAAGGTACAAACACCTCTGCGCTGTTATCGACGGCAAGTGTAGACCAATACTTTACTAAAAATGGATTCACTTGCGGCTGATGAAAACCGATTTGTTGTAACTGCCACTTCTCATGCCAAAAACTCGCTTCCATGTAGATAAACTCAAGTCAGTAAATAATGCGTCTAACTCTAATCACTCTAAAAGTGAGATGCAACACTAAAAAGCTTAAACCCGTAAACCACAGTTTGAACCCGACAAACGACAACTTTGATTGACTAAACCTAAGCTATAAAGCAACAGTAATGGCAATGTCTGCTACTCTTGTTCAGCTTTACCTTGAAGCACATGCTGAACTTTTTTAAGCCACTTGCAGTTATCACATTGACAATTACGACGTGATAAATGATGTGGGCTCAAATTCGAGTCAATAAAGTCCACCGCAATCAACAACTGTTGTTTCAGATCTTCCACTGATTTTTTCTCAAGGGCCACCAGTTCATCATTATGATTCATCCAAATGCACTCTTCGCCCTGATGACAAGTAGTACATTGCTCATCACTGGCATTATAAAACACCGCATGTGGACAGTGAGTAACTTCCATCGACTGTAAAATACGTTGCCGTGGAAAAGGAAATAGTGAAATTAAATCCGCTTTGTTAATGGTAGGCATAAGCACTCCTTGATTAAACCGAATATTTTTACTTACTTAAATACTACCTACCTAACGCACAAAACAATTTGACTCACGTCAAAGTTTACAACAGCTAATTTTTACGATAGGTCGGTTTGAGATCTAGGTGAGGTTAATTTGCTTTATAAAGGCTAAAACAGAAAAAAAATCGGCTCAATCAATCCAATAGCTTGCCAGCAATGTGTAAATATGAGTTTATGAGATAAGCCAATACCAATACACTCAACAGGCACCTTGGTACATAGGAAGTTAATTTTGCAAACACCGCAGTTACAGCATTTTTATATCAATGAAGAGCAATCAGTTTACCTGCTCAAGGCTGAAGATGCCCGTAAGCATCGAGCCTGGATCCGTTTATGTAAACAGCAACTAAGCAAGCTTGGTTATCATGATATCGAGTTTATCGGCAAAGGTGCCTATGGCTTTGTGTTTGCGGGTATCAATGATATTAGCCAATCCCATGTGTTTAAGTTTTCCCGCATTACCCTGCCACGAAGCGTGCAAGATAGACTTGAAGAAGAAGCCTTCATGCTCAGTCAATTAGTGCACCCTAATGTCCCTAACGCCATCAAATTTGAGCGGGTCGGCAAGCAAGGCATTATGGTCATGGAGCGAGCCAAAGGTGAAGATCTCGATAAAATCTGTCACCGAATGGGGACGTTACCCATAGCCATGATCATCAGCATTGCACGGCAATTGGCCAATTTATTGTACTACCTGCGCACAGGTAAATGCTTAGTCCATGGCGATATTAAGCCATCAAATTTAGTGTATGACATTGAAAACGACCATTTATCACTCATTGATTGGGGCTCGGCGGTGTTTGCCCAACGTGATGAGCATAATAACTCGGTTGAAGACAATGTGATGTCCTTGATGTCGAGCGATCAACAACACACCAACGCCAGAATGGGCGATGTGTACTTTATCGGTGAAGATCAGCTTAATGGGGCGTTATCCAGTCCAAGATTTGATGAGCAAGGGGTGGCAGCCACCTTATACGCACTGGCATCAGGGCAAATTAGCCGCTTTGGCAGTAAAGTGATCACCGCCAGTAGTTTAGGTTTACCCATTGAGCTGGCCCGCACTTTAGATGGCATGCTTAGCGATGACCCCAGCAGACGTAATTTAGCCGGTGATTATTTTTTAAAGAGCATGCGCCACAATCACCGTATGCACTTGCCACACCTTGGGGCTCAGCCGTTAATTGAAGATATACCACTGTGGGTTTTACCAAAGCAAAAACAAGTCGAAACCGTGAGTTACAGTTCCAGAAAATCATTTTTAAAGGAACATAACACCCAAGACCCCATTACGAAGATGGATGATATTCAATTAGAAAAATATTACCGTAATTTTCTTGCGGGCATGGGTGACACTGAAAAAGGCTTTATTGCCGCAGTGGGTAAATTAGCCCAATACCCGATTGTGGGAGGCCTTGCCATTCATTGGCGTAAAAGCGGCGTCTATATCGACTCTAACCTTGCTATTTATGACCCCGACACTAAGGAAGTGTTAATCCAAGCGGTCAATAATATGGTGACCTTAGCCCGCGGCATTCGACGTATCGGGGTATTTAAAGCCTGCTTTTTTAACGCTAAAGACACCTTACATTTAGAGCGAAACAATCCATCTGAGCCATATAAAATGGTCAACGATGCGCAATTAAGTTTTGAAGTGGGTGATGTGCCCGCATCAGAAGGCCGTTCGCGGCTACATTCTTACTTTGAAGATGGTAAAGATCCTGAAGAGAACCTTGAGCTGCCCACCGAGATCATGACAGAACTGGGTTGGATAAACCAAATTCATCATACCGGCTGTATTATTTTTGAAGCCTTACCTAACCATCTAAAAATACACAGTTATTTGCGCTTATTAAACCCGAGAAAACAAGCAGCTTTTAGAGCTTCTCTGGATAGAATCTTATTTCATGCCAGTAAGATTCAAGGCCATGGGGTCTCAGGTTTTATGAAACTGCCTTATAAAAATACCCGTCAGTTTTCCCATATTGATCATAAAGCGGATCATTTTTACCCTAAAAATCCAAAGCAAATAGCAGAGTGATTATCTGCAGATGTCATCTCATCGGCTAAATTACTGCCAATAAAAAGCCCTGTTAGTCCGAGCATACCGGCTTAACAGGGCATTTTTAGCCACGCACTTATAACGAGCAGTTCATAGCAAAAAACTAAATTGGCGAACCCGGTGGCATCATTAGAGGTTTGGCAATAAAGCGATACTCCGCTGACTCAAGCCCTTTGGCTAAACCTTGCAATAACCATTCAAAATGGGCAGCTTGATAATTACTGGCGCGATTGCTACGGCGCTTTAATTGCTTCTCGGCATACGTTAAGCGCGCTAACAATTGCGCTTTTACTTCAGCTGAGGTGTTGTCGTTATGGTAGCTAGATAGTAACTCATCTAATACCACGGTATTGACACGCATCTGCACAGCTAACAACTGCCCACGCTGTAAATCTTGAAAAAGCGTTTTCGCCAATAACTTATCGATGAGACTCACCACAGATAACTGCTCTGAATCATCCATAAAGCCTTGATTGACACGGTTTAATCTTTCTGGAACTAATATTCGGCTTACCACATGGCGGCTCATCACCTCTGCCATTCCTATGGGGTCGGTTAACACCCCAATGCCAGAATCAAAGCTTTCTCGGGTTTTGCGGTAATTACCTGCTTTAGGCACTAATAACTCAGTGACTTCAGTCGGTACTGCTAAGCTTTCAGCCGATAGTAGCGCTAATAAAGAGCTTAAGGCTTCAGTTTGTAACTTGGGCGATAAATAATGCCAGCGCTCAGCTGAGCCATGCTGCTGATAGCTATAATCACTGCCACCAATCCACTTCGCTGCGGCATCCACTTGAAAACGGGTCAGTAAGTAAATTGGCACAAACACATCGGCAAGTTCACCTAGTGGCTGCTCTTGCAGTAAGGCATTGGCATTAAACTGCTCAATTGCCTTGCGGCGCACTTGCTCTAATCGTGTTAGTTCTGCTGCTGCAGAGTTACCGTTATCCCATAAACTTGCATAGGCATGGCTTGCTGATGCTGAGCGGGAATCTGCTTCACCAATGTAACGCAATCCTGCTGTTCTGGCTTGTTTCACTAGCTCGTCAGCATTAGCTTTATCGCCATAGCCGTAAGCAATAGTAAACTTGTCCCACTCACCAATGCCTTCAACGTATGGCGCTGAAATATCAACTTGATCCCCTTTAAGGGTAATGTTGGGATGGGGATAATCCATCACCGAAGCATTGTCATTGGTTGAGGCGGCAAAGTTATGATCTAGCCCCAAGGTATGGCCAATCTCGTGAGCTGACAATTGGCGTATACGCGCCAATGCTAAGGCCATTGATGCCTCAGCAGCGGCATCTCGGTCTTGCCAACCTGCAGTTAAACCGCGAGCAATAAGGTGGTCTTGTTTAACCCGCAAACTCCCAAGGGTGACATGGCCTTTAATGATCTCACCGGTGCGCGGATCTTTAATTGACGCGCCATAAGACCAGCCGCGAGTCGCACGATGCACCCATTGGATCATGTTATAACGAATATCTTGTGGGTCGGCATCTTCTGGTAATATCTCCAGCTTAAAACCATTAATAAAGCCTGCTTCATTAAAGGCTTCTTCCCACCAGCGGCCACCATCGAGTAATGCTGAGCGAATAGGCTCTGGCACGCCAGGATCAAGATAATAAGTAATCGGTTTAACCACTTCACTAGGAGCAATACCTGGGGTGACTTTTTCAAGTCGATGACGTAAAAGATATTGTTTGCTTACTGGCGAGTCGATAGGCGCAGAGTAATCAAAATACTCATCTGATAAATAACCACTCATCGGCTGATAAGCGCGGGGCTGATAACCCGCTTCTGGCAAGGCCACAAAAGAGTAGCGCATTCGCACTGAAACAAACTTGCCATCTGGAGTCACCTGCTTAACAAATTCGCCAGCTTTAGCGCTATTGAAAGTCAGTAAAACATCGACATCGGCATTTTGCTCAAATGACTTAACTCCTTGGGGTAAGATAACTGAGCGGGATTTATCCAAGGTATAACTGCCTTGCTTAGTGTCAGCTAAACGCTGAGAAACCCCATGTAAATCATTAATCATTAGATCATTAACCGCAACTAGCGGCGTTTTACCTTCGACCACTTTACCGCGCCATAATACCGATTCAGCAAACGCCTCTTTGACCGCTAGCTGTTCCGCTGGGTTATCGCTTGATGCCCGATAAAAGGTATTTAACTGTTTAAGCAGAATATAAGGACCGTGGCGCTCAAATTGCACCATGCGTGTTTGCCCGAGCTGGCCTCGGTCTAGGCCTATATCATTAGAACCAACGCCATGGGGTAAACTGCTGATCAGTAAAAAGGGCTCATTGAGTCGGTTTGCTTCTAAAAACAATTCCCCAGAGCTATTTTGGAAATAAAAGTTGATAAACCCTTGGGCTTTGTCACTTTGCTTTATCACTTTCTGCGCCGCTGAGGTCGCAGCGTAAGTCATAATTGGGGTTGCCATGAGTACTGGCGTTAATGCCATGACTGAAGCAAGCGCCATACTTTTACGATCCATTCAACACTCTCCCTTGTTGTTGTGCTCAGGTTAATTGTTATTATTGGCGACTTAACTGACGCCATTATTGTTGTTATTTTTGCTGCTGATTTTTATAGTCAATCCAATGCTCTAAGGTATCAAACAATTCATTTAATACTATCGGCTTGGTGATATGGGCATTCATGCCCGCTTGAATACTTTTCTCTCTGTCACCAGACATGGCGTGGGCCGTCATGGCAATAATCGGCATTTGCTCTGTAGTGTAACGCTTACGTAATTCTCTGGCAGCAGTCAAGCCATCCATGACCGGCATTTGAATATCCATCAATACGGCATCAAACGGACGAGTATCGATCATATCTAGTGCTATTTGACCATTATCAGCCACTTCAACTTCATAACCGGCGCTTTTAAGTAGCTCGGTGGCTACCTGCTGATTAATAAAGTTATCTTCAACCAGCAAGACTAATCCGGTTTGTTTGGCAGCTTCGGAATCCTCTTCAACCACAGGCGCTACATTCAATTGAGGCTCAGCGGCAAAGGCGCCAATAATCTCATCAAACAAGGCTGATGCTTTAAAAGGCTTTTGCAAAACAGCAAACACACGACTGACATCAAACTCGGCCTCTAACGGCTCAGCACTATAAGCGGTCATTAAAATAATCACCGGACGCTTTTTAATCCGCCCATCAGCAACCATTTCATCAATGATATTAATCACATCGCCGCCGCCCATTTCAGGCATCATCCAATCAAGCAATAATAAATCTATTGGGCTGTGGGCTAAAACATCTAGTGCCTGTGCACCACTTTGCGCGGTTTTCACCCCAAAGCTAAAGTCGCGCATCACGGTGGAATATATCTGCAAAGCACTTGGGTTATCATCCACCACTAAGGTAGTTAAGTTATTTAACTGCTTTGGCACCACCAATGGCTCAACCACATTTTCTTCAGCAATTTCAAAACTAATGGTAAAGCTGAAAGTACTCCCTTGATTGGGCTCTGATTCAACGGCCATGGTGCCGCCCATCAGCGAGACTAAATGCTTACTAATAGACAGGCCTAATCCGGTACCACCATATTTTCGAGTGGTAGAACCATCAGCTTGGGAGAAGGCATCAAACAAGTTCGCTTGTTGCTCTTGGCTAATACCAATACCGGTATCGCGTACCCAAAACTTAAGGGTAATACGGTGATCTCGCTCGCCTACATCTTCACAGCCCAGTTCAATCTCACCATTTTGAGTAAATTTAACCGCGTTAGATAATAAGTTAACTAAAATTTGCCCTAAACGCAGAGGGTCACCACTGAGAATTAGCCCAGCGGTAACCGGGGCATATAGTAGTAACTCAACGCCTTTTTCTTGAGCCTTTTGCGCATTCATATCAATGACATGATCAAGCACTTTATCCAGTGGGAATGACACCCTTTCAAGCTCTAATTTACCCGCTTCAATTTTAGAGAAATCCAAAATATCATTAATAATGCGCAGTAATGACTGAGCAGAGAATCCCGCTTTATTTAAATAATCTTTTTGCTGAGCGGTTAACTGAGTTCGCAGCGCCAATTGCAACATGCCGATAATGGCATTCATCGGAGTACGAATTTCATGGCTCATATTGGCCAAGAATTCACTCTTATACATGTTGGCTAACTCAGCATCTTGCTTAGCTTCAAGCAAGGCCACTTCGTTACTCTTTTGGCGGGTAATATCTTTATGCGTACCCAGCATTCGCTTAGACTGACCATCGGCAGCAAACTCCACTGCTCGGCCCCGAGACAGCACCCAATGATACTTTCCAGATTTAGAGCGCATACGGTATTCAATCTCATAGGTTCCTTTGGGCTTTAGCGCATATGCACTTCGATACTCTTCGACTCGCATGCGATCGTCTGGGTGAATAAGTGCATCCGTTGCTGAAATAAGCGCTGGAAATTCGTTCGGCTTATAACCTAGCATTGAATAAAATGCGGGGTTACAAATCAGCTGCTCTGAATCTAAATACCAATCCCACAAGCCATCTTCTACTGCATCCATGGCTAAATGGTAACGCTCTTCAGATAATCGTAATTGCTCAGCCGATTCATATTCACGGGTGACATCACGCCATACTGAAATAAGCCCTAATAACTCGCCGCGGCGGTTATAAAATGGCAGTTTTAAGGTATCGAGCAGTACCGTTTTACCACCAATATCGGCTTTTTCTTGATAACGCATCAGTGAGCGTTCGGTTAATACTTTTTGATCTTCTTCGCGGCTACGCACGCCTTGATCGTAACTGGTATCAAGGGACAATTGCCCGATCATGTCACTTTCTTTGCAGCCCAGCATGTACTCAGCCGATTTATTACAGCCTAAATACTTACCTTCTTTATCTTTGTAAACAATCGCCTCTGGGATTGAGTCAATCAATGAGCGTAATAGTGCAAACTCACGTTCTCGGCGCTCAGTAGTATCGCGCAAACGTTGGGTGCGCCTTGCGACTAAGTTATCCAGACGTTTATTTTGCTCGGCTAGATGACCGGTATATTGTTTGTTCTCTTCAAAAATACGACTCACCAGCAAGAACCACGGCTCCCAACCTTCAGTGATTTTTTCAGGTGGCGATTTAGGCTCGCGAGAACACTCTTCCAAATGGGTCAATAAACGTGAGGCAGGGTTAACGAATGAGCGGCGAGTTTGCCAGTGAACAATGGTCACCAGCACTGACAAGGCGAAAACCACCAGTAAGAAACTCACTTTTAACTTATCCCAAGCGTCTTGGAATAACAGGTCTTCATCTTGCAGATATAGCAAGCGCCATGGCGGGTTTTGCAGCGCGACTGAGTGAATATAGTAGCCGTTGCGCAGTATGCCATCATGGGCATCGAACATTTCTGATTCAGGCAAAGAATGCAGCTCTGACGGAATGCGCTGACTGATATGATAAACCCGGTTCATATCGCTGGCTTCAAAATCACTGTGGGACAATATATTGTTATATTGATCCAGCAAAATCACTGTACCCGGCATTTTAAAATACATCCGCATTTGCTTAGCTAACGATGCCAAAGTCATGTCTAAATTGATTGAACCAATAAACTCATCTTCAAGATATACTGGCAGACCTAGGGTGGTTAACAAACCTTGATCGGCTAAATCTACATAAGCTTCACGCCAAAAAACACTGCGCTGCGGATTCATGGCAGGAGTAGCAAGTTGGAATTGTTTTTTATTAAGCAGCTCTTCTCGAAAACGGTACTCGTCATTGGTCCACGGAAATGACGACATGATCCTTTGTTTGGATATGTAATAAATCGAAGAAGCTTTAGGGGCGGCCTCTTTCGCAACAGGGAAAGACAACGACAGCTCAAATAGCATTTCTAATTCTTGATAAAACCTGTCGCTGCGGCCATCAAGGGTACCCATACCGGTAATGCGCCCCATATTGGTAAAGGGCTCACCACTAGTGGCATAACTTGGCTCTAAGGTAAAAAATTGACCATCTTCATTGAATTTTTCGTATTGAGGTAAGCGATCTTTACGGACTAACTCGCCTAAACGTAAGTTATCTACGGCGACGTTACGTAAGCTTTTTACTGCACGGATACTCGACTCCAGCAGTAAATCAATTTGCAAGACATGACGCAATACTTGCTCTTCACGCTCTTTAATTAGCTGGGTTTTTTCACGCTCAAACAATACCCATGCCGATAAAAGTGCCATAACAATTACACCAATATAAGTATAAAAAACGGCTCGGTTATACTTTCTTTGAATAAGCGATTTTAATTGTAATTCTGGCTCGGTCGATTTCATTGAAAACCCTTTGGCTTTTCTTAGCAGCGTAGATATTTAATAAGGTAAAAAAGGAGGTACGCTAACAATGTCTATTTATGCATATTATCAGGAACATATTCGCAATCACACGAATAAATGTTCACAAAACATGACTAATTTATTTTTCACTCCATTCCACTAAAAACATAGCAAAAATCTGACCATTATTCTTGGCAATAACCCGTAAACTGGCCGCTTACATAAAAGGCGCGTTAAAAGAGCTCGTTGAAACAGATTGCTTAAAAATAAAAAATGGCCACCTAACAGGTAGCCATAAACGGTACTTTAAAGCAGAAGTGCTTATAAGTTCTCTTCAGCAAACTCTGCTAAGCGAGATCGCACCACACCATTAAGGTAAATATTGGCACTGCCGTCAAAGTCTTTAAAACGCTCCACAATATAGGTTAAACCTGATGTCACCGCCGTCAAATAGGTTGAGTCTATTTGCGCCAAGTTACCACAACACACTAGTTTGGTGCCCTCGCCCATGCGGGTGATCATGGTTTTGATTTGTGATGCGGTCAGGTTTTGGCATTCATCTAAAATGACCACTGAATTTTGAATCGAGCGGCCACGCATAAAGTTAATCGATTTAAACTGCACGTTCGCCTTCTCCATGATGTAGTTCATGCTGCCGGTGGGGTTAACATCATTTTTATGCAGCACCTCAAGGGTATCAGTAATTGCCGCAAGCCAGGGCGCCATTTTTTCCTCTTCGGTGCCAGGTAAAAAACCGATGGACTCGGCAATTTCAGGGGTGTTACGGGTTACAATGACTTTTTCGTACTGGTTTTGCTCAACCACCAGCTCAAGCGCAGCCGCCATGGCAATTAAGGTTTTACCACAACCGGCGGGGCCGGTGAGGATCACTAAGTCAATATCTGGATCTAGCAAAGCATTTAACGCCATCCCCTGATAAATATTCTTAGGTTTAACACCCCAAGCTTGCAAATGATTAAGCCTTTCGCGGCCATAATCGATGATATTAAGATGTGTTGCGGTTTTGCTGGCAACCTTGCCGCAAAAATCAGAGGTTTCATCGATAAGGTATTGATTACTGTAGAAGGGCTCGTTACCTACGGCATCGATATCCACCTGATGGACGACTTTGCCAGCTTCTCTATCAGTAGAGACTTTATCCACCTTGTCCCAAAAATCACCGTCAAACTGATAAAAGCCTTTCGCCAAAAAGCGAATATCATCAATTAACTGATCGGTGCGATAGTCTTCAACTCGCTCAATACCCGCCCCTTTAGCTTTAAGGCGCATATTAATGTCTTTGGTGACTAATACGACCTGACGAGGCTGATGCAGATTTTGTAGATGAAGTGCGGTGTTAATAATACGATTATCGTTATTATCGCCTGGCAGAGCGCCAATGATAAAGTCGATTTGATGGTCGGGGAAAATAGATAAACTACCTGATACGTCTAAATGTCCTTCGCGGCTTGGGAGTGCAACGCCGTTTAGAATTTGTTCCGGCGAGGTCTTACCGCCAAGTATGTCTTCCAATGCCCTAATCGCGACCCGGGCATCACGGCTAATATCGTGCTTTCTATCCTTTATATTGTCTAATTCTTCTAACACAGTCATGGGAATTATTACGTCATGTTCTTTAAACGAATATATCGCTAAAGGTTCATGTAGTAACACATTGGTATCCAGTACAAACAACTTTCTGTCGTCTCGTTCCATGGCGCCTCCAGAGTGCTCAATACAAAATGTAACTATGGGATTAAAGCAATATAAACTCCTGTTCATAAGCTGGAATAATCGAATCATCATGATTGATTTTCAACCAAACTTAAATTTACTATGCCAGTAATTATATCAAGTCTCAATATCATTTTATTGATTAAAGGTTCGAGTTTAAGTTGTTAAAGTTGGCACAGAGATGACACTAAGATGTCAAAAATTCGCTGGCGTAAAAGTGAAATTCCTTCAGATGAATATTTAAATCACTGCTAGAATTTAAATTGAGTAGCGTTTGGTATAACATACGCGCCCTTTGTGTTTATCCGTCCCGAATGAGAGTAAAAAATGCCGTTTTCTTTAGGTCAACGCTGGATTAGTGATACCGAGTCAGAACTTGGTTTAGGAACTGTGGTTGCTGTTGAAGGCCGTATGGTGACAGTATTGTTTCCTGCCGCCGATGAGAACCGTTTGTTCTCCCGCAGTGAAGCGCCATTAACTCGTGTAATTTTTAATCCCGGTGACTCCGTAGAAAGCCATGAAGGCTGGAGCCTAACCATCAGTGAAGTCGAAGAAAAAGATGGTTTAGTCACCTATGTTGGTATCCACAGTGAGACCAACGAGACGGTACGTCTGCGTGAAACCTTACTAAACCACAACATTCGTTTTAATAAACCACAAGACAGATTATTTGCCGGTCAAATTGATCGTCTAGAGCGCTTTGGTATTCGTTACCAAAGCCAAATGCTACGCCATAAACTTGCCACCTCAGATTTGCTTGGGCAACAAGGCCCACGTGTTGGTTTAATTCCACATCAACAGTGGATTGCCCATGAAGTCGGTCGTCGCTATGCCCCTAGAGTACTTTTAGCCGATGAAGTAGGTTTGGGTAAAACCATTGAAGCTGGCCTTATTATCCATCAACAATTATTGACTGGCCGTGCTGAACGTATCTTAGTGATTGTGCCTGACACTTTGCGCCATCAGTGGTTAGTTGAAATGCTGCGCCGCTTTAACTTACGTTTTTCTATTTTCGATGAAGATCGCTGCGTTGAAGCCTATGCCGATAACGACAACCCTTTTTACACTGAACAATTAGTCATTTGTTCATTAGAACTATTACGTAAAAAGCGCCGTTTAGAACAAGCTGTCGATGCCGATTGGGACTTAATGGTAGTGGATGAAGCCCATCACCTTGAGTGGAGCGAAACCGCCCCAAGTCGCGCTTATCAAATCGTAGAAGCCTTAAGTGAAGAAGTGCCTGGAGTGTTATTGCTCACGGCAACGCCAGATCAATTAGGCCATGAAAGTCACTTTGCTCGTTTACGATTACTGGATCCAGATCGCTTCTACGACTACAACGCGTTTCTTGAAGAAGAAAAAAGCTATCAAAGCGTTGCCGAGGCCGCCGAAGCATTAGCTGCCAACGACAAGTTAGCTGACAGTGCTGTTGTCAGCTTAACCGAATTACTCAGCGAGAAAGACATCAGCGCAAGCATTAAGCTTATCCAAGCAGATGATGTCGATGCTGACGCCCAGCAAGCTGCCCGCGCTGAGTTATTACAAGATTTACTCGACCGTCACGGTACTGGCCGCATTTTATACCGTAACAGCCGCGCCTCTGTCAGTGGCTTCCCGACCCGTATTTTTAATCCGCATCCACTGGCTATGCCGCAAGAATACGTCACGGCTGAGCGCGTTAATGCCATGATGGGATCGAAAAAATCAGCACAAGATCAAGCTAAGCAATCTCTAAGCCCTGAAAAACTGTATCAAGCCTTTGAAACCGATAGTGCCAGTTGGTGGAAGTTTGATCCGCGAGTCGATTGGTTAATTGAATTCTTAAAAGATAATCGCAGTAAAAAAGTGCTGATTATTGCTAGCCAAGCAGAAACGGCATTAAGCCTTGAAGAAGCACTGCGCACCCGTGAAGGTATTCAGGCAACCGTTTTCCATGAAGGGATGTCGATTATTGAACGTGACAAAGCCGGCGCGTACTTTGCTCAAGAAGAAGGCGGCGCTCAGGCGTTAATTTGTTCTGAAATTGGCTCTGAAGGGCGTAACTTCCAATTTGCGAGTCAATTAGTGCTATTTGATTTACCGCTCAACCCTGACTTACTTGAGCAACGTATTGGTCGATTAGATCGTATTGGTCAGCAAAATGATATTCAAATTCATTTGCCATACCTTGAAGACACCGCCCAAGAAAGACTGATGCATTGGTATCATCAAGGCTTAAACTCATTTGAACTTACCAGCCCAAGTGGCCATGTATTGTTCAATGAATTTGCTGATGAGCTAATGAACGTACTCAACGATGACAACCCAGAGCTAATGACAGCGCTGCTTAACGGCACCCAAAGCCGTTACCAAGCACTTAAGCAAGCGATGGAGCAAGGCCGCGATAAGCTGTTAGAGATTAACTCCCATGGCGGCGAGCAATCTAAAAAGTTAGTTGAACGCTTAGCGGAGCGAGACTCAGATACCCACTTAATTGGTTCGGTGATCCGCTTGTGGGACATTATCGGTGTGGATCAAGAAGATCGCGGCGAGAACTCAATCGTATTACGCCCAAGTGAGCACATGCTATTCCCATCGTACCCAGGTCTGCCTGAAGATGGTATTTCTGTGACATTTGATCGTGAAACTGCCCTATCACGTGATGATATTGCCTTTATCTCCCAAGAGCATCCATTAGTGCAAACGGCGTTAGACTTAATCACTGACTCAGAAACCGGAACCACCAGTGTTGCAGTGCTTAAAAACAAAGCCTTACCTGCTGGAACCTTGTTCCTTGAGTTAATTTACATGGCTGATGTTTCGGCACCTAAGTCATCACAGCTTTATCGCTATATGCCACCAACCCCTATCCGAGTGTTATTGGATAAAAGTGGCCAAAACTTAGCTGACAAAGTCGATTATAAGAGCTTTGATAAACAGTTAAGTGCGGTTAACCGTCATATTGCCAGTAAGCTTGTGAATGCATCACAACCTATTTTGCACCCGTTACTGGCAAAAGGTCAGCAACAGGCTGAAATTGAATTAGCCAAACTGGTTGAGCAAGCCCGTGCAAAAATGACCACCCAGCTAACTAGTGAGTTGACCCGACTTGAAGCGCTAAAGGCCGTGAATCCGAATATTCGAGATTCTGAAGTGGACTTTATTCGCAATCAAATGGCTGAATTGAATGGCTATATTGATGATAGTCAATTCCAACTTGACGCTATTAGAATGGTATTAGTTAGCCACGTATAATACACTGCTAACTCGAAGCAAAAAGCCCTGAACTTCAGGGCTTTTTTGTATCTATTTTTTGTCATTTTTTTAAGTGTTTAGCGTAAAAATAAGCTCATAAACATAAGCGCACAAGCCTATAGTGATGACATCGCAAGATTCGTTAAGGAAGCCACATTGCTGCTAAAGCCTCTGTTTGTTTTATCTGTTACCAGTCTTTTTAGCCTCAGCCTTTTCTGTCACAATGCTATGGCAGCCAGTGAGTTGCCTACTGCTAATGCTGGAAAACAATTTATCAGCGTCCAAGATCAACAACAGCCAGTTTGGGTCAAACCTTGGCAAGGCCCGCACCAGCGCGGCGCAGCTATTATCGTCGGTCCAACCGATTCCCCCGCCAGTGGCAGTGGCCTGATTCGCTATTTACGTGATGAGATCCCCGCATTTGGCTGGGCAAGCTTGAGCATAAAACCCACTGAAGGTTTATACCGACCAAATTTTGCCACTGACGCCGAAGAAATTCCCAAAGCCGGTGAAGCGCAGTTAACCCTGAGTCGTCACCAGCAAGCCCCCAAATTTAGCTCAAACCAACTACTTGAACTGCGTAACTTTCAGCAAGAACTTATGGTGGACAGTCTCGACCAATTGCAAGCTATTGAGGCGCAGTTCCCAGGAAAAAGACTATTAATCGTCACCGATGATAGTGCGGGCATGGTCATTAACTTACTTTTTGAAGCTAAGCTAGCCAAGCCCGACTTATTAGTGGTGATCAACCCCTATCGTGAATATGAGCAGATTATTGCGCCGCAACATCGCGGTTTATCCATTGCCCAACAGCTCAGAGAAATCGATATCCCAATACTGGATCTGCAATCAGCCGATGCTCATCAAATATCTATGACTGAAAGTGCTAGCAGAAAAGCACTCAATAAAGCTAAATCGAGCCAGTATTACCGCCAATATCAATTAGCGCTTAATCTCGATAATCAAAGTGGTTGGGAGCAAGTGCTGCATCATATTGCAGGCTTTAGTAAAGTCATTACCGCACGATAAAAAGGGCCAGCATATTGCTGCCCCTTAATGGCTATTTGCTTATTTTAAGACTGAGTAATAAGGCATATTTTCAATTTTTTCAATAACATCGCATAATAATCAATCTCCAATGGCCTTTCAGCTATTCACTAAATTTGTGCAATGCAGTATTGGCCGCACTAGTCTAAAAGCTGATTAACTCACAACTGACTCGCTCATTATCACCACCAAGGCTGACGAGACTGATAAGCTTGCTCGGTTTGCTTTATTTCACGATTAGCGGCAATGATACGGTTTTTACCCGCTAACAGGCGAACTTGGCTTAAAGACTCACGACTTAATAACCGCCTTGTTGAGGCTGACCAACTATGATTAATGCTCATTTTAATGGCCGCATTCACATCAGGAGAGCGGGTCATAAACTGCTCGGCAAGCTCAATAGCACGCTGCAATGGCTGTGAACTTTTCTCGGTCACTAAACCAAAATCTAGCGCCTGTGCGGCTGATAGCACTTCTGCGCTATAGGTAATTTTTAAGGCCTTATCTTTGGGCATCACCTGTCTAAGCGCTGCCAGTCCTGCCATATCAGGCACTAAGCCCCATTTTGATTCCATAATAGACAGCTTGGCATCATCACTTGCAATACGAATATCTGCCCCTAGCGCAATTTGCATACCGCCACCAAAACAGCAGCCATCTAATACTGCAATCACAGGGATGGGTAAACGCTGCCAGCCAATAGACACCCGCTGGGCTAAGTTGGCATTACCTGGTAGCCATTTGAACAGCAATTTGGCAATCATGGAGGGGGATTTAGCAATCGCTTTAACATCTAAGCCCGAAGAGAAATTACCATCGGCGCCGGATAATATGACCGCATTAATTTCGCTATCTTTTCTAATATTTTTAATGGTTTTATCAATGGCTTTAAACATTTCATAATTGAGCGCGTTATATTTATCTGGTCGGTTTAGCGTCACAAAAGCAATACCGTTTTGTTTTTTTAACGCCACTAACTTCTTATTCATTGTTCATCCTTAATATAAATAATAACTGGTCAGTCCAGAAGTTACGTTAGCATAAATTGGCTTACTGGCGAATAGTTAAGCTAATTTGATATTCTTCATAAGCTGCTAAAACTACAACAATATATATGTTCCCGCAGGAACAAAAGTGCCGTCAAAATTCAGATTTACTGAATTTAAGAGCATTTTTTCGTTAAACGCCAAAAAATTGTCGATTTTTGGTGCGAAAAGTCAGCAATAAGTTGTAGTATGTTTGCCCATAAAAAGTAACATTACTCATCGACTCATTTTTCTTGTTTAATCGGAGTTCGTTTAAGTGCTCGATCGAGTAATAGCTAATGCATTCAAAATAATAATACCCTGTAAAAGGATCTGCTGTAGCCATGACTATTCCTATTTTAATCTGTGATGACTCAGGATTAGCCAGAAAACAAATGGCGCGAACACTTCCCAAACATTGGGATGTTGAAATCAGTTACGCCACCAATGGTGAAGAAGGCTTGGAGGTGATCCGTCAAGGAAAAGGGGAAATTGTCTTTCTCGACCTTAATATGCCCGTCATGGATGGCTATGAAGTACTAGAAGCCATTCAGCGAGAAGACTTGCCCGCCTTAGTCATTGTGGTCTCTGGTGATATTCAATTAAAAGCCCATGAGCGAGTAAAAGCCCTTGGCGCATTAGATTTTATTCAAAAGCCGGTTAGTGCTGAGTCCATCAGCAATATCTTAGAAGAATACGGCATTTTAACTTTAGCCCTTAAACAATCAACCAATGACACGCCGATGTTTAAAGTTGATTTACGTGACGCTTGCCAAGAAATTGCCAATGTCGCCATGGGCCGCGCTGCCGACTTATTAGCGAAACTACTCGATGTTTTTGTAAAACTGCCAATCCCCAACGTCAATGTTTTAGAAGTCAGCGAACTGACCATGGCACTTAAAGCCACCGAAGAAAGCTCGAAGATTTCTGCATTATGCCAAGGTTTTATTGGCGCTGGGGTTGCTGGTGAGGCGTTATTACTGTTCCATGACTCAAGCTTTGCTGACATGGCTAAACTCATGGGCCACAGTGATCCTGAAGATGCTAACAATGAAATTGAAGTGCTCATTGATACTGGTAATGTGCTTATTGGGGCATTCTTGAATGGCATTTCAGAGCAGCTTGATATGAAATTTAGTCAAGGTCACCCCGTTGTACTTGGTCGCCACTGCACGGTAAATGAGCTTATCCATGACAACTCAGAAAAATGGCAACGCACCCTTGCCATGGAAATCAATTATCAGATTGAAGACCACAATATTCAGTGTGACTTATTACTGTTATTTACGGAAGACTCAATCCCTACATTGAATGCAAAGCTTCACTATATATTTGAATAGATTAAGATAATAATCATATAAACAGTTAGTTAATTGCAATGACTTAACATTGCATATAAAAAGAATAATACAATACGGATGTTAGAGCATGGCTACTGATCAAAGCGCAATGAACGAGCTACACTGGCTTATTGATATGGTACAAACCATTGAAGTTGGCTTGGTGGTGTTAGATCGTGACTACAATATCCAGCTTTGGAATGGTTTCATGGAAAACCATAGCGGTGTGTCACCTAACAGTATTAAAGGTCGCAATCTTTTTGAAGCGTTTAACGATTTACCCTCTGAATGGCTTAAGCAAAAAATGGAGTCGGTATTTCTACTCAAAAACCGATCTTTCATCAGCTGGGAGCAGCGCCCTTATGTCTTCCAGTTTAAAAATTATCGCCCGATCACTGGCCGCGCTGATTACATGTACCAAAACATTACTTTGCTGCCACTGGCGTCGCTAACGGGTGAAATCACCCATATTAGTATTATCGTTTATGATGTGACTGATATCGCCATCAATAAATTACAGCTAAAATCAGTCAATGAGCAACTAGAAACACTCAGCCAAACCGACAGCTTAACCCAGTTGTATAATCGCCGTCATTGGCAAGTTTGCTTTGAAAAAGAATACGAGCGCTTTGCCCGTTATGGTGAAAAAGCCAGTATGATAATGATTGATATCGATCATTTTAAAGCCATCAATGATAAATACGGCCACCCTGCAGGTGACAAAGTCATTCAAAGCCTCGCCAACATATTAAAGCAATCATTACGTGAAACTGATTTTGCCGGCCGCTATGGCGGTGAGGAGTTTGCGGTAGTATTGACTTATACCACCGCTGCTGAATCAAAATACTTCACTGAGCGACTGCGTAAAAAAGTCGAAGCCTCGCAAGTGGTTTATAACAATCAAATCATTAAAATGACCATCAGTATTGGCGTTAATGATTTATCCTCTGCCACCACTAGCAGTGTAAGTTGGTTATCTGGCGCCGATAAAGCTTTATATCAATCGAAAGAAAATGGCCGTAATCAAACCACGGTATTTGAAAAATAACCTGCAGAGGTTCATTTTATCCCCACCGCGATAAGCCATTAAAAAGCCCACAATTAAGTGGGCTTATTTATTAAACGAGTGACGCTAGTTAAGCGATAGTCGTTAATGATTTAGAAACCGTCGTCATCTTGGTCTTCATCTTCATCAAGCTCTTCTTCGTCACCAATAAAGAAGGTGCCCCAGCCGTCATAATCAACTTTTTGCTTGGCAGCAAGCAGCATTAACTGCTCGCATGCTTTATCAAGTAACGATGCTTCAAGAGCATGATTTGCGATAGCATCAAAGCAAATAATGGTTGAGCCATCTTCAAGCTCCATCTCTTCAGCGTCGTTAACTTCAAAACCTAATTTGAAAGCATCAACTGCGGCTTTTTCTAAACGATCAAAGTTAGTCGAAGAGAAATGATGCTCGATAGTATATTCAGCATCAGCTTGTGAACCATCATCAAGCAGCGCCTGAATAATTTCACGGTTCTCGGCAAATTGCTCTTTAAGTTGAGCTTCAATAGACATGGATTCTCTCCGTTAACAAATTTAAATACGCTATAGGGCTAATTATACGTGATAAAGCTACTGAGGTTTAGCCATTAATAGCGATGCTTCTTGATTTAATTCAGCTAAACGCTGTGACATCACTTGATGCACCTTAGCACAAAGCTTTTTCGCATCGGCTTTATCCACGTTTGCGGTCGACATAGGTGCCATCATTTCGACAATGACCACACCATTATTCCACTTGTTAAGTTTAATATGATTTTGGCAAGATGCTAATACTGGCACAATTGACGCTTTGGCGGCGATAGCAGTATGGAATGCCCCGACTTTAAACGGCAGTAGACCGCGCCCTCTAGAGCGTGTCCCCTCTGGGAAAATCCATACAGATAACAGTTTTTCTCTCATTCTCTTAACAGTCTTGGCCATAGTATCAAAGGCACTATGACGGTTTTTACGGTCAATCAGAATATTGCCTGATAGCCAATAAATCTGCCCAAATAATGGCATCCAAGCTAAGCTTTTTTTACCTAAACTCACCGTGGCTTCCGGCACTGCAGAGGTATGGGTAAATAAATCAAAATTATTTTGATGATTCGCTAAATAGATCTTAGGTTGCTTAAGGCTTGCTTCGGTTTCAGTGTCAGTACCAGCGTTAGCCTCAGCGCCAGTGTCTACTTGAGGGTTAATCACCGCGTTACGGGTAATCACTTTAATCCCTAAAATAGGAGCAACAGATGAAAATAGTTTAGCAATCACATGGACATTATCACGATGCATAGGTCTAACAATACAAAGGATGATTGCGAAAAAAAACGCCAGTGTTAGTAACACTGCTAGAATAATTGAACGAGCAATTAACAGCACAGCAGACTCCTACAAATAAAGTGGCGACAGTATAGCCAGCACATCTGCTGGACTCAATAGCTTAAGTTAATTTCGGTGTACAAATGTAAGCTTAAAGTAGTTATACCAAGCGGATTAATGCTCTGAATAGCTCAGATAATTAATATGCTTGGCATTATACACTGCTAAAAGTGAATTAATGATGCCTTAAACATTAACGCATCATTAATTCTGCAGCGTTACATTTCAGCCTTATTAGAACGATTACTGAGCAGTAAACGCATTAACACAGCACTGACCGCTAATGCCGCAACAATGGCTGCGCCACTAGGTAAGTCATAACTAGCCGAAAGTATAAGCCCTGCTAGGTAACCAACAAATCCCACCACATAAGCCAGCAGCAAGGTATATTTACCCACATACTGATTTAACGCTAACGCTGGCAAAATTAAGGTGCTGAAAACAAGATAAACACCCACTAATTCAACCGATAGTGTAATCACTATGGCAAATAGAAAGTAAAAACCTGCACCTTCGAGGATCTGAGGCTTCAATGCAATTAAAGCGAGGATCGCTACTGACACCAAAGCCGGCAGCACAAGCTGCGACCAATTTACCCACAATATCTGCCCCGACATTAGCTGCTTTAACAGCTCTGCGCCATGGGGATCATTAGACAATAACAACATTGCCCCAACCGCGCTAAGCACATAAAAACAACCAATAAAGGCTTCTAATTCATCGGCAAAACGCTTGGATAACCAAGCAATAAGCCCAGCGCCGCCCAAGGCAAATATGGCAGGCATCCACACATGAGAATAAGGAATATCTTCAATTCTATGATCCATATGAGCCACAATAGCCCCCAGCGCAGCCACTTGGGCAATCGCTAAGTCGATGAAAATAATACCGCGTTTAAGTACTTGTCGACCTAACACCACATGGGTAGACAAAATGATGATTCCGGCAATAAATGCCGGAAACAAAATCAATAGCAGCTCGATATCTAGCATAGGCTTATTGCGCCTCAGTTAATAACGTCAGTACGCTGTCATATAAGCTAATCAAATCCTGACTTTGACTGTTGCCACCTACTGACATTGGCAAAATCACCACAGGCAAATCAGTGCGCTCACCTAACCAATGTGCGCCACGCTCATCCTGATATGAGGCCACTATCACCGCCATCACATCACCTTGTTGGCTGCGACTTACAAGTTTAGCTAAATGGCTACTACTGGGTGGGATGCCCGGCTTCGGCTCAAGATCTGCCACTTGCTCCATGCCGAGCCAGTTAAACAAATATCGAAAGCTTGAGTGGTAAGCAATGACCTTTTTGCCCTTCAGCGATTGCGCTTGCGCTTCCCAGCGCGGAATAGCTTGCTGCCACTGCTCAGTAAACTCAGTTAATGCAACTTGATACTCAGCACTTGAGTTAGGATCTAACTCAATCATTTTCGCTGATAACGCCTGCGCCACTTTAAGGAACTTTCTAGGGTCAAAATGTAAATGCGGATTACCTTTGGCATGGACATCACCCATAGAGCGATCCACTTGCTCAAGTTGATCTAAGGTCTCGATATGATCCGCGGCATAAAAAAGCCCAGTATCAGTTGAAAGCACCTTGTTGTTTGAGGCTTTCATCTGCAACATTGGCAACCAACCAATTTCGAGATCGGCGCCAGCACACACCACTAAGTCAGCTTGACGCATTTTAGCAATTAAGCTTGGACGCGCTTGCACTTGATGTGGATCTTGCTGCGCACTCGTGGCTGAATAGACTTTAGCATCAGGAGCTAATGCCTTTGCTAATGCGCCATACTCAGGCTCACAAGCAAATACATTAAGCGCTGCATTTGCAGAACTCGTTAACAAGCTGGCAAATATGCCAGCTGCTAATATTAGTTTTTTAGAATTGATGCGCACCGTGAGCTCCTAATGACATAACATATTGTAGAGTAATGATATTATCGTCTTCAAAACCATCAAAGTTGGTGCCTTTCTGGTTAGTATATTGTAGACGTACGGTGGAGAAATGGCTCTGATGCCACGCCAAACTTAATTCGGTTTCTTTTAGCTTTTGTGGGTCTAAGTGATCGCCGTGGGCTTCAAAGCTATCCACTTCACCATAACGTAAACCAGCAGACCAATTTGGCGAGAACTGATACACGCCACTTAAGTACCAACCTTGATGGTAATCGTCATGGCCTTCAGCACTGAGTATCTCATGTTCATGTTCATCTTCATCTTCATGATCTTCTTCAAATGAGAAAATATCAGTTACCCGGAAGTACTCGCCGCTAACAGTTAAGTGTTGGTATTTGTAATTACCATTTGGTGCCCACTTGTAGACAAAGTCTGCAATATAGGTATTTTCACCAGTATAGGCTGCGCTATGGCTATGACCTTCATGGTCGTGATCGTCATCAGCATGGGGCTCATGCTCATCTTCTAGATAAGTTTTACCGTTTTCATTACGTAAGTAACTTAAACCCACTTGCCAAGAACTCGAGATACCAATATCACCGCCAAACTTGGTGAATGCCGAATACACCCCTACTGAACTAAAGTCACGTTCGTCATGCTCATCTTCAGCGCGCATTTTTTTACCACTAAAGGCTTCAACACCCATAGTCCAATACAAATCTGTCGGCGCTACATAAGTTAATCTGACACCATCATCAAAGTAATGCCCGCCCATAAAGGCGCGATAAACCCCAGGACGATCAGCAAAAGCGTCGGTATGAATGTGCTGATTATTTAAATAACCCACATCAGACAAGAAACGACCAGCGCGAATACCAAAACCGCCAGGCATACCCATGGTTTGAATAAAGGCTTCTTCAAGCTCAAGTTCAGTTTCGCCGTCATGCACTTCTAATATCGCAGTGACTTTACCGTAGAACATATCATCGATATTAGCGCTGATAGCAAATTCAGTTTCACCCAAACCAAAGCCTTCACTTCTGCCACCTAAACCACGATCACCTGATTGATAAAAACCATCTAACACCGCACTGATATTAGGATTGGTTAAGCTTGAATCTTCTGCAAAAACAGAGCTTGAAGAAAAGGCACACGCGATTGCGACTGCTGACAGTCGTTTATTTGAACTAAACATAAAATCTCCAAAATACAACAAACACCCGGCTATTTTACTTAATAGTCGGGAAATATAATTTATAATTATTAATTAAACTGTTGAATTAAATAAAGATTGGCGGTGCGCGGCTATGGTAATAAGCCTGATGTGAACTAAGAGATTCTGAATTGGCTAACGGTGTGAGTTCATACTCTTGACGTACAACCGGAATGCTAAATTCAATACTTGGAAGGGTTTTGTGAACCTGATGCTTATGAAAACATAAGCTGCAGTGAGTGTTAATGCTTTCATGTTTATGAACAGATCCGTGAGCGGATGCGGCAAAAGACAATAATACGAGCATGGCGCAAAGCCACATCGCAATATTTCGTCTTATGTGCAAAGCAAATCTCACTTAACTAGTCTCATCCATTAAATCATATCAGCGAATACCCAGTAACAATGGCTGCTATTCTTATAAATTAAAACTAAAAAATCAACTACAAGTTTGTTACAAATCACTTCTACTGAAAATTTGTGATCAACAAGGGCGCTTTAACCCTCTCAACATTATGCTATTTTAAGATTAGCTTAAGCTGAAAAGGCTAATATATTTACTATAAATACCAATTTAATCTGCCAATGACAGAGGAATTATCTATGATGAATTTATTAAAAGACAATGTGGGCATTATTTTAACAATGGTGATCATCGGTGTTGTAGTTCTTGGCGGTATTTACTACGTTGAAACATCACTAGAAAATCAAGTTCAAGTAGTAGATTAATTTGTTTGAGAGCCCTCTTCAGGCGCTTCAATAACCAATAAATGATCCATTAAATGCGTTACTCCTGTAAGGATCAGCGACAGCATGATTACGGGGGTAATGATATTGGCTAATCCTGCCACAAAATAGCCTGTCAGCCCCGCACCTACCGCAGTATAAAAGCCAAGTATTTTTAACATCGTAAGATAACGATGGCGACCAAGCCAAGCCTGGCAGTGATAGCACTGAATATGCGATGAGAACCCCTTACCTCGAGTTCCACTGATCTTACTAATCGACATAGGCTTGTGACAATGTGCGCATTGCAGTGCCATGATGAGCAACCTGTAGCTGAAAATAAAAAGTGCGTTAGTCTAGCAAATTATCGTCAAACTTCCTTCAATAACTTATGATAAAGTCATTATCAATATACAGGACGTTTATCATGCCTAGAATCTTGCTTATCTTATGTTGTTTCGTCAGCTTAATGAGCTTTTCACAAAGCAGTGTTGCAGCGCCAGCTGACCCTGCAACCATTAATAAAATAGCCCAACTACAACAACGCATTGATGCCGATGTAAGCTACCTTAAAACCGCAAAAGGTGAATTAAAAGCAATCAGTGAATTCCGCATTCTGAATAAAAACAATCAACTACGAGAAAAATTAGATTCATTAGTTAATCAAGAAAACCCGGATTTAGCCTATCTCACCCCGCAAATACAGCAACAATTGGGCTTTTTAGATAATGTCGGTAAATATTTAGATGATGACATCACAGCCCTGAAACTGGCATTAGATGACGAAAATCAGACTCAAACAATGAAAGCGGTTATTGATCGTGAAGCCGACAGGGATCTTTACTTACAGGCTGAACTACAAACAATCAATTGGGCCAACACCTTAAATATTAATGTCGACAGTGCCAAAACAGCATTAACCAATGAGCTAACCCTGCGGGCTGACTATCTTGAAAGTATCGTCAACTATACCCAAAACCAACTTAAACAAGCGATTAGTGACGCATCAACTGCTGGCGCTGATATCACTGCCGAGCAAAAATCCAAAGTTATTGAACTCAAAGAGCGATTATCACAGCACAGCAGCAGTTTAAGTATTGCCGCCGATATGCTTGATGACTTAGGCCAAGACACTGCGCAAATTAAGCAAACGCTATTTAGTGTTTCAGGGGATATTACTCAAGATGTTTTAAACTTTGATGTAGCGTCAAGTTTACTGAATGACTGGATGGATATAGCTAAAAATCAAGCGCTGGAAAATGGCACAGGGCTTACCTTTAAAGTGGTTATCTTCATCATCATTTTATTTTTAACCAGCTTAGTGTCTAAATTAGTTAAAAAAGTGGTTCGCAAAGCAGTTAATTCTTCCCAGCTTAATTTCAGCATGCTATTGCAAGATTTCTTCACCTCTATTTCTGGTAACGTCATCTTCGCGTTAGGTTTGCTTATCGCACTATCACAACTTGGCTTTGAATTAGCACCACTGCTGGCAGGTTTTGGTATCGCTGGTGTGATTATCGGTTTTGCCTTGCAAGATACCTTATCTAACTTTGCCTCAGGAATGATGATTTTAATCTACCGCCCTTACGATGTCGGTGACTTAATCAATGCTGCAGGTGTTACGGGGCGTGTTAGCCATATGAGCTTAGTCTCTACCACAGTGAAAACCTTAGATAACCAACGCTTGATTATTCCTAATAATAAGATTTGGGGCGATACCATCAATAACATCACCGCCGAGCAAGAACGTCGTGTGGATATGACCTTTGGCATTGGCTATGGCGATGATATTCCTAAAGCGGAAAAAATCTTAACCGATATTGTTATGGCTCACCCAAAAGTGAAAAAGTTTCCAGAGCCGACGATTAAGTTACATACACTCGGTGAATCGTCAGTAGACTTTGTGGTTCGCCCTTGGGCAAATCCAGTGGATTACTGGGAAGTCTATTGGGATATTACTCGTGAAGTGAAAATGCAGTTTGATGCCCAAGGCGTCAGTATTCCATTCCCACAACGAGATGTGCATATTTATCATGAAAAGGCGGCAGACTAAGCTGTGACAAGTTAATCTAATAGCCTTAAAATACTAAAAAGCCCGCTGCAATTTCTTGCTGCGGGCTTTTTTGTTATGCATTTACCGATAACGCTAGGGTATCAATCTAAGTACGACATGGTACCCATTAGATGTGGTCTGCGGCCTTTAATATCACGCATTTCAAAACGCTTACCATTTTCTATGCTTTCAAAAGCAAAGGTGACATCCGAAGGCATAAATACTGGCAACTTAAACTCTACGTCCACCTTAAATGGTCTATCACCAATAAATTGCATCAACCCAGCAAGTGAACGGGCTTTAGACCACATTCCATGGGCTAAAACACGATCAAAACCAAAACGCTTAGACACCATTGGGTGCAGGTGGATCAGGTTATAATCACCTGAGGCTTTGGCATACTGACGGCCTAAATTTTCAGCTAATGACCAGGTATTGACGTCTTCCCACACCATATCAGAAGCTCGCGGTGGTCTTGCTCTGCGGCCTTTAGACTCAATACGGTATAGGTAAGTTGATAAGGCTTGCCACACGAGTTCATCACCAACATAGACTTTAGATTCTAGTTCAAATTCAAGTCCTGCATCCGTGGTTTGGCTAGTAATAAGGTTGCACTCAACCTTAAAAACCTCATCAGCGTTAATAGGCCGATACAAGCTAATGCTATTTTTAAGATGGATCATCCCCAATAAAGGAAAGGTAATCGCTTTATGGGTAAAAATGGTGGCATGTAATCTAAATGCAAGCACGTACAAAAATGTTGGCGGTAACACTTTGCCATCATAATCAAACTGACATACCTCAGCATATTGACGAATTTTCTTATCTGATAATCTAATGCCATCCGTCTGTACATGGATCTTTGGTAAAGGTTGCTGATCCCAACCAGGCTTACGCGATAATAATATTTTGCGGTATAAAGACAACAACGACGGCATTGACGTTAATGCTATAGAGTAATCGTTACTCAAGTGGCTTACCTTTTTATACGGTGAAATTACTGTGCAAAATAACGGTATTTCTCCGTTTCACACTACTCACAAATGCTTTAATGCGCGCATTATACTACAGTGTAAAAATACCGCACAGCCCCAAAGTTTACTCACTGGCGTTTATAAACACTGGGCATGCCAACAATCTGTTACCTCAGCCCCTGTTTGCTTTAATATCATCGGCATCGATTGGCGGCCCACCAAGTGGCCTGCACCGACAATGATAAACAGCTGCTGATAATTGCCTTCGTTTAATAGCGCTATGGTGCGCTGACTCATTTGCTGATTCCGCTGCCACAGCAGTTTTTCAACTAATTCTTTGGCTACATCATCGCTTTGATGCTCCATGATATCGGCAAGTTTTTGTTTATCTCCACCGCGCCAAGCGGCCACCATTTCCAGCATTTCTTCATCACTTGTCTCAACCGCTTCATCTAACATTTGCCGTTGCGTTTGCTGACTAAAAGATGAAATCAACTCAAACTGGTAGGCCACACTTTCAAGCTCTAACAAAGTGCGCCCTTGATTTTTAGCTACAAAAGTCACATCCACCCCTTCTTCAGCGCTAAACCCTAACTGACTGAAACGCACTAATGCTACTTGCGCAGCCTGAAGCCATGGCGCTAAAGGCGATAATCCCTGACAAACCGCTAAATTGAGTTTACAAAAAGCTGGATAAGCCTGCCCTAAATCGACGCTGCTTGCTGGAGTTGCTAGGCCATATTGACCTAATAGTTGTTGAGTATCGGCTTTAGTCACATCCGCTTCAATTACCAATGCATCAGCCTGAGAAAAAGCCTGCTCAATAACCGGTGCCATCGGGTAAAAATCAGCTTTGCCCACATGAATTGAGCCTAATATGAATGCCTGTTTACCTTGATAAGTGACTTTATAAAAAGGCGGCGTGTCGGTTTCAGCTGCAGTCGCTAAACCACAGCTTAAAATAGCGACGATTAACAAACTCAAATAAGCAGAGCAACGCTTTGTTGCAGCAAACGTTAATTTAAAATCCATTAGACTTGTTAGTCCCATAGCAGACCCTTATAATTTAGCTTAATTTGAAGATGTTGAATGAGGCTATCATGCCGTATACCAAAGTTATCCAGCAAATAAAAGAAAGCCTGCAAACAGGATACCGTCAAGCCATTGATGCCGATAAAAGACTCGATGAATTACACCAAGTCGGCCACGGTAAGTTTGTAGCAATTTTTACCGAAGAACAAGGCTTTAGCCAAAGTAGTAACCGCTTCTTGCCTTATGTACAAGAATTAGCTGACGAGTTAGATGAGATCCAAGAACTCAGACATATTCCGCCTGAAACCTTAGAGGCTTATGTGAAAAAGCTCGGTGCTTTGCTGCAAACCTTGCACTTATTCAAACAGAACACCAAATAGCTGACACCAGCACTTAGTGATGTTTAGGCACAAAAAAGCGGCTTATCAATAAGCCGCTTTAGATTTTAAATATAACATAAACTACTGAATCATAGATATTTATAACTTAGGTGCTACGGTTTTCTTTAACCAATCTTCAAGCATTTTAGTCTCATACTCAAACGGCTTTTGATTACGGGTTGAATGGGTGCCATACATAAAGTTCATATCAACTAACTTTTCATCACCGGCCATAATCACTTGCTCACCTTCAGTGATGCTGTAGCTAAAGGTCATACGTGGTGGGTATAAGTCTTTTACAATCCGCAGTTCACTAGCGGAGGTCGCGCCAAATGTTGGCCGCAGATCACCGGCTAAATCCACATCAGAAACCACCATCTCAAGTTTCTGCTCTGGTTTTAAAATCTTTTCAGCTTCTTTGTTGATATTTTTAGTCATAGTGTCGAAAAAGCGCTGCTGAAAACGAGATTTCACTTCATTGGCCGTTTTTAAATCTCGGTACTTTTTAGGTTCTTGCCATTGAATTTTAACCACACCGTCTTCAGTCACTGGGTTGACCACGACTTCGTCCTTAGCTGCAGCAACATTACATACCAATGCACCTGCTAATAGTAAATATTTCATTTTCATCATTTTCCCCTAGCTATGAACCTAGTGTTTAAAAAATCAACAATTCTATACTTGTCGGATTATACAAGCAGTTACCTGAATATAAGCTTAACCTACTCTAGCAATACTTGCTGAAACAACATTTGATAGAGATTAATACCGACCAACCCAAAATCTGCTCAAATAACAAACTAACTGTTCAGTAATCATTCAGTAAAAATAGGTTAATGTGTCTCTCAACAAGTACTAGCGCCTTATTTCCCTTAACAATATCAAGGTGAATATCGCGAAAGACTGACCAACGAATAAAATTTGGACATATATATCGCTCAAGGATTCAGCGCTAATAGCAATTAACGTATCAATACTGGAGTTAATATGAATAACATCGAAACCAATACAGCAATCGGCACAACTACCAGCAATAAGATGATTAAGCCTATCGCTCTCGCAGCGACAGTTTTTATCGCCATGCTGGTGTCATCTTCAAGCTTTGCCCATCAATTTGATATCGATTCAAAAGGCGCCGAAGCGATAAAACAACACCAGCAATTAATGAACCAGCATATACAAGTCGCTGAGCAAGAGTTTAATGCTGAATTAGAGAAAAACCTTGATCAGCAGTTACAAACCGCTGCACACAAGTTTATGACTCAAGCCTGCGCTAAATACGGTTTAGAGTTTGATACTCAATCAGAAACTTGCAGTAGCTAAGTCTGCCGATTGACAGGCTTACATCTCAATTACACTAAAAATGCAGCTATAAAGCTGCATTTTTTGTGGATGCTTAATTAACTTTCAGCGATATTTAAAATGGAAAACGCTGGCTTAATAAAGGATAGTTTTTACGGAGATCTTTTTTCTTGGTACTGAACTTTTTACCTTGAGGAGTATGCTGACCAGAGGGTACAAAAGGCAGCTCTTCACCGCAGCGGTCTTCATAGATTTTTCCGGCAATCAAATCATAATCTTCAATAAAGGGATAAGCATAGTCATCTTTTGTTGGCCATAACTCAAGCTCGCCCAAACAGTCGGGGTTAGCAATAATCTTGTTATACCAGGTCTCACCTAAGGATAAAATAAACCCTCGAAACTCCACAAAGCCATAATCTGAATCACAGCCAGTAACAATGTAAGCTGCGCCCCAAATATCCCAGCGGTAACTGCGGCGCATTTGTTGGCCAAATATCTTATCAAAAGCCGCTAAGTCAGCATCATCGAGCGCCGACAATTTTTCCACTAATTGATCATGGCACGCTTGCTCTGATTGCTCAGGATGGCTACGGGTCACCAAAGACCAAAATTCCGCCTCAGTCATTACTTATCCTAATTTCTTAAAAAACGTTTTCACAAACTATCTCTACTCACGCTATTCTACACCACATGACCACTCACATAGTTCCAATAATGATAATAATACTATGAATAAACCACCGTTAAGATTAACCCTATTAATTGCATTGTACGTGTTACTGTCTATTGTGGCCCTTTGGCGCTCTTATAGCATTCAAAGTATAGATTTATTCAGTATCGGCGTTATCCCTGTGTTGGTTGGCTTATTAATGCGAACACACTGGGCCAGCATTGCCTTAAAGGTATATTTAGCCATTCAAACCTTAGCGATATTAGCACTGTCTACCACTGCTATTATCGCCTATCAAATCACTCCTGAAGATGTAAAAGTGGTGTTCAATGGCTTTAATATCCCTATTCCTGCCATTGCTGCGGTACTATTTTCACTGCTGGTGTTTCAATACTGGGTGGCATTTTGTAAAGAAACAGCGATTTATTTGAAGCCCAAAAGTTAACAAAGGCGCCCTGCTGACTATATTCATCCCTTAGCATAAGTTAACATGCGCCCATAAAACTCAGATCGAATAATAAGAAGCTATATAATGAGCCATTTATCGCCCAGTGAATTATCCATTTTGCTAGTTGAACCATCTGATGTTCAGAGAAAAATAATTATTTCACGCCTGCAACAAGAAGGCGTACATAGCATACAAACCGCCGCTAATCTTGCTCAAGCTAAAGAGATTATTGTTCGACACACGCCAGATCTCATTGTCAGCGCTTTACACTTTACTGACGGTGAAGCGACTGAACTACTCAGTTTTATTAAACAAAACTCTGACTATCAAGATATTCAATTTATGTTGGTATCCAGTGAATGTCGCCGTGAGCAACTGGAAATATTTAGGCAATCTGGAGCCGTCGCGATTTTACCTAAGCCTTTCGATGCCGATCATTTGGCCACAGCACTGAATTCCACTATTGATTTAATCAGTAATGACGAACTGGACCTAAGCCATTTTGATGTTCAGGATATTCGCACTTTAGTGGTTGATGATAGCCGCATGGCGCGAAACATTATCAAACGAACTATTACTAATTTAGGTATTCGGATGATAAGCGAGGCAACTGATGGCGCTGAAGCTATCGAATTAATGCAACAGCAAATGTTTGATTTAGTAATCACCGATTACAATATGCCAAGTGTTGATGGACTGGCATTGACCCAATATATACGCCACCAAAGCCAGCAGTCTCATGTGCCGATTTTGATGGTGTCATCAGAAGCTAACGATACCCACCTAAGCAACGTATCAAGCGCAGGTGTTAATGCGCTATGTGATAAACCCTTTGAACCTAAGTTAGTGAAGCAACTCCTGTATCAACTGTTAGAAGATTGATAGCTAACAAATTTTTGTAGGCCAAAGTTCAAAATGAGCAGCAACAAATCAATAAACTTGATAAAAACGGCAGAAGCAGTTAATTCACTCAGCCGAGTTTAAGCTAACTAGATCACTAAAAAGTTACTTATTTGCAATATAGCAGCACATTTATCAGATAAAATGCTTTCAAAGCCTTATGGCTTATGGCATGTTAATCTAGTTCTAAATAAATACATCTATGGAAAGCAGAGAATACAACATGAACAAAAGTGAATTAATTGCAAAAATTGCAGAAAATGCTGAGTTAACAAAAGCTGAAGCGGGTCGTGCACTAAAGTCTTTTGAAGAAGCGGTAACTGAAGCCATGAAAAACGGCGACAAGATTTCTATCGTAGGTTTTGGTTCTTTCGAAACATCAGTTCGTGCTGCACGTACAGGTCGTAACCCACAAACCGGCCAAGAGATCCAAATTGCTGAAGCAACAGTACCTAAGTTTAAAGCAGGTAAAACGCTAAAAAATAGTGTTAACTAAAAACCGCTAAAACGATAAAACCTCCTTTTTTGGAGGTTTTTTTATGTCTTTTTTTTGCATAAATAAGTAAAAACAACACTTAAACTGCACAATTAAAGTGCAACTACGCATCATTAAGTGGCAACATAAATGCAACATAAATGTGCAGTAATTTTTAAGCTATTGATTAATTGAACTTTATAAACATGGCACATCATTAGCAACACGTACCTCAGATAAAACAACATTTAGCGTCGACCCGACTTTATGCAAGATGCTAATTGAATAATAAAACTTTGAGGGAATGAAAATGAAAAAATCTCTGTATCAAGCTATTGCGCTATCAACAGGTTTACTTTTAAGCACTACAGCTTTAGCTGAAGTCACGGGTAATATTGGCGCGACGTCAGACTATATTTGGCGTGGTGTGTCACAAACTAGTGGTGCTGCGGTTCAGGGGGGCATTGATTATGGCCATGAGTCAGGTTTCTATGTCGGTGGTTGGGCATCAAATGTAGACTTTGGTGACGGCACCTCTTATGAGCTTGATGTGTATGCCGGTTTCGGTGGTGACATTACAGAAGACTTAAGCTACGACATTAACTACCTTTATTACGCTTACCCAGATTCACCGGGCAGTGTTGATTTTGGTGAAGTAACAGTTGGTCTCGCGTGGAAATGGTTAGATGTCGCATACTCTTACACAGTCAATGGCGGTGATGATATTGCTGAAAGCCCATTAGATTCAAAAGATATGATGTATGCTCAAGCTAACCTGACTTTCCCATTAACTGAAAAAGTGTCACTGGGTTTCCATTATGGTTACTCAAACGGTGATGTAATCACCAGCTGGTACGGCACTGATAGCTATTCTGAGTACAACGTATCACTAAGCACTGATACTGATTTCGGTACTATCTCGTTCATGGCAACAGATACTGATTTAGAAGATGATGATGCTAAAATTGTTCTTGGTTACTCATATAGCTTCGATCTATAACCATCAAAAGTATTAAATGATGTTAGCTATTTAATCTAAATTATTAAAAAATCAAAAAACGTCACCTTAGGGTGGCGTTTTTTATTGCTCTGAGCCTCAAAATCCTCACCACAGAAGTGCGCATTTTTTTTATTAGCTGCTACATTCAAATTATGAGGTTATTTTTCTGCTGCCTAGCAAATTATTGCTCAGCAATAAAGTAGCAATATTGTGCTCACGGTTTCAAGCCGTTCAGGCTGTGATTACCGTTTATGTAAAGCCATTAATTATGCTTTACGAGTACCACCCATGTGAGGATAAAGTGATGGCTAATATTACTGAGACTATCCCAAATGATACTGAAATCGAGGCAATGGTTTCACCAAAAAATCAACGCTCCGCTGAAATTATTGAACGTAAAAGGCAGGTTAAACGCCGCTTAGATGATTATCTAGAACAAGCTGAATTGCGAAAAAGCTTAGGGGAAGATGACTTCTTTTAACCCAGTTCCTTGTCCGGGCTCATCAGGCCAATAGTTTTTATAAGCTTAAAGCTTCACTTTAAGATTAAGACTTTAATAAGTATGCAAGACCATTGCACTCTAAATAAATTGAACAGGCTGGGTAAATCATTTTGCCGCAGTCTGTGATAATGAGTGCATTACCGCCCCTTTGTTGGGTTTGCACTTTTAATTCTTTTTTCAGCATGCTGATACTGGGGACACCAACCTCTATTACTTCAGGTTTGTTAGCGCAATACGTCGTCACCACCTCACCTAGCGGTTCATTGTCATGGTTATACAATTCACTGGGCTGATAGATTTCAACCGTTGAAGCTTTAGCTTGGTAAGTAATATATTCATCAGCATTGGTTCTTATAGAGATGCCATTACAGCCACCGACGATTAATGAAGCCATAAGCAAAAAACTCAATGGAAGTATCTGGTTTGAAAGTTTCATCGATAATATTCCTTCTCAGTAAAGGCATACACTCCCCGTGTATGCCTTCATCATTCATCAACAGCGTTATTAGCTCTCTAATGCCTTAGCTTTTTGCTTGGCAAAATACTCTCGGGTTAAACCAAAGACCACAGGACTTAATAGGACTAGCGCAATTAAGTTAGGAATGGCCATCATTGCATTAAGCGTGTCAGCCAACAGCCAAATAAACTCTAATGAACTCACGGCGCCTATGGGTACAACAAGGGTCCATATTAAACGAAATGGTTTTACCGCTTTATCGCCAAGCAAGTATTGAACACACTTCTCACTATAAAAACTCCACCCTAGAATAGTCGTGAAGGCAAACACAGCAAGTGCTACCGCCACAATATAATTACCCATGGGCAGTGCATGTGAAAATGCATATGAAGTTAATGCGGCGCCGTTCTCACCTGATGTCCAAGCACCGGAAACAATAATCGCTAAACCGGTAATAGAGCACACAATGATGGTATCAATGAATGTACCTAGCATGGCCACTAAGCCTTGCTTTACCGGATCATTGGTTTGCGCTGCAGCGTGAGCAATGGGCGCACTACCTAAGCCCGCTTCATTGGAGAACACACCACGGGCGACACCAAAACGAATCGCAGCCCAAACAGCTGCGCCAGCAAAACCGCCTTGAGCAGCAACTGGGTTAAACGCACTGTGAATAATTAATTCAAATGCTGCAGGAATTTGGTCTGCATATACCACTAAAACAGCTAAACCCGCGGCAATATAAAACAGGGTCATTAACGGCACGAGTTTACCAGCAACTTCTGCAATACGTTTAATACCGCCCATGAGTACTGCACCGACGAGTACCATTAAGACTAAACCAGTAACCCAGCTCGGCACGCCAAAGTTAGCACTCATGGCATCTGCCACTGAGTTAGTTTGCACGGTATTACCGATCCCAAAACCGGCAATAGAGCCCAGTATCGCAAACGCTGTCCCTAACCAGGCCCATTTGCTGCCTAAGCCATTTTTAATGTAATACATCGGTCCACCGACGTGATTGCCATTACTGTCTTTTTCACGATACTTAACTGCCAATACCGCTTCGGCAAATTTGGTCGCCATACCCACTAATGCGGTGCACCACATCCAAAATAATGCCCCTGGCCCACCAATAAAAATAGCGGTAGCCACACCAGCAATATTACCTGTTCCTATGGTGGCTGAGAGCGATGTCATTAGCGCATTAAAAGGACTAATTTCACCTTTATCAGTGCTATCACTGTCGGTTGCTCGACCCAACCACAGCAGTTTAAAACCAGTGCCTAATTTTAGGATTGGCATTAATTTTAATCCGATAGATAAAAATAATCCCACTCCTAAAATCATCACCAACATGGGTACGCCCCAAACGATGCTGTTTACTGCATTAATAAATGCCGTTAATCCTTCCATTGAAAACCTCATAATGAGTTAAATATTTATAGTTATTATTAATCGTTATCACTAAACGTTATTTTTACGGTTACTGCGTTCACACTACTAATACATCAGTGCGTGAATTTCAGATTACCTTCATTGGCACTAAATTGGAAACATCGGTACGATTCAAACCGAACAAATCAGCAAATAACAGTTTTTTATCAGCCAATTAAATTAATTTAATTATAAAAAAAGCGCTAACTAAATTAGCGCTTAAATCTTATTGAACCATTACAACCTAGCCTAAACACCCTGAATAAGCAGTCATTAAGGCCTTCACTGGGACAGTTTTTGATAGCAGCTTTGACAGACGCAGGCTTTGCCCTTTAACTCTGTGCGCAGCTTGTCACTGATCACAGCTTTAGCTGAAGCGCTTAAACACCAGCAGTCTTCAATCGGTTTACCCGCACTAACCGCGCATTGATTAACCTGCTGGCAAACGGGGCACGCTAATGGCTCAAAAATCGCGTCTTGTGCCTCAGATACTAATGGTTCAATTGCTTGGTTTGGTGAGTATATTTCTACATCTTTCATCTGGTTCACTTTGTTTCGTTAACTGGTTTAATTTCCATAAAATGCTTTATGAGATAAGGCTATGCCTTAACGATTGTAGCTTAAAAGCATAAGCTTGAAACTGGTTAAAGTCCTACTTATTAACAGGAAAATTTGGATAAGCTTCGGCGCCTAAAACATTACCAAGCTGCTGCTTGCCATAAAAACCATCATGTTGATGATAACTTTTTTGGGTTTGTGGCAGGTCTCCTTTAAAACGCGGATCTTGCGGCCTTTCATGGGCATTAACAAAAGCTGCCACATCCCAAGCCTGCTGCACTGTTAGCTGAATACTTTTACCCAGCGGCATATTCTCATAGATAAAATTAGCTGCAGTGTTCACTCTATGCATCCCTGCGCCCCAGTTGTAGCTTTGCGGCCCCCATAATGGCGGTAAAGCGCTCACATTAGCCATTTTAATGCCTTGACCATCAACGCCATGACAAGCCTGACAATGGGTTTGATAAACTATTTCGCCTCGCTCAGTTGAATAAGCTTGTTCTGGCGCTTCTAACTTGGGAAAACCTCGGCCAGCAAGTGAAGTTAAGGCTTTTTGATCCCATTTAGCTTTCACTGCAGCTGGAATTGGGAACTCTTCTCTATTGCCACCTTTTACCAGTTCTACATCACTCAACTCTGCTACTTTGCTATCGAGATTAAATTGATTCAGTAAACCGCTCATGGCTAGCCAATAAGAATAAGCTGAGATAGCCACAAGTTCCTTACTGCCTGATGCGGGGGCTGTACCATTCATTGAATAAGTAAAGCAACCTTGAATCCGTTCCTGGTAGCTATTCACTTTGTCATTTTTCTTTCGATAAGCGGGATAAGCCATATAGGCAGCCCATAGCGGTGAAGCATTGGCTTTATTACCTGCGTTCATATGACAATTAACGCAATTAAGCTCATTGCCGACATATTTATCTCTTAATTGCTGAGTATTAACAAATATCTGATAGCCCAAACGTACTTTGTCGCCAAACTCACCCTCTGGAATAGCTGATAAATCGCTAGGTTGCAGATACTGCGCTGCGGGATCTTTTGCTATAGCGGGGATCTGAGCTTGCCTATCGGGTAATTCTGCAGCGCTAACTGAACTGATAAACACACCTGCGACTAAATAATTAAACAGTTTCATGGTATGTCCTTATTTTTGTGCCAAAGGCTGTTGAGCAGCAGCATTTTGAACCAGAGGTTTTAAAGCTGAAAAGTACGCTGACAATGCGTCAATTTCATCAGCAGTCAGCTTAGCGGCAATATTAGCCATCATATTATCGACATCACCTTTTCTAGTACCATTTTGCCAAGCCAATAGTTGGTTTTTTAAATAGCTAGGTTCTTGGCCTGCAAGTCGAGGGAAGTTGGCTGCGCCAATGCCTGAAGGTCCATGACAGCTAGTACAGGCAGGTATATCGCGGCCCCAATCTCCCTGATAAGCCATTTTTTCCGCCGTATCAGTTATCACAACCTTGTCACCGCGGTATTGCAATGGGATCTCAGCTACTGTTTTAGCGGCAAAGAAATCAGCAACGACTTGGATAGCATCACCTTGTACTGTCGCAGCCATCGCCGACATTGTGGGACTTTGTCGATTACCCATTTGAAAATTAACCAGCTGCGAGGCGATATACTCACTGGATAAACCCGCCAACCTAGGCCCTATAACACCTAAACCCTCACCATTAACACCATGGCAAGTTAAACAAACTTGCGCCTGTGTGGGTACGGTTTGCAATAACTCTTTGGGAGATTGAGCAGGAATATCGGCAATAGCCAAGTTACGACTTGCCCCTATTGCTATTATCGTGATGACTTGTAAAAGGAATTTCATATACCGCCCTCTCCTTGGATGATGTTTAGCTACTGGAATAATAAATGTAGTCCATCAGATCCACTTTATGTGACTTAATTGAATACTCTCCACCAAAGAAAAAGTAACCCAAATACGCTTACCAAAGAACAGACAGCGAACATTTGCAGGCTAAAGACTGATAATGAAAAGGTCGTTGTCGATTAATCATCAGCAAATCGACTGGGAGTGAAGTTAACTCTGAGCTTATGCTTTTAGCGCTATTTTATGACAATAAAAAAGGCCTATTCCGTTAGGGAATAGGCCTTTAAAGTTAATCTTTCAACCAAGTTAATCGTCGTTTAACTCGCGCTTAAGGATCACTCCTGCAGTAAATCCTTACAGATTTGTACTAAGTCAGACTGCACAGCTGCTGCGGTAACTTCTCGGCCAGCACCTGGGCCGCGAATAATTAACGGATTGCCCTGATAAAAAGTGCTGCGGATGACAAACACATTATCTCCAGGGGTTAAACTGGCATAGGGATGGTTCGAGTCGACCCATTGAATGCCTACTTCAGCATGCATTTTGCCATCGACTTTATCTAAAGATGCCACATACCTTAAGACTTTATTTTGCTCAAAGGCTGCACTATATTGCTGCAACATAAACTCATCTAACTCGCCAATGCGCGCTAAAAAGTCATCTAACGACAAGTCGGCTAATTCAGCTGGCACTAATGAATTTAATTCAATGGCATCAAGCTCAATCTCAAAGCCAATTTCACGGGCCAGAATAAGTAACTTTCGCTGCATATCTCGGCCAGATAAATCATCTCGAGGATCTGGCTCTGTAATGCCTAATCCGCGGGCTTCAACCACGAGTTCAGAAAAAGATTTTTGCCCATCGTAATGCTCAAACAGCCAACATAAAGTACCTGAAAAAATACCGCCAACAGCTTCGATATTGTCGCCACTATTGCGTAAATCGTTTAGGGCATGCTGTACTGGTAAGCCAGCGCCGCAACTGGCATTGTAACGCCAAAATAAACGCCGGTTACTTAGCTGCTGCTTAAGCTCACGGTAAAAAGGTAACGGCCCTGAGCCTGCAAGTTTATTGGCGCTCACCATATGAATCCCTCGAGCGAAAAACTCTGGGTATTGTAAGGTTAAGCTGGCGCTAGCACTGATATCCAAGGCCACCAGCTCATCGCAGTCGAGCAGCTCAAGCTGCTCAAATAAACTAGGGTAGTCCCATGTTGTTGCTGTGGTATCAAAGTCATCTTGCCAGTTATTGGCATCTATTCCTTGCTGGCAAATGAGCGCCTCTTTTGAACTCACTAAACCCACAAGTTGCACATTGGCTTCTAGTTCACGGTTAAGCATGGTGGATGAGCGCTGAAATAAATCAATCCAGGCTTCACCAATATTACCGACCCCAAGCAATAATACCCCAATACGCAATCGCGGGCCTGCGCAGCGTCGGTGTACTTTTTGGGTGAGTAAATTAACCTGAGATTTAGGCACTAAGGTCACTAAACTCAAACCATCTTGATACAGGGGTTTGGCATCGCGACTTAATAATCGGGCAAAGCTGCGGCGGTAGTGCTCTGCATCAGCACTAACCAAAGCGACTAAACCTAAATCAGTATGAGCATGGATATCGCTAATTAATAGCTCATGACTATGTAGCTCCAGTAACGCTTGTACCTGCTTTTGGTTTTCAGCAGTGAATGCCAGTTCAACTTTATGATGGGCAGAGCACCAATATGCTAGCGGCGCAATACCGGCTTGCTCAAGTAATTTGAGTGTGGTTTGAATTAGCGCTTGCTGCTTAAAGCGAAACAGCACCACTTCATTTAAACTGGTAACCACTGGAGCGCTAGCTGACGAACTTTGGGGCGCAATAAGGGTAAAGTCAGTATGTGATGCGTAACTTGAGCGCACCGCGAGACTAACATTAGTATCAAATAAGGGCTGTAAAGTTCGGCTGTGCAGTACTGGCGAGCCGAGTTTAGCTAAACGATCGGCTTCAGCAAGTGACATGCTTTCAAGTAATTTGGCATCATTAATTTTATTCGGATCAGCGTTAAATACCCCTTCAACATCGGTCCAAATAGTCACTCGTTCAATGTCCGCTAAGCTGGCAATTAAGGTGGCGCTGTAATCTGAGCCATTGCGGCCAAGTAATAATGTATCCCCTTTACTGTTGGCGCAGATAAAGCCGGTGATAACTAACCGTGTATTTGGATTAGCATCCAGCAGCTTTTGGACTTTTTCGCGGGACTCATCAAGACGAATATTCGGCACAGGCCCTTCATCAGCCACCAGCAGTGAGCAGGCATCAATATTCGCGGCAGCAACGCCAGACTCTCTTAATAAGGCTGCCATTAATCGTGCTGACCAACGCTCACCAAAGCTTAATACATGATTGAGCTGAAATTCATTGCGCTCTTCAAGGGACAATAAACTGACTAATTGCGATTTATCGGTTGATAGGCGCTCACGTAAATCGCGCGCTTGTTCGTTTGAGAGAAGTTGCTCAATCAGGTTTTGCTGATAGCTCACCAGTACTTGTAGCTCTTCTTGCCACAAGTCACCGTTTTCTCTTAAGGAGAGTAATTTATATAAAAAGTTAGTACTTTTACCCGCAGCTGAAACAACGACTAAATCATCACTGTTGCCATGAGTCAGTAAAATATGGGCAACGCGGCGATAGCAATCTGCATCAGCAAGACTTGAACCACCAAATTTATGTAAATGACTGCGGGCCATTTTTCACTCCTTAAACAACATATACCAGCCTGACTACATGAATATAGCCAAGGGAGATTAACTTAAAGCGCAGCGACAGCAGCTAAGCCTACTTCAATATCGGCAACCAAGTCTTCAGCATCTTCAATCCCGACAGATAGTCGCAGTAAAGTATCTTTAATGCCAGCTTCATACCGTGCTGCAGGCGCCATTGCTCTATGGGTCATGGTTGCAGGTACGGCAACTAAGCTTTCCACTCCGCCTAAGCTTTCAGCAACACTGAAAATAGACAGTGCATTTAAAAAGGCGACCACTTCTGCTTCACCACCTTTAAGTTCGAAACTTAACATAGCGCCGAAGCCTTGTTGTTGCTTAGCTGCAATATCGTGACCTGGGTGGTCTTTTAAGCCTGGATAATACACTTTTTCGACAAGATTGCTGGCCTGAAGTACGTCAATAACTTGCTCAGCATTTTTTTGATGCTCGCGAATACGTACAGCTAAAGTACGAATGCCACGTAAGGTTAGGTAACTATCAAAAGCCGAGCCTGTTAGCCCTAAGGTGTTTGACCACCAGTGTAGTAACTCACCCAGTTCAGGGTCTTTTGCCACCACAGCGCCACCTACAACGTCACTATGACCATTGATATATTTGGTGGTGGAATGCATGACGATATCAGCGCCTAGCTCTAATGGCTGTTGCAAAATTGGCGATAAAAAGGTGTTATCAACCACAACTAAGGCATCGACTTTATGGCTTTGCTCAGCAATAGCTTTGATATCAACAACACGTAATAATGGGTTTGACGGCGTTTCTAACCACACCATTTTAGGTTTCTGAGCAATCGCATCACTGAGTGCTTGCTCATCTGTTTGATCAATCACCAGTAATTTAAATTGGCCTTTGTTGGCAAGATTTGTGAACAAACGGTAACTACCGCCATAACAATCGTGAGGCACAATCAGTAAATCATCGGGGCCTAATAAACTAGTGACCAAGGTAATCGCAGCCATACCGGTACAAGTAACCACCCCAGTAGCGCCATGTTCAAGTTTGGCAATGGCTTCACCTAACACGCAGCGCGTCGGGTTTCCTGAACGACTATAATCAAACTCTCTAGGGTTTTTATGGCCATCAAAAGAATAGTTTGTTGATAGATAAATCGGCGGGACTACAGCGCCGTATTGGGTATCTGACTCGATACCTTGGCGTACTGCTAGCGTAGCTGCGCGATGTTTGCTCATTGTAAACTCCTAAAGAATACACACTAAAGAGATGTCTAGATGGCTAAATGTACCTAAGCTAAGTCACATCGTCAATACAAATCAGCCGTTTAGACGTCTAAACATAAAGAAATCTATTTCCATTCGTTATAGAATAACCGCAATAATTTGACTGTTATTATTTAGCGGTTAAAATCTGCCACGAATCTATCGTATAAAGGTGAGTTAATGACTGAATGGAATGGCGACTATATCAGCCCATATGCCGAACATGGCAAAAAAAATGAACAAGTTAAAAAAATCACGGTATCCATACCTTTAAAAGTTTTAAAAGTATTGACTGATGAACGTACCCGCCGCCAGGTTAATAACTTACGTCATGCAACCAATAGTGAACTACTGTGTGAAGCATTTTTGCATGCCTACACTGGACAACCACTGCCAAATGACGGTGACTTATCAAAAGAAGGGCCTGATAGCATCCCATCTGAAGCAAAAGCTTTGATGGATGCCATGGGAATTGAGTGGGAAGATCTTGATTAAGTCAAGCTAGCGACTAGCGCTGAAGTACTTGCGCTAAAGTACTTGCGCTAAAGTACTTGCGCTAAAGCATAAGCCTGCTCAATTAATCAAACACTGCTCGTCATTTAACGCATCGAGCTCTCAAGCTGAGAGTGAGTTGCAGTATTGCGCCTAAAGAGTCGACAATGGAATTTATCGATCCGCAGACCTTGATGCTTGCATCGGTTATCATTTTTCTAGGCGCATTAACCCAAGGCCTTATCGGTTTTGGGCTTGCGGTTGTTGCCAGTCCACTTCTCTATATCATCGACCCACAATTAGTCCCAGCCCCTGTGATTATGATGGGTTTTTCCATCGCCTTATTGACCTTATTGCGTGAACGTACTCAACTGGAGTTTAATGGGCTGCAATATGCGCTGCTGGGGCGAATACCTGGTGGCTTTATGGGCGCAGGTTTATTACTGTTTGCCCCCCAAGCAGTACTGGGGTTAGCCATTGCCTTTATTGTCGGCGCTGCGGTGTTGCTGAGTATTTTTAAGATCACAGCGCCAGTAAATCGGCTTTCGCTATTTATTGCAGGTGTCTTGTCGGGGGTATTTGGAAATATTGCCGCCATTGGTGGGCCACCATTAGCGATTTTATTAGCCGGTAAAGATGCGCCGCAGTTTAGAGCCGCGCTATCGATCTTTTTTGTTTTCAGCTCAATGATCGCACTGATTATTTTAATGCTTGCAGGCTTAGTGGAAGAAAAGCATCTGTGGTTGTCATTGATGCTATTGCCATCTGTCATACTCGGAAATATTGCCGCAGGAAAGCTAACCAATAAGGTTGATAAAAATAAGACTCGCATCGCCACTATGGTGTTATGTAGCTTAAGTGCATTATTGCTAACCCTTAAGTCGTTAATTGAATTATCAGCAGGCTAGTCGATCATCTTTTTGTGGCAGATATAAATGCAACAATGATGACAGCTAAAAATGATAACGCTTAAAAGTGATAAGAAGTTTGCAGCACAGCGCCAATGGCATCATCACCATAGCTGCCGCTCATATCCAGCTTAAAGGCTTGGCCGATGGCAAAGCCGGTGCCGAAAGAGTAAATATCTACGCTATTATCTTTTAAGTCATGGCGGTAGCCCATGCGTAAAAACAGCCAGTCAGTGGCTTTAACTTCACCGCCCACTCGCCAATACTGCACCGCATCAAACTCGCTAAAACGGCTTTGCTCCACCAGATCAATATCCGTGGTTAAGGTGACTCTGGACCAATCATAAGCAGCTCCCACTGTGACTAACGGCTCAATTTGGTATTCAAATGTCCGTCCTTGAGCTTCAACTGTGGTTATTTTTTTACTGAATAAATTACGAGCAGACAGCCCTAAGGTTAAGCTTTCTGTTGGCTCAATAGCCACCCCAAGATCAAGGTTAAATAAGCTGTCATCATTTCGATATTTATCATCATCAAAATCATCGACATCAAAGTTATTGGCACTGGCACTGTAATGATAGGTATCAATGCGTTGAAACTTAGGTGAAATCCCAACTTTTACAGGCATGTTAACTATAGATAGTGGAAAGCTTAACGCCACCCCAAAATCTGTGACTCCGGCGGCTAATACAATGCCTTGAGAGTCTAAGTCAGTGAGATCTGCAGGAGGGTTGGCGGGATCGAGATTAGTCAGCATATCAATATCACCTTGAGCAATATCAGCAACGCCCATAGCGTCAAGATGACTTTTGTAAAATAGCGCCATTGGCACGGTTTGAGTTGGCAATACTAATGCTGCGCCAATTGCGGCTGATACCGAGGCGTTAGTGCCGTTGAGGGCATTTAAATTAATAACTAAATCATCACGAAAACCAGCAATATCATCAGTATCATTGCCGTTTATGGCCGTTTCTAAGTCATCAAAACTGTCTTGTAGTGAGTCAAACTTATCAAGCATATTGTCGCTATCATCCACTTCAGCAGCCACAACCGGTAACAGTAAGGAGAACTCATTGGTTTTTGGGGCGTAAATAGCCAGTAAAGCGGGATTAATAAAACTTGCGCCGATACGGCTAGATGAGGCTACACCTGTACCGCCCATGCTATCACTGCGAGCTTCAAAATAAAGCTGACCCGCTTGCGTATTTATCGCAAACAGCAGTAAAAACAATAGCAGCGCTAAGGATCTCATCATTCACCATTTTCATTTTTAATTATCTAATAAAGATAGTCGAAAAAATTAAAAATAGGCTTCAATCCCGTTAGACTTTTACGGCATAGATGAATTTAATCAGCCGTTTTTTAAATGTTATTTTATGAATCAGGTAGATAGCGCTTAAAATTTTCCATGGTGAATTGAATAAATTTTTTCAGCCTTTCTGGTTGGAATTTATCTTTATGGTAAAGCATATAAAAAGGCGTGTCGGGAATATGCCAATCATTAAACACATTCACTAATTGACCCGCTGCAATTTCATTAGCGCAATATAAATAAGGTAATCGCACAATGCCATTTCCTGCTAAGGCGCTGGCTTTCATAGCGCGGCCATTTTTACACTTAAAACCGCCCTTAATGGCAACGTCTACAGCTTGAGCATCTTGCCTATGGCCAAAGCGCCAATGGCTGATCGAGCCAGTAATACACAGGTGATTATTAAGCTCGCTTGGATGCTGCGGTTGACCATATTTCGCTAAGTATTCAGGGGCGACTAAAGTGCGGTTTTCGATATCCATCAGCTTTCTGGCCACCAAGCTTGAATCTGCCAGTTCGCCCATGCGAAATACAATATCAAAATGGCCCTCGATTAAATCAACCCGCTGGCTACTAAAATCAAGATCGATGGTAATTTCAGGATACTGTTTAATAAAATCATTCACCAAGGCCACTAAAATATCTTCACCAATCACCCCGCCAACGCAATTAATGTGAATATTGCCCTGTAATGTTTCAGCGCTGTCTAATGTCATTGCCACCACCTGATCGATTTGCGCTAACGCTTGCTGGCATTGCAACAGCAATTGCTGACCTTGCTCTGTCAGTCTTTGGGTTCTGGTGGTTCTAATAATTAGGCTAACACCAAGAAATTTTTCTAAACTTAATAATTGCTTTGATAAATGCGAACGTGAGCAGCCTAAGACCTGTGCAGCTTCAGTAAAGTTACCTTGCTCAGCAATCACCACAAAGGCTCTGATATCAATCAAATTTATGTCTAAGTTCATAATAATGTCTATTTTAGTTTGTGGTCATCAACAAGTTATTAGGAGCCACAGGTAAACAATGATGTTCTTTGTGGATTATATATCAACAATGAGCCATTACCTATAATGGACACAACTTAACGAACGAGGTAAAAATCATGAAATCACTTGTTGTCATTACTGGCGCATCATCAGGTATTGGCGCCGCTATGGCGAATGCATTTAGCGCTAAAGGTCACCCACTACTTTTACTTGCTCGTCGCGTTGAACCAATGCAAGCACTTAACCTGCCCAACAGCTTATCTGTTAGCGTTGATGTTACTGATGCTGCAGCGATGAAAACAGCGATTGCGACTGCTGAAGCAAAGTTTGGCCCTGTTGGCTGCTTAGTCAATAACGCTGGCGTAATGCTACTTGGTCAAGCAGATGTACAAGATCCTGCCCAGTGGAGCCAAATGCTCAACATCAATGTGATGGGCGTGCTTAATGGTATTCACGCTGTGCTTGCTGATATGAAAGCCCGTAAAACAGGCACTATTATCAACGTAAGCTCTATAGCGGGTCGTAAAACATTCCCTAACCATGCAGCATATTGTGCCAGTAAGTTTGCTGTGCATGCGCTAACTGAAAATATCCGCGAAGAAGTGGCGATGGATGATGTGCGAATGGTGACTATCGCTCCAGGCGCTGTTGAAACGGCCCTGCTTAGCCACACAACCGATGAAGATATTAAAGCCGGCTACCAAGAATGGAAAGAGTTCATGGGCGGCGTTATCGAGCCTACAGCAGTTGCTGATGCGGCTGTATTTGCCTTTGAAATGCCGCAAAATGTTTGTGTACGAGAAATTGTCTTAGCGCCAACTCGCCAACAACCTTAAGAATATATCAAGTCTAGATAGGTCTACATTTCAGCTAAAAACCATGAGTTATTACTCATGGTTTTTTATTATCTTTGCATTAATTTTAATAAGCGGCCTCCCTTTACATACTCCACGCGTACCTCATGCAAACTCATTCTCTTATCCCTCGTAATAATGCCGCCATTTCTAGCAAACTCGCTGCATCTGATTAAAAATCAGTTTAACCCCAAGATGTTATATTGATTGCTTAATATTTAAACTAAGTTAGATTAAGGTAAGGAAAACTGACTAAAACAAGCTACGCTTAAATCATTGGTTTATTGATTGCTTAGTCGTTACGCATTGCGATAAAAAGGACATTTTTTGTATGCAGGAAAACTTCAGTTTATTTTCCAGGAATAAAGCCTTTCCCGAGCTATTATTGTCATCGACATTTATCAATTTATTGTCGCTTGCACTGCCATTCACCATGCTACAAATCTACGATCGTATTCTGCCAAATCAAGGTTATGGTACTGCCACTATTCTTGTTTCTGGTGTGGCGATTGCGATTTTGCTGGAATTATTACTCAGATATGGCCGCAGTTGGCTACTTGCGGCATCAGCAGCCAATTTTGAATTAGAAACCACAACCAAGGTGGTTAACAAGCTCATGCAAGCGGACTATCACCATGTTGAATCCATGGGAACAGGTAAAGTTACTAATGGTTTAGCCAGTATTGCGAGTATGCGAGAGCTCTATTCAGGGCAAGCAATTGTGGCACTCATGGATTTTCCATTTGTGCTCATTTTTCTTGCATTGGTTGCCTATATTGGTGGCCCGCTGGTATTCATTCCGATAGTCGTCTGGGTACTTGTTGGCGCTCTGGTTTATGTCATTGGCAAAAAACTCGCCATAGCCACTGAGGATCTCGCTCTTTCAGATGCTGAACGAACCCGAATGTTGATACTGGTGTTATCAGGGCTAACCACAGCCAAGGCCCTATCTTTAGAAGACCGATTAGCCAGTATTTATAATAAAATAAACCACCAGCGACTAGCACAACAGCAACAAGTCGATTGGTTATCAGCTAAGTTACAAGAAGTCATCCAAGCAGCATCGCAAGGAACAACACTAATATTAGTGATGCTAGGTTGCTTAGAAGTCCTTAACGGTTCGCTTACAACGGGTGGACTGGCTGCATGTTCAATATTAGCGGGTCGCGCCATCTCACCATTAAGTGCAATTATTAGCCTTCGTTCTCGACTTGTGAGTGCCAAAACGGCGATGTCACACGTAGATGATTTGACCGCCATTCCAGCCGAAGCGTTTAGTGCTGAAAAAATCTATCAACAAAAAATCCCTAACGGCCCTATTAGGTTTCAAAAAGTCGATAGCAGTAATTTAGGCACTGTCATTCAACAGTTGAATTTAGAGATCCTCCCTAAAACCTTAGTTACCCTGCAATCAAATCCCCTGAGTCATGCTAGCCACTTACTCAGTATCATTGCTGGATTTCAAAAGATAAATACAGGAGAAGTCACCATTGATGGGGTTTTACTTCATGCACACGATAGTAAAGAGTTTCGACAGTCCGTTAACTATGTTGCCCCTTGGCCAACCTTATTTGCAGGTAGTTTACTTGAGAATATGACGATGTTCCGAGCAGAGTATGAACCACAAGCAATGGCAATTGCTGACAGTTTAGGCTTAACGGCTAAAATTGCCGAATTGCCCAATGGTTATCAAACTTCAGTCGGTGAAAATGACAACCAAATGCTAAATAAAGGGGCAATTAAACTCATTGCAATAGTCAGAGCGATAGTCCAAAAACCGTCGATATTGCTATTGGATGAGCCGATGATTTCACTTGATGCCGATGCCCAAAATAAACTACTCACTTTATTGGCCCAACTGAAACAACAAATGACCATTGTAGCGGCATCCCACTACCCTGAAATCGGTAAAATTAGTGATGAAGTTGTCACAATTGAGGGACATGCTCAGCCTAAAGAAACTAATAAATCGCCGCACGTGGATAATAGTGATTCACAGGAGGTGATCCTATGAAGACTTTAGAACTAAAACCATTACTAGTTGAGCTGTTACAACAATTAGGTCTTTACACTCAAGCCAGTAACGTGGCTAGTGACACTGAAAACGATCTCAATACTCTCGCTGTTTCCCGCTTATTAAAAAAACATCAAATTGGTTTCTCTGTTATTAAACCGTCAGATAGTACCCTGCATTTAACCATCTACCCTTTCTTAGTTGTCCCAGCGAAAGACAATGCCTTTATAGCAAGAAGACAGGGACATCAGTTCGAAAAACTAGAGAATAATCATTGGCAAACGGTCGATATGACTCAGCTAACAGATGATGCATACTTATTTGTTATTGATGCCTTACCTCGTAGTAAAAAGAGTGTTCAAGCATTCGCCGCTCACATGAGTAAGAGAACTAAATGGTATCGTCCCGTTTTCTGGCTGAGTTTACTGTCCAGTATTACAGGGTTAGCAGTACCTCTGTTTACCATGGCTGTATATGACCGAGTCATTGGTGGTCAAACACCCTCCATACTCCCCAGCATAGCCTTAGGTGGAGCGCTTGCTGTTGGCGTATTAGTATCAACCCGCTTAGCGCGGGCGCAAATTCTTGCCACCACCAGTAATCGATTTGCTAGAGACCTTTCCCAGATAACCTTTTATCGACTATTACACATGCCGTTAATGGTACTGTCACGCGTCGGCATTTCAAATCATATCGCTAGAATGCGTAATGCAGAAAAAGTCAGAATGCTCTTATCTGGCCCTGGAGGCGGCGGCTTAGTCGACCTGCCCTTCACTATTATTGCGCTGCTGGCGATTATGTTTTTAAGTGGCTGGCTAGTATTAGTGCCTATTGGCATGTTGATGCTGTATTACTTGGTGATGAAAGTCGTCAGCCGCTATGTTCAGGCAGCCTCGCCAACAATTAGTGGCGAGTATCAAAATACCCTAAGCGAACTAGCGAAAAATCTACTGCAACTCAAAGCGGCTGGTGATACTGAAGGCTGGCAAACAAAATTTATTCGTCAATGCCGTGAAAATAGTCGCCAGAATTTTCTTTATGCTAAACGAAATGGCCTAAATGCAGCCATTGCTCATTCACTGAGTTTATTCACTGCACTCATCACAGTGTTTACGGGAATATTTTTAGTACTAAATCAAACGATTTCCTCCGGTGCATTAATTGCCTGTGTGATGATGATTTGGCGGATTACAGGCCCTGCACAACTGGCATTTTCATCTCAACAGAAATTCACCATGATGGATGTTGCCGTAAAACAGTTTGATCGGTTCATGCAGGCAACAACGGAACAATCAGAATTACGTTTAGACACCCCTGATAATACTCAAGCACCAGCAATTTCATTTCAGCATTTAACCCTGAGATATAAAGCTGAAGGTGAGCCGGCACTATCAGGTGTGAATGTAGACATAGAACCCGGTGAATTAGTTGCCGTTATAGGGCCCAATGCCTGTGGTAAATCAACCTTGCTACTGAGCGCCTTAGGCGTGTTGGAAGCACAAGCCGGATTTGTCACCGTGAATGGGAAAAATTTAAAACAATATGACACTGAAATATTTAGGCATTGGGTGGCTTATAGCCCATCACAACCTGATATTTTCCCAGGGACTTTAGCTGAAAATATTCGGATAGCGAAACCAGGTGCAACCGATGATGAAATTAAAACCGCGATAATTGCCGCTGGTGGGGCCAGCTTTTTTAATAGCATCAATAATGACTTATCGGTTGATTTACTCGGTGAGAATAACGCTATGCTTTCCGCTATTGAAGGGAGTTACATCAACCTTGCCCGCGCACTGATAAAACAATCGCCATTATTATTGCTTGATGAACCATTACCCCACCGAAACCCACTTTCAAAAGCAACGTTGATAGAGACTTTATTAAACCTTAAAGGTAAATCCACCGTACTGTTTACTAGTCACGATCAAGATTTAATCCAACACGCTGACAAGGTCATTGTTCTAGATAAAGGTGCTGTTGTTTATGCAGGCCCAATTCCAGACCAAGCACCTCAAACGCCAGATGCCACTAACACCGTCATGCAGGAGTCTCCAACCAATGGATAATCGTCAACTAGCTAATCGAGTCTGGCCAGAACATGAATTTGCAGAAGCAATTGAAGCCCCTGCTGAGCGTAAATTAATTCGAAATATCATCTTATTGATCACCGGCTCAATTTTAATCATGTTGGTTTGGTCTGTTTTTACCAGCGTAGAAGAAATTTCAAAATCCAAAGGACAAGTGGTGCCGTTAGGCCATAGGCAGGTTATTCAAAGCCGTGCTGGTGGCACTATTGCTTCTGTCGTAGTCGAAGAAGGTGACGTTGTTAAACAAGGTGATATTTTGGCAAGCTTTGTCTCAATAGACAGCTTGTCAGCTGAGGAAGAACTATCCAGTAAACGTGCTAACTTAATGATGCGAATTGAACGTTACGAAGCCTTCATTGATGCTCGCGATGCCAATTTTGATGAGTTCGCCTATGAGTACCCGCAACTGGTTAAGCTGCATCAGTCTTCGCTTAATCGCATGATCGATGAACGAGTGGCAATTGAGCAGCTATCAGAATCTGAAATAGCCAAATCTCAAGCGGAATTGGATGGTTTGAAAACTGAAATACCTCCCCTTAGCGATCAAATCCAAACCGCAGAACAAACGTTAAAAATGATGTTGTCAGTAACAGAAGAGCAAGCCGTTTCAAAGTTACGCATTTTAGAATCACAGCAAAAGCTTGATTCTTACATGCGAGAGCTAAAGGCGATGGAAAGCAAACAACAAGTTCTCACCAAGAACCTGCTAAATCTGCAGCAACAACTCAAACAAAGACAGGCTTCATTATTAAAAGAAGTCGGTGAAAAACGTACTGACACCCAAGCTGAATTATTAGGTGTCACAGCAAGGCTTAAATCATCCAGCTCACTGGTATCTCAAAACACCGTAACCGCGCCTGTTGACGGCATCATTCAATCAATCCCAACATCTTCAACTGGCAGCGTCATTCAACCAGGTGGGACTGTGGCTGTAATTGTTCCCATGACCAAAACGGGTATGATGGAAATTAAGCTGTCACCAAGAGATATCGGCTTTGTCCATGTTGGTCAATCAGCAAGAATCAAAATCGATGCGTTTGATTACAGCCGTTATGGCGCGTTAGATGGAATCGTAAAACGTATTTCACCAAGCACAGATAAAGATGAAAAAGGCGGTGTATTTTATAAAGTGCAGCTTGCCATTGATAAGCCCTACTTTTTGGATAATCCCGATAGTTTTGCATTAATTCCTGGAATGACTGGCGAAGCAGATATTGTGACAGGTGAAAAAAGTGTCTTCCAGTACTTATGGAAACCAGTGTTCACCAACATTAACGAAGCATTTGGCGAAAGGTAGGAGTCCAACATGACAAAGGATAATAAGGGTCATCAATCTTCGGGCTCCGACCAAATACATTCTGATAATGAAATTCAAAAAGAGAATGATAAAACCGTTGACGTGAATGCTGCAGAGCAGAAAAAACGGGATAACAAAGCGAAACAAGCAGTAAAAAAAATTGATACGCAAGCGCAGAAACTTAAAGCCAAAGAACTGAGAGATACGGCACCGGTTAAAGGAGCTTTGAATCAAGATTTAGTGGCAGACAAAACGTCGCATAGTTTATCCGCCCATCAAACTCAACCTTCAACAAGCGAAAAGGTAGCCTCAAAAGCTGATAATACTACTCTCACAGCACCAAGTGAACGCATTAGCAATGTTGAGCAACAGGTCAAATTAAATGCAGTATCTGAAACAGCTGAAAATATTCCTGACTCAACGGCGAAAACCCAACAAGCGCTAGTTAAAGAGACCGGTTCAACTGAAACAACAGGCATAGACCACTCAGGTCAGTTTCGAGGTGGACATACCGCGATACAGGATATAAGTCAGTTTAAAACTGCGAAAATTTCACTTGCTGAACATTCGGAAAATCAGCATTTTAGCATCGACTTAAGCAGTCAACGTATTCACAACCCAGCCTTTGTCCCTCCCCAAGAGCCAAAACCACTCACTCCAGATGAATTAACTGGCACTGGCACTGGCAC
>NZ_MCTV01000002.1:0-144697 GCF_002874545.1 Shewanella sp. 10N.286.52.C2
TTTCATTGTTCATCATCATCCCCCATTTAGGGCATTGTTAATACGCTAGCGCATTATTAGCAAAACCCGCAAAGTAATACTTCTGGCAGCCCACTGGGTTGCCATTTTTTTAGCCATTGTTAATCAATAGCGCTGAGCTTCAAAGCTGCTGCATCAGTGCATCAAGTTGTACTTGCAGTGAAGGATGATAACCTGCCCTTGCCTGCTGAAATATCGCTAAAGCCTGTTGCTCATACCCGGCAATTAATAACTCGTTATAAAGCGGCTTAACAAACTTTGCTCGGCCAATATGACCTAAAAAGGCTGCAACCTTTGGCAGCACTATCTCATAGTTATTGCGAATGGCTACACTGTACCAGTCGCAGGCAAGCTCAGCATTTTGTGAACCCGAGAAGCCAAACACGCTATCAAGATCGGTAAGTTGTAGCTGCGTGAGTTGCAGCGGTAGCTGTTTGATAAAATACTGCCAATGATGCACTCGCCAACCAGCCACATTCAATTTAGCCGCACTGTCGCCCAGCTTTAATTGCTGCAATGCCAAATCCACTTTATCTAAGCTTGTGGATGTCGGCCCAACAAACCATTGGGGTAATCCTTCACCGTATACCCAAGTCATCAACTCTGATTCACTGATGGCCTCGGGATACTGCACAAGCAAGGTTTGCTTGGCATATTCAATAAAGGTTTCAGTGGTAATAGCTTGAAACTTAAAATGCTGCACATAATCAAATAAGAAGTGATCAAAGGCTTTACGGCCTAATCGTACTTCAAGTTCATGGACAAACATTGATGCTTTGTCATAGGTAAAGCGATTAAAAGCGTCATTCGCATCTTGGTGCTGCACGTTCGCCGGTAGTGTTTGCGCAGCTAATGGCATTGAGGTCATTTCTTCTTTAAGGCGGCCAAACTCAATCACCCATTCAAGCTCCGCTTGCTCTTTGCCATATATTTTCTCCACTAAACGATTGGTAAAGTAAGTGGTAAAGCCTTCATTGAGCCATAAGTCTCGCCAAGTGGCATTACTGACTAAGTTCCCCGTCCATGAGTGAGCTAACTCATGGGCTACAGTAGACACTAAGCTTTTATCGCCCGCTATCAAGGTAGGAGTAATAAAAGCCAGTCGTGGATTTTCCATGCCACCAAAGGGAAAGCTCGGCGGTAACACTATCATGTCATAGCGATCCCATGGATATGGGCCAAGCAAGGACTCAGCCGCTAATATCATCTCCTCGGTATCTTCAAACTCAGCCAACGCTTTGGCTAGCATCGCAGGTTCGGTATAAATACCGCAGCGGTCACTAATGGCCCCGTAAGCTAAATCTCCTACTGCCAGTGCTAGTAAATGGGTCGGAATGGGCTTTTCCATCTCAAACTGAAATACACCATCTGTTGGCATCACATCGCTATTAGCAGCGCTCATCACGGCTCTTAAACCATTATTGACTGTCACTGTTGCTGTGAACGTAATACGGGCTTTAGGCGTGTCTTGCAAAGGGATCCAACTGCGGGCATTAACGGGTTGCGATTGACTGAATAAATAAGGAGATTGTTTACCTAAGGTTTGTTCTGGCGTGAGCCATTGCAAGCCTTGTGAATTCGGTGAGGTGCGGTATTGAATCACAACTTCATCAATTACCTTACCGATGTTGATAACGATTTTATCCCCTTGCAGAGTATCAATATGCTCAACGGCATAGTCAACGGCATTGCCTTGGATATCACTGATGGTATCAATATTAAGATCTCGACCATCAAGCACGAGTTGATCACAAGTTTGCAAGCGCTTGAACTGTAATATCACTTGGCCAGTCAATTGTTGTAACTCGAAATCGACAGCGAGTGTCAGCTGCATATTATGTACTTTAATTTCATCAGTATTGGCTACTGAATGATAGTCACGATTATTATCCCAAAGCGTTGTCAATTTGATACCTATTCACCAACAGTATGATGTGCAACAGAATATACCAATGCGCGCTTTTCATCGACAAGTTAGATTAAATTCATATTTATCACAGGTATAAAAAAAGCCTCAACTATATTCATAATTGAGGCTCTAATCATTTGTTAGGCGGTAAGCTTAAAGCTTGATACCTGCTTTTTGTAAATCTTTTGCAACGACACTGCGAGGTAGTGGAACATAGCCGTCTTTTTCAACAATTTGCTGACCCTGCAGCGATAACACGTAACGGATGAACTCACGATCCATTGGTGATAAGTCATTGTTAGGGTGCTTGTTGATGTAAACGTATAAGTAACGTGATAATGGGTAAGTCCCATTCGCTGCATTACCTGCAGTTGCTGCGATGTATTTAGTGCCTTTCTTTGAAAGCGCTACCGCTTTAACACCTGCAGTTTTGTAACCGATACCAGAATAACCGATAGCATTAAGACCTTGAGAAACTGATTGCACTACTGAAGCAGAACCTGGTTGCTCATTAACGTTTGGTCTAAAGTCACCTTTACAAAGTGCTTTCTTTTTGAAGTAACCGTAAGTACCTGATACTGAGTTACGACCATATAATTGCACGTCTTTCTTAGCCCAGTTACCTTCTAGCCCAACATCGCCCCAACGCGTTACATCATCACCACCACACTTTTTAGTTGATGAGAAGATTGAATCGATTTGCTCGATGCTTAACCCTTCGATTGGATTATCTTTATGAACAAATACTGCTAATGCATCAATTGCAACACGAATAGCTGTTGGTGCGTAACCATAATGTTTTTCAAAAGCTTCAATTTCATTAGGCTTCATTTGACGGCTCATAGGACCGAACTGAGAAGTACCTTCAGTTAATGCTGGCGGCGCAGTAGAAGAACCAGCAGCTTGAATTTGGATATTTACGTTAGGGTAAATATGTTTAAAATCTTCAGCCCATAAGGTCATCATATTAGCTAAAGTATCTGAACCCACTGATGACAAGTTACCTGAAACACCACTGGTTTTTTCGTACACAGGTAATGTTTTATCAATGGCTGCCATAGATGTAGCTGAAAATACACCAGCTGCAGAAAAGGCGATAGCGCCAACTAGCTGTTTAAGTTTCATTTTTGTGCTCCGGTATTATAAGCGTTGTTATTTAAGACAGGCTCAGTATCAATGACGATGATGACAAGTCTATGACGCTAATGTGACAGCAGTATGACAATTAACACTTTTAACAATCACACCAAACACGTTCCAAAGCTAATTAATGGCAACCTTAAGCAGTTAAAAATCATGGTATTAGCTGAAAATCAGTTTATTTAAATTGCTTAATACAGCTAATTTTGACTATGAGTTATTTATTAAGCCTGCAGTTTTTACCTAACAAGTTAGGCTTTGTTGCAATAAAGACCAACAAATAGTTTACAGACTCATCCGCAAGACCTTATAAAACCCGCTTCATGTAAGTTATTTGATACTGACCATTTTAAAGAAGCATTATTGTGGCTTAAAGAATCGGTTATTATGAACAATTCAAAGTCGTGATACCTAGTCCGCACCCAAATTAGACTGTTGATGCCTTTTTTGTATTTCCAAACTCCGTTTGGATTAACGTCGTGGGTTTTCCACCCACACCCAACCAAAAGGGTATCAACAGCATTACCCTCCATACTCTTTATTAATGAATTAGGCCCCGCCGCCCCTAACGAAAAATGCTGAAAAGCGCATGATTTTCGATGGGGATTTATCCAGCTTTTAACTTCGTTTGTTGCTAACTTCGGCCCCTGTTTATTATAAAGAGTGAAAATGCTAACGCTTCCGATGGTGAGTCTGAAGTAAATGGATTTACAAATGTCACGGTGGCATGGATGCTAAGGAGTGATCCTGCACCTCGAAAGCTATGCTCACATCCATGTGAGCATCACGCTATTTTCTTCAACGTCCTCAATTCAAATTGAGTTTTAGTCTTTTACTTTCTTAGATTTATAGATTGTCTAGCTTTTGATATTTGGCTTTTACTTGTTGCAATATAAAAAGCTAAATCGAAGAGATGAAAATTCCGGTGTAAGCGCGGCTATGACCGTCCATGACAAGGACGTCATGGCCGAGCTTTCAGGGACGAACTTGCAGCGTGTCACAGTCGTGCTTGCACATAAGCCTGCGGCAGGCAATTGGTTAGATTGAAGTGATGGCCTGCTGTTACTGATCTAATATAAATGAAGTTTAAAGCTGGTGCTGGTAACTCATTTATGCCCCAAAACAAGCTAGAGCAGGATTGAGGCTAATTTCAAGACACGCGATTAGACTTACTTTTCCTTATGTCTAGAGTTCTGACTATGTGGCCAAATTTACTGATCCACTACAGTTGATGTTTCTTCGTAAGAAAGGTGATCTGGAAAAGTTATAAAGCGATCTTCATGACCAACCACTTCCTGAGCTAACATACCATCAGTACTGCCTCCGCCTCTGGCCACATCGTTGCTACCTTGATTGATCGCGACAGTGTCCCAAGTCGGAAAAAACAGACCAACCACGCGGTTCCAACCTGAAGATGTGTAACCTTGCTACCGTCAGCAATCACATCACCTCCGCCAACAGCAGATGAGGCAAATTCAGACACCTGGATAAGGTCTCGACTCGGTTTTATCGTGAATTTTTCATGATGGGCTCGCTATTGAATTGAAAAATAAGGACAGGAGAGAATGACTCCCGCCATAAAGACCATCAATTAGTTAAGTTTGATTCGAAGCACATGGTATGGCTTGGTTGAACCTTCTTCGCCTTCGTTGAAAGCAGGGTGGAAGTGAAGAGAGTTTTGAGTGACGTACAAGTAATCACCCTGGATAGAGAAACCATCTGCCCATGACAATAACTTGTCATCTTGTGCAAAGATTTTGTAGCCGTCTTTATTCACCACACCAACAGCATTTTTCTCAATATCACCGACATAGATATCACCGTTATCTGCGATAATCATGCCATCACTTGGACGTTTTTCACTGAAAAATTCAATCTGCTCGGCCAATGCATCTTCACTAAGCGCTGTGTTAGCAAGAGCAGCGGCAGGAATACGGTAGATAGCACTACCATTGACTGTACCAAAATATAGCCATTCATTATTTGCATCAATAGTGATTGGATTCACACCAAGATAAAGCGCATCAACGCTACCATCTTCACGCTTTGTCGCCATACGAGAACTATCAATCACAACTTCATGCTCAGGTGAAAGCAGTGCTTTATTTGATTGCAAAACGCGGCGAGATTTACCTGTATTTAAATCTACAACAACAAAGGCAGGCGCAGCTTCGCCATACAGATTACCTAAACTCGTATCGGCAATGTACATCTGGTTACGCAGTGTATCTAATGCAAAATCCTGTAAAAAAGAGTTACCGACCTGTACGTCTTTTCCAATTTCAATGCGTTTAAATAGCTTATCGTTGACGGTATCCCATGCAACAATTTGCGAAGGCGAAGTTTCACTGCCCATATCTAACACCCACACAACACCATCATCGGTACTATCAATACCGATTACTGAAGCCAAACCAACCTCACCTTTATCTGGACCATCTGCCCAGTCTTGGGTTGGAAATGCTTTGGTTGAGCCATCCTTCATCAATTCAACAACACGAAGTTCAGGTGCATCAAGGGGTTGCATAGAAAGGAAAGTACGCCCCTGCTTCGTTACTGTAATGTTCCCTGGTCGTGTGCCATCAAGCTTGGCAACCACTTCGATATCAGCCGCTTGCGCTGTGTTAACTATCATCGCAGTCGCAAGTGTTAGTAAGATTTTGATATTTTTCATGTCGAGCCTCATTGGTGTTCTTTGATGCCCTAACCGTTTTAGTCAGGGCATAGTGCTATAACAAGCTTGTTTTATGTTGTCGTTACGCGATCTTAGTCATTTCGTTGACTGTGAAGCTTGCGACAGAGCCTTCCGTTGCTGTCATGTAGTCCGCAAGGTGCTGGTTGCCCATATGAGCCTGCCAAAGTTCACGTGATACCCAGTTTTCATAAAAAGTAAAATGCGCTGGGTTTTCGTTGTCTTGATGAAGGTCATAGTTGATGCAACCTTCTTCAGCGCGAGTAATGTCGATAAGCTTTAGTAGCTCGGCTTTCACCAGTTCAATTTTGTCGTCATTAGCTTTGATGTTTGCAACAATCGTTAATGTAGTCATGGGATGTTCCTTTTAAATTTGATACCGAAATCGTCGGTAATTTTGATGTCTTTAATGTTTTAGTGATAGGGCAACTCGTCATGTCATATTGAGTTACTCACTAAATGTAGTACAGGTACTACACTCAATTACTGACTTATATTGTAAATACTTTCAAATCTATTTTGATAATTGAATGTTTAAATACGTTAATTTTTAACTAAGCGATCTTGGTCATTTCGTTGACTGTGAAGCTTGCGACAGAGCCTTCCGTTGCTGTCATGTAGTCCGCAAGGTGCTGGTTGCCCATATGAGCCTGCCAAAGTTCACGTGATACCCAGTTTTCATAAAAAGTAAAATGCGCTGGGTTGTCGTTGTCTTGATGAAGGTCATAGTTGATGCAACCTTCTTCAGCACGAGTTATCTCGATAAGTTTTAGTAGCTCAGCTTTCACAAGTTCAATTTTGTCGTCATTGGCTTTGATGTTTGCAACAATCGTTAATGTAGTCATAGGAGTTTCCTTCGTTCTGAGTTAGTGCCGTACTTAGCGCACTGCGTTGTTGGTATGGAGGTATAATAGTGCGAACATTACCAATGAAAAACAGCCCATCAATTGAATAATTACCAATTAAAATTTGATAATAATCTTTTAATATTTCATGTGGTGCGATATAAAGGGATAGTCATTTTCAGATTTTGTTAACACACTGATTAAAAGGTAACGGTTATGCTCTTAGAGGATTTTCAGGTCATTTTAAAAGTCGCAGAGTTTCGCAGCATCACTGCTGCTGCGACAAATCTGGATATGCGCACGGCAACGGCAAGTGCGGCGGTGAAACGTGTTGAGGCATCATTAGGGGTTGAATTATTTGTACGAACGACTCGTCATTTACGCTTATCTTCTGCCGGCGAGCGTTATTTGCCTCAGTGTGAAGAGGCGTTGCAGATGCTTGAAAAAGCCAAAATGAACATGCGTGAAGAGCTAGGGATTATTGATGGAGAGATCCGCATCGCCCTTTCGTCTGATTTGGGCCGAAATGTGGTCACACCTTGGCTTGATGAATTTTTGTTGGACTACCCAGACGTTTCACTTCGCTCCAGTATCAGTGACAGCAACATCGATTTTTATCGAGATTCTGTTGATATGGCGCTGCGCTATGGCTCACCAACCGATGCGAGTATGTACGGTTTTAAAATTTGTGATGTGCCAAGGCTGTTGTGCGCCAGCCCGGAGTATTTAGCAAAATACGGTACTCCATCCGAGCCAGATGATCTGCTTGAACATAATGCCCTGTTTTACCAGTTACATGATATTTTGCAAAATGAGTGGTTGTTTAATGATGGAAAAGAGGACATTAAGGTAAAACTGAAAGGTAACAGAGCATCTAATGATGGCGATCTTGTTCGGCGCTGGTGTGTGGCGGGGAAAGGGGTAGCAATCAAGTCTTGCCTCGATATGGCCGATGACTTGCTAACAGGGAAAGTGGTCAATGTAATGGCAGACTATAAACCGACTTCCACTGAGCTTTGGTTAATATGCCCAAGCCGACAATCTATTACCCCAACCGTCCGCCTATTAAGGGATATGCTTAGAGAAAAGACCGAACAGATTCTAATCCAAATGAAGGACAAAGGGATTCTATTGGGTTAACTGTTGAGGTTGTGAGGGCGTGGAAATTGCCAGCCCTCAGTAAAGCGGTGATGGTCTTAACTACTGATGGTTGTCCAACCACTCACGAGTCACATCATCAACCGCTAATCCCGCACGGCAAACCTTGTAATCCAATTCTGCGATGATTTCATTTGAAAAGCGCAATTGATCTAGCTGTGCCAACTGTGCTGGGGTAAATACGATTGATCTTTCTTGTCGAAGTAATAATATGGCGCGATCAACGCTACCCAATAATCCTTTGGGCTCTTTTAATTCACGGATAGTAAATAGGTGGTGCAAGAACTGTGGTTTCCACAATGGCACAATAACCCACTCATTATTTTCAACCGCACGTTCGTAGGCACCAAAGCAATCCTCTTCTGAACCAGAGTGAAAATGATAACCCACATCGCTTAATCCATATTGGTCCATCATTTCAATAGAGAATCGGGTAATGCCAGCACCTGGGTTAATACCTTGAATGTGTTTGTTGGTGCGCTTAACGACTTCTGGTTTTAATAGGTCACTGATTTGTGAAACAACCTCCTCAGGTACATAATCGGGCACCCCCCATAGAGCGTACGGTTTATAGTGCAAACCTAACTCTAACAAAGGCTCTACCGTTTCAACATCGGATTTATAGATACCGTGGCTTGAAGGTAACCAGGCCGAAGAGAGCATGTCGATACGGCCCGCTTTTAGATTTTGGAAATTTTCTTGATGTGGTGCGTAGACACGTTCCACCTGAAAACCCATATCAGTTAAGACATGGCTAACTATCGATGCAGTAACGCGATGAAAAGATAAATCGGTAACCCCGAGATTGATAATGTTAGACATAACGTGACCTTATGATAAAAGAAAAAGAGGTTTTAAAATCGCATTTAAAGTGCCGTGAGGCCGGAATAGAGCATCTTTGTTCCCGTAAGAAACAGAACGCTATAACTTATCTTGTAAATCAACTCTTGAGAGATGATATTCACCATCCACACACCGGCTCTAACCCCTAAAAACGCAATCGGCACCAAAACTAACGAGGTCATCAAGTTTTGCATATCGAGCAGCCCCATATAGCTGTATGGGATCAACTTAATAAAATTAAGCACCGTGAAAAATACTACGCTGGTGCCGATTAATTGTTCTTTCGGCAGATTTTTTGGCAGTAGATGCATGCTTGCAGGCGGGCCACCGGCATGGGCAATTGTACTGGAAAACCCAGACAACATACTTAAGGCATAGCCCTTTATCGGGTGGCTAAATTGAACCTGCTTTAGCAGAAACTTTTGTGTTAAAAAGACCAAAGCCAGCCCCCCAATGATAAGTTCAACTACAGATGTTGACAGACTACCCATAAAATAAGCAGCACTCATCACCCCCAAAATAGCGAAGGGCATCATACTTTTTAGCTCGACGTAATTGCAGTTCTTGCGGTGGTAAAACAGCGCCATTAAATCCATACCACACAATAATGGTAATAAAATCGCAGCGGCTTGAACTGGCGATACGCTCATCGCCATCAAAGGTACCGATAGCATCCCCAAAATACCGCCGACCCCTCCCTTGCCCATGCCATAGAAAAAAACGGCAGGTATCGCTGCAACATAAAACCAAAGGTCTGTGATCATGATATGTAAACCAAGAAAATACGTAGATGAAAACAAGTGTATTTGAGCAAAAAACTTTTAAAGCCATTGACTCAAATAAGGGGGAATACAAAGTTGGCTTAAGCGATTTGGGTCATTTCGTTTACAACGAAGCTAGCCACACAGCCTTCAGTTGCTGCCATATAATCGGCAAGGTGTTGATTACCCATATGTGCTTGCCAAAGTTCACGTGATACCCAGTTTTCGTAGAAAGTGAAGTGTGCTGGGTTTTCGTTGTCTTGGTGGAGGTCATAGTTGATGCAACCGTCTTCGGCACGAGTGACGTCGATTAATTTCAACAGCTCTGCTTTTACCAGTTCGATTTTGTCTTCATTGGCCACGATGTTTGCAACGATAGTTAGCTTAGTCATAGTGTGTTCCTTTGTATGGAGTTGAAGCAGCTGATGGTGTGCTGCGTTGTTGGTTTGGGTGTATATTACGGTGATTATTGCAAAGTAAAAACAGTCTAAAAATTGATTTATTATCAAATTTAGTTTGAGAATTGATTTTTAAGTCTGACCATAAAGAGGGAATTAGATCGCGTTGTGTGGTGATGTGTACGGTGTTTATCTATTTATTTTTGATAATAATTCAAATAATACCGCGTTTTTACCGTGTAAAATTTGCCGTAGGATGGCCAAATCAATTTCAATTCATTGGATAAATAGCCATGTCACAGATACATTTTCAACAGGGCCCAATACGCCCACCATCAGAAGCAGACAGTTTGCTTATCAGAACCACACAAGGGTGCCCGTGGAATAAATGTAAGTTCTGCACCCTTTTTGAAGGCATGGAGTTCTCTATTCGTCCGGTTGAAGATATTAAGCGTGATATCTGGGCGGCGAGGGCGTTTTATAAAAACAGAACCTTTGATAGCTGTTTTTTGCAAGATGGCGACTCATTCGCCATGGAAACCCAAGACTTACTTGACGTGCTCAATACACTGAAAGAGGCTTTTCCGGAGCTTAAACAGATCAGCTCTTATGGCCGGGCGCAGACCATGACTAAAAAATCGCCAGCGGAGATGAAAGCAATCTGCGATGCTGGGCTAAACATGCTTTACTGCGGTATGGAGTCGGGATCTATCGAGGTTCTAAAACTGATGAAAAAGGGGATCACCCCGAAATCAATCTTGAAGTCAGCCGAATATGCCAAGCAAGCGGGTATGAAAATGATGACCTTCATTATCCTTGGCTTAGGTGGAAAAGAACTGTCAGAGCAACATATCGCAGCAACGGCCGAGCTACTGAATCAAATCAACCCAGACGAAATTCGCATACTCTCGCTGGCGGTTAAATCGGGAACTGAATTGGATGAGTTAGTACAAAACGGCCAATTTACACCACTAACAGAGCGAGAGATGCTTGAAGAACAATATCAGCTTATCAGCAAGCTAGACGGCATAACGGGTAATTATGGCAACTTCCATGGCATCAATGTATTGACGGAACTTAATGGACAATTACCACAAGATAAAGAGACATTTTTGCGCACCATTGAGCACTTTATGATGATGAGTGAAAACGACCAGAATAACTTTGTTTTAGGTCGCCGCATGCACTATTACGCCACACTGAGTGATATGCGTAATCAGCTTATGTATGACAGCGTACAAAAAGAACTAGACCGAATTAAGCTGCAAAATCTTGGCAATCTTGACGATATTTTCTATCAACTCCGCCAACGTATGATCTAATAGTAAGGAACAGCGCAATGATAAACAATCTAGATAATTGGACGATTCAAAATGAAAACCCAGAGCACTGGTCGTTTAAAAATGAAGTGCTTACAATGCAAGTTCAAGAGGGCAATATCTTTGGTGCTGGCGCTAATGATGTAAAAAACATCTTTATTTATCCGGTAGACAAGCCAGAATACAGCGCGGAGGTGACGATTAATCTAGATCCGAACCTCAGTTTCGAGCAGGCTGGACTAGGGATTTACTGGGACAATGATAACTATATAAAAATCAGTAAAGAGATGTTTATGGGTGCGCGATCGCTGGTGTTTGTTGTAGAACAAAATGGTCAGCCTGATATTAAACATCGCTTATTATTCGGTGAGTCGACAGTATCGGTAAAGCTTGAAAGAAGCGACACTAAAGTTCGCGCTTATTATCGAACGCAAGATAACGACACATGGCAGTCAATTATAAGCACTGCCGCACTATCAGGGCACGAGCAAGGCGTTATGCTTTACACCTTTAGCGGCAGAATCACTGTGCCCAACTTTGCTGAATTTAGTGAGTTTGAGCTAACTGATTTGAACTAATGTGCATCCCGCATAAGATGAACTGGCCTGCTCCATTAATAAAGATTGAGTGGGTTAGTTAAGTGACGTTGCCATACTTTTAATGATCCATGTGTTGCTGAATTAGCAATTTCGCTAAAACGGAATTGTCCAAAGGTATGCTGGCGGTAGCATGTAACGCAAAAATGCCCTCAATGAAATGAATTCTATTGCTTGAAAGTCGTGCGCCACTGAACCGGCGATACATGAAAAGCAGATTTAAAGTGCTTTCTAAATACACTGTCAGAGCCAAAACCCGCTTGCTCTGCAACTTGAGGTATCGATAGTTTCGTGGTTTCTAATAGACGTTGGCTAAACACCAAACGTCGATTTTGCAGCCATTCACCAAATGTACAACCATAGGTGGATTTAAACTGGCGTGTAAAGGTACGTTTACTCATCGCACAGCGCTCAGCGAGTTCATCTAGTGAATGAGACTGATTGAGACTCTGCTCAACCTGCTCAATCACAAGGTTAATACTTGTCTCTGTGAGGGGTTTTATGTTGACTGGTGCTGGTATGTATTGTTGCTGCCCACCATTACGAGATGGTGCAGTCACCATCTTACGAGCGAGATCATTCGCAAGCTCACTACCACACAAACGGCGCACTATGTGCAGACAGCAATCGAGTGAAGCTGCTACTCCAGCAGAGGTGATGATAGTCTCATGTTCAACAAATAGAGGGTTTGGGTCAAAATTCACCTTAGGAAATTGCTGCTGAAATTGTTCGGTAAATGCCCAGTGGCTTGTGGCTCGTTTGCCATCGAGAACGCCAGCACACGCGAGAACATAAGAACCAAGGCAGAGCCCTACCAGCAACTTCCCTTTATCATGATGATCTATTAACGCCTCTAGAAGTCGCTCACTTGGCTCTGGCAGGTCATTTGGCCAGCTTGGAATAATTATAATATCGGCTTCTTGGGTAGCACTTAGATCGCTATCGACCACCACACCAAATCCAGAGCTTGTTTCAAACCGCAAGCTGTTTTCGCTACAGGTCCTCAAGTTAAACCGAACCGGCTGACCGAAAAAGATATCTTGAAACACCAGACAGGGCACAGAGAGATGAAAAGCACTGATGCCTTCGAAGGCTATCATAGTAATTTTAATTAACTCGCTTGATTTGTTCATGAGTGTCTCGATTTGCGCGAACGTTGACTTTCAAGACAGTATCATAAGAAGTCGGAAAGTAGCATACTAAATCGTATAGAGAACATGACTTCTTAGTGAGTTTAGAGAGGCATTATGAAGATCCACCACCTACGTAGCGCAACTTTTATCATTGAATCTGGCGAAACATTTATCCTTATTGATCCTATGTTGGGGAAAAAAGGCTCTATGCCTCCGTTTTCAGTCATTAAGGCTAAGGCCGCGAAAAATCCAACCGTTGAGATGCCAAGTAATGCCGATGAGCTACTAAACAAGGTTACTCATACCTTAATTACTCACAGTCAAACACTTGGTATCAAGGCATTACAACATGGAGATCACCTAGATCCAGCAGGTGAGACGTTTTTAACAAGTCGTAATATCCCAGTTGCGACACCAGCCAAAGATAAGGCTTACCTAGAAAAATACGACTTAACAGTAAATTGGGGAATTGAAGACTGGCAAACTATCGACTTTCTAGACGGAAAGCTCACCGCGGTTCCGGCTTTGCACGGCCATGGATGGATTCACAAGGTAATGGCTAATGGTGTTGGATTTTTCTTGGAGCTCCCCAATGAGCCTTCTATTTACATTAGCGGTGATACAGTTCTAACCGATGATGTAAAACGAGCGTTGACTGAGTTGAAACCTGATATCACAGTAGTCGCGGCAGGTCGTGCTCGTATGGACGTTGGTCAACCGTTATTGATGTCTATTGATGAGGTCATGGAGTTTATTCGCCTTTCCCCTAATAAGGTGGTTGCGAACCATATGGAGGCACTCAATCACTGTGCAGTGACTCGACCAATTCTTAAAGAAGCAATTGATAAAAACGGTTTGTCAGATAAAGTCCTTATTCCTGCTGATGGTGAGACCTTGGAGTTTTAGATACCTGAACTAATCCGATGACTCTCGATTTAAGTAAATAATCTAAATGATTTTTTGTCCAAAAGCTTGTCAGAACCAGCAATTTACCAGCTATCACAACAAATCACACAAACAAAAAAGCAGACATTGATGTCTGCTTTTTTAATGCTAAAAATTTAGGGGAAAGTCATTACCCCTTAATCACCAAATGTGCTGGAATAATAAAGCTAAAACAACTGCCCTTTTCTAACTCACTGGTAATGTGCAACTCACTGTAATGATGATTAAGCGCATGCTTTACAATCGCTAGCCCTAAACCACTACCACCAGTTTTACTGGAGCGGGCATTATCAACCCGATAAAAACGTTCGGTTAAGCGGCTTATATGATGTGGCGCTATCCCAAGGCCGGTATCGGTTACGCTAAATTTAGCGCCGCTTGGGACTAACTCCCAGCGAATGGTAATTTTGCCGCCTGGCTCTGTGTAACGAATCGCATTTGAAATCAAGTTAGTACAGGCGCTTCGCAATTGCACTTCGTTACCGTGACAATTTAAATTATCCTCACAAATGAACTCAAGCTGGTATTGATCCATTGCCAATGCCGAGGCTTCATCTTTTAAAATATCCAACATGACCTGCATATTGATGGTTTTTTCTAAATCAATATCAGCCCCATCTTCAATACGCGATAACACTAATAACTGCTCCACCATTGATTGCATTCGCCTAGTTTGCTGCTGCATCAATTTAAGTGGTTTATGGTTCATGCTGTCAGGCTCTTCCATGCTTTGCATGATCTCAAGATAACCTTGCAGTACGGTAAGCGGGGTTTTTAGCTCATGGGATACATTAGCAACAAACTCTTTGCGCATACCCTCTAACTGATTAATGCGGGTAATATCACGGGCAATCAGTAGCATCTGTCTGTCGCCATAGCTCATTAAGCGTATTTCTAATAAGCGTTGATCCGATAGTGGTGAGGGTAGCTCTAATGGCTCGTTAAATTTACCAGACTTAAGGTAGGCCGAAAAATCAGGATGACGGATGAGGTTATCAATGCGTTGACCGCTATCTTGGGGCCAAACAAAACCCAGCAGCAGTTGCGCCAGTTTGTTACACCATAAAATATTGAGTTCAGAATCAAGTACGACCGCAGCATCTGGTAAGGCTTCAGCACCTTGCCTAAAGCGGCCTAAAATTGACGCTAACTGGCCAACTCGGCGACGATTTTTACCTTGCAGGCGGTATATGCCATTGAAAATACCTTCCCAACTGCCAGTGCCTTGAGGTGGAGTGAGTTTGCGGTCTTTCCAAAGCCAGTAATTTAAGCGGGTAATTTGGCGGTAATGCCAGCCTAAAAGGGCAATACAACCGACAATAATACTCATATAAACTTGATTGATGATCATGCCTATGATGGCAAAAATCAACAAGATCCCCACAAGGCGAAGGAGAAGTCTGGACCCTGAGTAAGCTCGAAACATAAGCGGCCTAATTATGATGGTAAAAAATCTTAAGCAGATTTTTTACCGTATTGTCGGTCGAAAAATAATGGTTCACAAGATAACTTAAAACCATGTTACTGACTATAGCCAAGCCGTTGAATTACACTTAAATTACTGTAAATAAATAACAATATTTACATTTACCTAAACAACAAAAGTGAAATACAACAGTATATTAGGCTTTGGCTGATAGTGAGTAATTACATTCTGGTTGAAAAACGATATCCCGCACCGCGAACGGTTTGAATCAGTTTATCATGGCCTGAGTCTTCAACGGCTTTGCGTAAGCGGCGTATATGGACATCGACAGTGCGATCTTCAACATAGACGTTGGTGCCCCACACATTGTCTAATAGCTGTTCACGGCTATAGACACGTTCAGGGTGAGTCATGAAAAAGTGCAGTAACCTAAACTCGGTTGGGCCCATTTCTAGCACTGACTCACCAACAGAGACACGATGGCTTACCGGATCTAATTGTAACCCTTGCACATCGATAAGCTCTTCAAGTCGTGTTGGCGCACTACGGCGTAACACAGCCTTAATACGTGCCACTAACTCTTTTGGTGAAAACGGTTTAGTAATGTAATCATCTGCACCGACTTCTAATCCCTTAACCTTATCTTCTTCTTCACCGCGAGCGGTTAACATGATGATAGGAATTTGACGAGTAAACTCATCTTGCTTTAAACGCTTAGCTAATTGTATTCCACTTCCACCTGGGAACATCCAGTCTAATAAAATCAGATCTGGATAAGGTTCTTGCAGTAGGTCTATTGCTGAATCAAAATCTTCAGCAGCCGTTGTAGTAAAGCCGTGTTGTTCCATAACAAATGTCAGCATTTCTCGAATGGCTGACTCATCTTCTACAATTAAAATCTTAGCTGTCATAATATTATCTGTGAGTAGTTTGCCGCGTTAGTATTATTGGTCAGTTTTATTACAGAAATATGATCTCAAGGCCCTAAATGGAATTAAAATCATATTTTTGTCATAAATCTATCACGCTACGCCATAATTAATGTATTGAAAAACACAAAGGAGGCGATATGCCTCCTTTGTTATGTATCACACATTTTCGGTTAAACCGCTTTTAATAAAGCGATACTTAGAACTTGTGTTCGATACCTACAGCAAAGTAACTTTCGTCGATTGAGATATCCATATCATTACCATCTGCATCTTCCACTGTACCCATTGAAGTACGGTCAGTGTAGAAAGCAAATAACTTCGTTGGCTTACCTAGTGAGTAATCTGCGCCAATTGACCATGAATCGCCTTTATCTTCCATGTCTTGGTATTGGGCTTTTAGGGTCACGCTGTCAATTTTATAAGCAGCGCTGAGTAAGTAGCCATCTTTGCTATCACCGCTATCGACTTTTTCTTCTTGTTGGTACATACCGCCAAGTACAAAACCTGCGACTTTACCTTGTACTGTACCACGAACAATATCATAACCTGCAACTTCAGCATCATAGGCAACCGATGCATAAATTGGGGTTTTCTTCAGCCCTGAGTCACCGTACATTGCAGCGATACTGAAACCATCCTCATCTGCTTGCTTACTGTCACCTGATGCAGCGTAAGTCACGCCCGCTTGGAAGTCACCAAACTTAGGCGTTAAGTAAGTTGCGGTTTCTGCTATACGGTTTTCACCAGCAAATAAGTTTTTCAAATCGCCTGAGTAATCACCAAACTGGTCGACTTTGCCCTGCGACTTTTTCAGCATAGTGTCGTTACGGCCCACCGCGAATGAACCAAAGTCGCCTTTTAGGCCAACAAACTGATTACGGGCTTTGAAGTTGTTTGAGCTGTCTGAGTCAGTTGCCACTTCATATTCGATAGTATAAAACGCTTCTAAAGAACTATTTAATTCGAAAGCGCCTTTCACACCAAATCGTGATGCATTGCTTTGCACTCGTGTTTCTGAACCTGAACCGTCATCATTTGATTGAATTGAAACATTGAGCTTACCGTAAATTTCAAGTGGCTCTGCCGCTTGAGCGGTTGAAAGCGTGGCAGCAGCAATAGCAGAAGCAACTAGCGTTTTATAAAAAGTGTTCATCATTTCATCCTTTAGACTTAATAGTTGGTGTTTTACACCTTTTTCTGTGCAGCTAATCAGTTGGAACGAGCAGAAACCTGCTACCTAATAGCTTGGGAACGAGGCGAATATTGCACACCTTTTGTTGCAGAAATATTTCAAAACAGGACTTTTATTTAGAACAAACTAATTCAATTACAAAACAAGATAATCAACACGCTGAAAAATAAAGAAAATATCAATTAAAAGTGATTTATGACAATTTGATGAATTCTGCCATAGCGACAATCATGCAGATTGGGAATGATGGTTTACCCCAGCGCCACGATACCGTAAACTGCATTTTTAATTTTCGAAGAGTGTCTTTCATGTGGTTTAAAAATCTCACCCTATATCGTTTTAATAAGCCTTTCAGTACCGATACAGAGGCACTTGAAACAGCATTAGCTGACTTCACCTTTTCGCCATGCTCAAGCCAAGACATCAGTAAGTTTGGCTTTTCAAATGCATTGGGCAAAAAAGGCCAAGCGTTAGTTCACAGCGCTGAAAACCGTCATTTAATTTGTGTCACTAAAGAAGAAAAGATCCTGCCTGGCCAAGTGATCAAAGAAGCGCTTGATGAAAAAGTAGCGTTAATAGAAGATCAAGAAAGCCGCAAAGTGACCAAGAAAGAAAAAGATGCGATGAAAGAAGAAATAACCATGACGCTATTGCCTCGTGCTTTTTCTCGTCGTAGTCAAACCCATGCGTTAATCATGCCTGAGTTAGAAATGATTTTAGTGGACAGCTCAAGCGCCACTAAAGCTGAAGAATTATTAGCTTTATTACGCAAAGCCTTAGGCAGCCTACCGGTTGTGCCGCTGCACTTTACTACGCCAGTTGAAACCACGTTAACCGAATGGTTAAGAAACGGCGCATCACCACAACCTTTTGAAATGCAAGATGAAGCTGAGCTTAAGTCTGATTCAGATGAAGGCGGCATTGTGCGCTTTAAGCAGCAAGTACTGCAAGAAGATGAAGTATTAGCCCATTTAGCGACCGGCAAACAAGTACATAAACTGTCATTGCATTTTGCTAAGTCGATTGCGTTTTTATTACAGTCTGATGCCAGCGTTAAGCGCCTTAAGTTCTCTGAAGAATTTAGAGCTGCTACCGATGATGTGGGCACAGAAGATCCCTTGGCGAAACTGGATGCCGATTTTGCATTAATGGGCGGCGAGCTAGTCGCATTTATTAATGCGATGAAACAGGCATTAGGGCCTATTGAAGAAAATATCTAAATTTGTAACTTCACTTTAGTGGTTTAATCAAATTTAAAAGCCCAACAGAATTTATTTCTATTGGGCTTTTTTGTAGCAACTTTCTATGCTTTTAATCAAAAAATTGATTAAAACTATTAATTTACTAGCTTATTTAGCAAACTCACCTTGCTCATCAAATGGCCAGTCAATGCCTAACCAAGCTTTAAGAAAGGCCTTTTGTGCAGCCGTTGGTGAATCAACACCGATTATGGCTAGCTCACCTTTAGGTTGCTCATCTAAGGTTAACTCAAGCTGCTTTAAGGTGTCGTTATTAAACAGGCTTACGTTAATGGTGTCTTGCGGGCTGAAATCTTCTAAGCGCTTTTTAAAGCCCGCAGCAGTGACTTTTAAACCGTTAATGGCTACCACTTCATCGCCAGCAACAATACCCGCCAACCATGCAGGGCTGTTACGGCTGACATGGGATAGTGTTAAATCATCATGCTGACCCGATAACGTCATACCGCTGTAAACAGTCGACTTTGGCTCTTTGCCATAGGATATCGCTAAACCCGCTTGTGCCAGTAAGGTATCAAAATCTAAGCTGAATGGCTGGGTAATATGCTGCTGCCACCAAGGCTGATAATCTTTACCTGCCAGCGTCTTTAAAATACCTTTTACATCATCAACGCTATAGCCTTTAGGCAGTTTATGGTCACGGTATAATTGACGATGAACATCACGATACGAATGCGCTAACTGGGTGTCTTTCAATAAATTAAAATCCAGTGACAACGACGCCAAGTAGCCTTCAGAATAGATATTGACCCCATGGTTAATGGCATAATCACCGCCAGTATTGGTCCACTCATTTAAACTGGCTTGCGCAACCGATTGTATTTCACGACCCGGTTTATGCAGGTTGTTGTTTATCCGTTTGGCTAAATCGGCAAAAAACTCTTTCGGGGTAATGACATCGGCTCGCAATAATAACTGATTTTGAAAATAACTGGTTGAGCCTTCAGCCATCCATAATAACTCTGTCATGCTGGCATTTTGGTAATCATAAGGCACTAGGCCCTGTGGGCGATAAGCTTTGACATTCCAAGTATGGATAAACTCGTGAGATGCTGTGCTGATAAAGCGCAGGTAATCTTTACGTTCTCTAAAGTTAAAGCGTGGCAATTGAATAATGGTTGAATTTAAATGCTCAGTGGCGCCTCGTGCGCCACTGGTGGCATGCACCATATACACATAACGCTCAAACGGGTAGTCATCCCAAATCACCTCAGCTTGGCTGCTGATTTTGGTTAAATCTGTAACGATTTGCTGAGCATCGTAATTACCTTCACCCCAAAAAACCAGTTCATATTCACGACCGTCAGCTGTAAAGCGATAATGGGCGTTTTCACCGGTTTCAATTGGCGAGTCAATTAACACATCATAGTTATCAGCAATAAATGAATGGGCTTTGCTGCCCTGTGCCATACCTGAATAACTGTTCCAGCCTTGGGGCACATTCATTGAAACCAACACATTGTCATCACGAAACTCTGGGCTATACATAAACACCCCACTGGCATCGATATAAGCATGTGAGCTATCAATATGACGCACTCGAGTACCTAAATCATTGGCATACAACTGATAGCTGACATTAACTGCAGTCGGTTTTGACAAATTCACTTGCCATTCCCCCGTCTCAGTACGCTGCCATGGTAACGCTTGGCCCTGTTCATCTGTTGCTGTAAATGAGCGAACCCCATCAGCTAACGGCAGCACTGCATATTTTCCCGTACGCCAAACGGGTAAATTGACCGTTAAATTCTCAGCTGAAGATGTAGGGAAACTAACATTCACTTGGGCTAAATGGTGCTGTGGCTGAGTCAAATCGATTTGGTAACTAACTTGGGCAAGGCTGCTGGCGCTAAAAAGTAAGCTGGCAGATAAAATAGTCAATTTTTTGGCTTTCACTCTCGATTCCTTCTGTTATTATTCTTGTTATGTTTTTAAGGACTTGTAATTAAATTTCTTCCCTTAAGGCGCGCAGTATAACAAGTACAGTGAGTTCACTCACCTAGTAACAATAAAAGCTTACAAAAATTATAATAAGGTTGCTCATTCTTCATGCGAAAACTCATCAGTGGTTTACTCAGCTTAATATTACTGTCGGCCTTTCCTGTTGTTGCGGATACCTTTATCGAAGCTGAAATTGAGTTTAATGAACGCCCAGTTCAGTTGTTTGAGCAACTGCAGAAAAAAACCAACTTCCCATTATCATTTAACAACCGCCAGCAATTTGAACAACTGGCTGAAGAGTTAAAATACCAACCTAAGCAATTACAAAGAGATTTAGCGACCCTAGCAAGATTATATTTACAATCAACCATCACAGCCCCTAATGAAGTCAGTCATGCCCGCTTATTAACCAGGCAACTTGAATCAATCGCTATTAGCCCGCTAGATGAAGCAAAAATTTTACTCTTAGAAGGAAGAATAAGAGGAAGAGAGGATCAGCAATATCAGCAAAGTATCATTCTGTTCAAAGAGGCATTAAACAAAATAGCCTCACTCAACGACAGCGAAGCCATGACCTTTAAATTTGTGTTACAAGGTTATTTAAGCATCATGAATAGCTTGCTAAAACAAGATACCCAAGCCATGTATCACTACAAACAGTATCGTGACCTTGCCTACCAAATGCGGGTGGATTATTTCATTGCCCAAGCTGAAACCGCTTTAGGTAAGTTCTATGTTAATAAGCAGCAACTGGCGAAGGCATTACAGCACTATAACGAAGCATTTCGTATTACCAGTCGATTAGACACCCCAGTGCTACATGCACACACTCAATTTCAGTTATCACGATTATATCGAGATCTAGGCCAATGGGATGAAGCCCTAAAAAATGCCAACAATGCCGCCATTAGTTTTCAGCAGCTAGGACAACAAGCCTTCCAATCAAAGGCCCTGACAGTCATAGCCATGGTTTATGGCATGCAAAAACAATGGAATAAAGCTATTGATTACTACCTTAATGCCCAACAAATTGATCAACAAAATGGTCATCTCATTGGTCAAGCCCTTAACTTTCATAATATCGGCGAAGCCTACTTTTATTTAGATGATTATCAGTCATCCCTCAATTACTTGACCATGGCCAATGAAATTTTTAAAGCCAGAAAGGTATTACACTACTTAGTGTATAACGAGTTATTGTTTGCTCAGGTAAGCTCAAAACAGCAGCAATGGCAGCAAACCATTACACATGCTGAGGCAGCGCTAGAGATAGCAGAATCAAAACAACTGATTGATGCCCAAAAAGAAGCCTTAGAATACCTTTCCGTTGCTTATCGTAAAGTGGATGACATTTCCTCTACCCTTGAGGTAATGGATAAAATGGTTGCCATTAGCCAAAGTGAACAAGAGTCACCAGTCAATGACATGGTTCATTCAAGCTTAAACGAAGAAAAATTCAAATTAGAAATTAGAAATTTACAGCAAAAACTCACTCACTACATGGGTGATAACAAGGACCAGCAAAAGGCTATTATAATCCTGTTTGCGGTGATATTTATCTTTGCCTTTTTATGGTTTGTCAGCCTAAAAAAATTAAATCGTGCCAAACAAACCTGCCAAACCTTACGACAGTTATCCGTACAAGAACCACTGACACAACTGAATGGTTACCAGGCCTTAATTAATTTACTTTCAAGTGCCCGTTCACCCAAAACGCTGGCTTTAGTGAATATACGCGCCCTGGCTGATATTGATATTGATCTGGGTTTATCTGAATATAAGGCGATTACAGTATCCCTTAGTAAACAATTAGAACTGGATTTACATTGTGAAGTGTTCATCATCAAGCCGGGTGAATTTGGCTTATGTTTCTCAGACGAGTTATCAGCCCAGCAAACATTAACCAACTTACAAGCACAGCTAGCTGCAATCACCATTGCCAATAAAAGCAATATACCTAATTTTTCAGATATTAGTGAGCAGCCATTACACGCCATTATGGGCCACGTTAACTTGCCATTACTGGCCAATCCGGATGTAAGATTAACGGCACAATTACAATATGAAACGGTGCAATATGCCCTCGCGGCGGCAAAAAGCCTCAATGAGGATCAAACCTATGTCAGTATTCGCAGCTTAAATTTTGCCCCTGCGGCGATATTTTTTAAACCCTTGTATTTAAATTTAACCCATGCACTGCAAAGAGGCATAATTAGGGCTGAAACAAATCGTCAAGCTGCCGATATTAAGTGGCCAACCGGTTGAGTTAACAACTCACGTGATTTACGCTCAAATAACACACAAGTCAATGATATATATCAAAAAAGCAAACAAAAATTGTGTGTAAACAAGTAATTAGTGGTATTGTTATCCAATATAGTTAATTGGACTAATAACAAATTTATTTTTCTCAAGGAAGGCTTACAGCATGCAAGACTCTTCAGCAGCGGTGTCACAAGTTTCATTATTAAAACAAAAGCTCAACGCCGCTAAATTAGCTATCGAAGAAATTCATGATGATCGTAGTGAAAAATTACGCACCTTAATTCGATTTTTAGGACACTTAAGCTTAGCGTGCAAGGGCCAAAATCTTGAATTAGATAATCGCCTTGCCAAACTGAGACATCATTTACAGGGTTTTGAGCAAATAGATGAAGCCTTGCCTGAATTGGTGGGTATTGAGCGGTTATTAAAGGCACAATATAGCCAAACAATGACTAGCCTTGAAGAGAGTCGCAACAGCCTGTCCCGGGTGATCAGCCAGATTCAGCGGGTTGATTCTGCCCCTGATGAAATCAAAAAAGAAATTAATTACTTTAAAAAAGATCTTAATAAGCCGATCCATACCATTTGGGAATATATTCCTAAGGTGGAACAAGTTATCGGCTTTTACGAGCAAATGCTTCAGCAAAAGTTTGCCAATGCTGATGACCATGTCATTTTGCCTCAACACTTAATTTTAGCAAAAGAGTTAGCCCAAAAAATATCTGAGATAGAATTCAGAAAAGAGCAACGTGATCAAATTCTGGTCATGAAAGAAGTGCTTATGGGTGATATTAAGCTCAATACTTTACTTGAGTCATATCAAACAATACTGAGCTTTTTACTGAATAACATTGCCCGAGAAAAAACCGCCTCTCAGGATTTTCTGTATACCTTAAATGATGCGATTAGCATAGTTCGTGATGTGGTCAATAATACTGCAAACAATAACGAGCGTTCACAACAAATTAAAACTCAGCTTAATAAAGAAATTAACCTGCGGGTTGATAATGCTGACGGTATTGTCGATGACGTCGATGATATCATCGCGCTAAAAACTGAGCTGACCGTCCAACTTGCTTCATTACGAGATGCATTAAACCGTAAAGAAGCCCTTGAAACTCGTGAGCAATCACTGCTACGTAAATCCGTTGAGTCGATGAAAAAAGAGCTAAGCTCTATTACTAAAGAAGCCAACAGCTACAAAGAAAAACTGTTTGAGCATCAAAAACTCAACCTATTAGACCCATTAACCCAACTGCCAAATCGTGCTGCATTAGAAGATAGAATGGAGCAAGAGTATAGAAACCATAAACGCTTTAATAGTCCATTATGGGTGGCGGTAACTGATATTGATTACTTTAAGACAGTCAATGACAGTTTTGGTCATAGTACCGGTGATAAAACCCTGCAAGTCATTTCCATGGCGCTAAAAAACTCCCTTAGAGAAAGTGAGTTTGTTGCCCGTTATGGCGGCGAAGAATTTGTTTTATTGCTACCAGATGTCAATGAAGAGCATATTGGTCTATTGTTAAATCGGGTCAAAGATAAAATTAAGAATATTCCATTTAAGTTTAAAAATCAGAGAATTACTGTGACATTATCCATAGGTGCAGCTCAGGTCATGGAAAACGAACGTATCGAAGAAACCTTTGAACGTGCTGATGCTGCACTTTATAAAGCCAAAAATAATGGTCGAGATAGAGTTGTAATCGATATCTAGTATCTACTGCAACTCTACCAAGGAGTTGCATATGATAATAAAGATCAGCCCTAGAGGCAGCTTAGATCAACTTTCGCAAATGGAGGTTGATCGCCTCAAGCAAAGTGCTAAAAATGAGTTATACCAACTACTGCGAAACTGCTCACTGGCAGTGCTTGCCTCCGGTTTAAAAAGTGATAATTCTGACGCTTTATTCAAGCGCTACGCCAATTTTCATATCAATGTGCTGCAACGTGAACGCGGCTTATTACTAGAGCTCATCAACCCGCCAACACAAGCCTTCGTTGATGGTGAAATCATTGCAGGGATCCAAGAACATCTTTTTGCTGTGCTTCGCGATATCGTCTATATCGACAATAAATATGACAATCTAAAGCACATCAATCTCACCAATGCCAGCCACATTACCAATGTGGTATTTGATATCTTGCGTAATGCCAGAGTCATTTCACCGATGATCGATCCTAATGTCATAGTGTGTTGGGGCGGACACAGCATTAACCCCATAGAGTATCAATACACCCGTGAAGTAGGCTATGAGTTGGGGTTAAGAGCGTTAGATATTTGCACCGGTTGTGGTCCAGGCGCAATGGAAGGCCCAATGAAAGGCGCCGCCATTGGTCATGCCAAACAGCGCATTAAAGATGCCCGCTATATTGGCTTAACCGAGCCCAGTATTATTGCTGCAGAGCCCCCGAATCAAATAGTCAATGAGCTGGTGATAATGCCAGATATCGAAAAACGCTTAGAGGCCTTTGTCCGTTTAGGCCATGGTATTGTTATCTTTCCCGGCGGCGCTGGCACCGCTGAAGAGCTGCTTTATATTTTGGGTATTTTGCTTAATCCCGCCAATGCCCAGCTGCCCTTTCCACTGATTTTAACCGGCCCTAAACAAAGTGCGGACTACTTCACTGAAATAGATGACTTTATCGGCGCTACCCTTGGTCAGCAGGCCCGAGATAAATACCAAATCATTATTGATGATCCTGTAAAGGTAGCGCAGCTGATGAAACAAGGCATGAGCGATGTAAAAGCCATGCGTAAACAACTTGGTGATGCTTACCAATACCAGTGGGCGCTGAAAATAGAACCTGAATTTCAACTGCCTTTTGAGCCAAATCACGAGGTCATGAAAAACCTGCACCTGTTTTTTCATCCGAACAAAGCTGAGTTAGCGGCCAGTTTACGGCGGGCGTTTTCAGGCATTGTTGCCGGTAATGTCAAAAGTGAGACCATTAAACTTATTGAAGACTTAGGTCCATTTGAGATAAGTGGTGATGAGCGGCTGATGACCATGATGGATAAACTGCTTGCTGCGTTCGTAACGCAACAAAGAATGAAACTGCCAGGCAGCGAATATACTCCTTGCTATCGCATCAATAATAAAAAATAGCACATGTTATATTGCTTTACTTTGCCGTCTACATCTTGCTTTTTAATCAAGTAGCGCTTAAATAGCCATTGATTCCACTGTTAAAAACAAGCCGTAAGGTTTAAGCTCAAGGACGGTTAATTTATAATTAAATCATACAGTGGCTCAATGTGAGCGACCTTACTGCAAACGAAAAGAAAACCATGAATAAATTACTCATTATCGATGGCCTTAATCTTGTTAGGCGTATTCATGCGGTATTGCCAGATGAAACGGATATCGTCAGTGTTAAAGAGCGCACACTGTCAGCATGTAAAAAATTACTTAAACATCACCAACCAACTCATGCCATTATGGTGTGGGACGGTGATGAAGAATCGTGGCGTAAACAGCTCTACCCTGATTATAAAAAAGGCCGTAAGCCTATGCCTGTCGCTTTAAAGGCTGGCCTTGAAGATATCAAAACCGCTCTGGCCATTGAACATGTTCAATCCCATGATGCCATTTCAGAGGCCGATGATGTGATTGCCACCTTGGCCACTAAAATTGCTGAAAATAACGGTCAGGCCATCATAGTGTCAACCGACAAAGGGTTTGGGCAACTGATGCATAGCAATATTGTTATTTGGGATCATTTCAAGCAGCAATATTTTGATATAAAAGCCTTAGAGAAAAAGCTCGCCGTGCAGCAAAATCAAATTTTAGACTTTATCGCGCTTGCAGGAGACGCGGGGAATAAAGTTCCTGGTATTACCGGTATTGGGCCAAAATCAGCAGCGGATTTATTAAACAAGTTTAGAAGCTTGGCAAACTTATACCAGTCACTGGATAATCTTGGTGCGAAACAAGCGCTAAAATTATCAGAGGGCAAAGAGATGGCAAGAATCAGTTATAAATTGGCGCAACTGCAATGCCATATGCCGCTAAACATTAACCTCAAGCAGTTTAGAGTAGTTAGCTAACCATTAATGAAGCAAGGAATCGCCTGATGAAATCTAAAGTGTCATATTTAATCGCAACCATCTTTATTGCATATGTCACTTTTGTTATTTTCGTTATATTTGTCTACGAGACTCGGCCAGAAGATCGCAGCTGGCAAGAACGCCAAGAGTTTAACCATAAAATGCTTAGCGAAATTATAATTGGCCAAACTATTGATAGCATTAGGCAACTAATGGGCCGAGCCGATTTTTCAGAGGCCAAAGCATCATCTGATGGCAGCTTTCAAATTATGTTTTACCGCACTCACCATGTCACCTCCGACGGTCAAACCACTAAAGATGAATGCACGCCGCTGTTATTTAAAGATGGTGAGCTGATTGCTTGGGGGCAAGAAACCTATGAGCAATTTCTGCAAATACCGATTATCGCTATCGCACCTCAAACTGAAACCGATCTTAACGCGATACAAACCAGTCCAATTCCCGCAGAGCAAGGCATAGAAACAGCAATAACTTCAGAACAGTAACCGCTCAGCTGAACCCATAAAAAATGCCACTGTATATCGCTATCAGTGGCATTTTTAGTTCAATATTAGATTGAATTGTAATCGTTAATCTTGGTTATATTCTCGATACGCCTCACCTTCTTTTAACCACTTAGGCGCTGCAACGCCTTTTAAATAATGGTCAAAATACTGCTTCATTCGAATGGTGTAATCTAGTTTATTAGGGTACTTTTTCAAATGATGTGGTTCATCTTCATATTGTAAAAACACCACATCTTTACCGGTTCTGCGCATGGCAAGATATAGCTCCACGCCTTGCTCCCACGGCACCGCATCATCTTTATCACCAAACATAATCATCATTGGAGTTTGAATGCGTTCAGCATAAAACACCGGTGAGTTTTCAATGTACTTTTGCGGCGACTTAAACAAACTTTCAGCAATTCGGCTTTGACCTGTTTCATACTGAAATTGACGAGCAAGGCCAGAGCCATGACGAATGCCGCTATAAGCACTAGTCATGTTCGACACGGGCGCACCGGTAACCGCTGCTTTAAAGATATTGGTTTGGGTCACAGCGAAAGCGGTTTGATAACCGCCCCATGAATGGCCTTGAATACCAATGGCATCTGGGTCGGCAACGCCCATATCAATGATTTTTTGAACGCCAGCAGTTAATGCCTTTACTGACGAGATCCCCGGGTAACCTACTTCAAAACGAATGTCAGGTAAGAAAATGGCATAGCCATTATCTGCATACCAAGCAAAGTTTGGTCGATGATTAATTGCCATATGCGGGAATGAATGCAAACGATCGCTCATAAAGCGATAGAAATACACCATAACCGGATACTGTTTACCGGCTTGATAATTCGTGGGCTTAATCAGTACGCCATCAGCTGGGCGGCCATCACCATCACGCCAACGCACCAATTCTGCAGCGCCCCAATTAAAATCATCTCGCTGACTATCTAAGTCAGTTTGTTGGCTGGCTTCATTAGGCGTATTCACACTTGAGGTGTATAAATCAGGGTAAAGATCATAACGCTGCTTAGAAAACACCATAGTGTCGCTATTTTTACTGCGGGCAAGTACCGTCAATTTTGCCTCGGTTTCAAGTTGCAACGTCACTCCTGGGACGCCAACAGTGGCGCGATAAAAACTGTCAGCTTTGGTGTGTTCATTATAACCGTGCAATAGCAGCGCTTGCTGCTGCTCAATGACAGCAGGCATATCTGACGTTGCATATAACCCGGCCAATCTAAACTGCTGACGATTTTTACGTCCTTCACCCGCAGACAACATAAAGCCGTCAAACGATGAGCTGCTAAATTGCCACACATCATATTTGTCATAGCCAATAATGCCTGAATCATCGGCTAGCCAAGGCCCTAAGCCATAACTTGGCGCATTACTGGGATAATCATGGTCTTCATTTGCAAAGCTAATAGCGATATCTTTGGTTAAACTGTGTTTTCTGGCATTAGCAATATCATACAAAAACAGTCCGCCTTGTTGATAATACGCCACAAAACGCCCATTAGGAGACAAGCTTGGCATTTCACTTGAGGCATGTTGAGTTAAAATTTGCAGCTTACGGCCAGTATTTAAATCCACTAGATAGACATCTTGATAAAAACCTGCCCAGGTGATCATTTTTTGATAAGGCACATCTGAGGTAGCTAATAAATAACGCTTTTGTTCACCATAGTGCACATCCGGTACGGCTTTATCCGCCAGTTGCACTATACGGTTAGCATTAACGTGCATCACAGCAAGATAAGTGCGCTTTAACTCTTTGGCATATTGTTTTACTTCATGAGGTTTTATTTTTGGGTCGTCACCATGCCACACTTTTAAATCACGAAGTCCGGTAACAATTTGTTGGTCAAATAAATCGGCTTCAGACTCTATTGATGCCAGTGTCAGGGCTTTATCTACTTGCGGTACGCGGCCAATAAATAGCCTTAAGCTATCTTCAGAAAAGAAAATTTTTGAATGCTGATTCAAAGTCCAGTCATCATCTGTTGGCACCTGTTTGAGCTTAAGAGACTCTAGAGCCAAAAGCTTCAGTTGATACTCTCGCTCATCACGCTCTACACTTGCATCCCCTTGGGTAAAGCCAAGCCAGTTGCCATCATCAGATAAACTCAGCTCTGCCACTTGATAACCGTCTGACTTATAAACTTGCGTTAGAGTATTAGTGATTAAATCGACCTTTTTAATCACATGCTGCTTGGCAGCAATATCATTAATGGCAACCACAAATTGGTTACCTGAGCGGTCAAAGTTAAATTGAGTAACATGGTCAAACTCCTGAAAAGTATTGGTGGCGAGTTGAATGAGCTTAAAACCACTGCCTTTATCTGCGCCATTAATGCTCGTTTCTTCAGCGTCCTCTTTGCCATCTTCTTTAGTGTCATCAATATCAAACCAAACCGCTAAATAATCACCTTTGGTACTAAACTCAGCTTGTTTAACCCGCTTAAACTGTTGCTGGTTACCTGTTTTGGTATTCAGTAAGCTAAGCCCTGCACTAAGCTCAGACTTTTTGAGGGTTTCTTTTTCTAATAAGCTCGGCGCAATAGTGGCAATCACATAATCACCATTTGCGCTGACTTTAACATCAGAGCCACCATCAATTTGATACTGCTTTTGTGTAGCCACTTGATTGACTAAAGCGCGGCTATTACCGCGATCTGGCATAGCCTCAACCGCTAACACTGTGCCATTTTCAGAGATAACGGGAGTCTGTAAAGTCTCAAAGCGCATAATATCATCGAGCAATAACGGCTTAATGTTGTCAGCTGATATGGCTGACATTGACACTGCTAACAGAGTCAATGGAATAAGGTTACGTAACTTCAAATCTTCCTCGTTATTGTTGTTATGGAATGAAATACAGTTCAGCTAAATTCATTAACTGAAAACATAATTGAAATTTAATAAAGCATTGTTGAAAATATCACCGCAATTTAATTAATGACCTTTCAGACTAAACTGTGCCAAGTTATTTTTGCAGCCCCTTAGATTGTTAGTAGGCCCAAAGCTAGTAGACTGTAGTTAGTAGACCAAAGTCGTCTATTTAAAATCTGTCACCTGCTTATGCTATGCACGCGAAATAACTTTACAACCAACCTTTTATTAACAACTAAAGCTGATTTATGACGCGAAATAAGCCTTTCAATTACATGGTTGTGAATATCTTAAAGCAATCACCTGAGGATTAGCTTAATTATTTAAAAAAATATGTGATTAAACTCACTAAAAACTGTAAAAAAAAATCTAAATTCGTTAAAATGCGCCGCAACAAAACCGTGAGTAAGTAGTCTTGTTAAGGTGTTGTAAACAATAACAAGAAAATGCAGTAACCACTAAGTGGAAGGACTATCCATGCCAAAACGTACTATAACCGTAATCCCAGGTGATGGGATTGGACCAAGCATTATCGATTCGGCTTTAAAAATTCTCGACAAGGCTGGTTGCGACTTTGAATATGAGTTTGCAGACGCCGGTTTAGCCGCATTAGAAAAGCAAGGTGAATTAGTACCTCAGCGTACCTTAGACCTTATCGAAAAAAACCGTATTACCCTTAAAGGGCCATTAACCACACCTGTCGGTGAAGGTTTTACCTCTATCAATGTAAGCCTACGTAAAAAATTCAGCTTATATGCTAACGTGCGCCCTGTACTTTCTTTTAAAGGTACTCAAGCACGTTATGACAACATTGATATCATCACAGTACGTGAAAACACTGAAGGTATGTATTCAGGCTTAGGCCAAAAAGTATCTGACGATGGCGCTACTGCTGAAGCGACCAGTATCATTACTCGTCAAGGTGCAGAGCAAATTACCACTTTTGCTTATGAGCTAGCACGTAAAGAAAACCGTAAAAAAGTGACTATCGTTCATAAAGCCAACATCATGAAGTCAACTTCAGGTTTATTCTTGAAAGTGGCGCGTGAAGTGAGCCAGCGTTACCCAGATATCGAAACAGAAGAAATGATTGTGGATGCAACGTGTATGAAGTTGGTCATGAATCCAGAAAACTTTGATGTATTGGTAACAACTAACTTATTCGGTGACATTCTATCTGACTTATGTGCAGGTCTTGTTGGCGGCTTAGGTATGGCGCCTGGCGCAAACATCGGTAAAGATGCGGCAATTTTCGAAGCGGTTCATGGTAGCGCACCTGATATTGCAGGCAAAAATCTTGCAAATCCTACATCCGTGATTCTAGCCTCTATACAAATGCTGGAGTATTTAGGCATGGCTGACAAAGCGGAAATGATCCGCTCTGCAGTATCTGCTGTGATTGAAGAAGGCGACCGCACAACCCGCGATCTTGGTGGTACTCATGGTACAACTGACTTCACTCAAGCTGTTGTTGATCGTTTAGGATAAGCTTTATTACCCTTTTAGCTGAGTTATTGCAGCGCTAATAACTCTAGTTTTAATTAAAGGATAATAAAAAAGCCCTTAGTGATATTCACTAAGGGCTTTTTAATGCTTGTTTAAATTTCCAGCTAAATAGCTTAGTTAAACGCCCAAGCAGTATTAGGTTTAACCCATAAGTGAACTGTCACTTCATCACGATCATGATAAAGGTGCTTACACTGTAATTTAAAATCTGTGATGTCGTTTTCTTTTAAAATTTCAGCCATAGTATCTAAAATCTGTCTGACTTCTTTATAACGACTTTTCATTGGTAATTTAAGGTTAAAAATGGCTTCTTTAAACCAGCCATTAATCGCCCAAGCTTCAACGAGCTCAGCAACACGTGACGGTTTTTCTACCATGTCACACACTAACCAATAAATGTTTTTTCTTGGTGGTTCGAAACGAAAACCATCGGCGCGATAATGTTTAACCTGTCCAGTGTCCATTAACTTCTGATCCATAGGACCATTATCAACTGCGGCGACAAACATGCCACGACGTACTAGCTGATAAGTCCAGCCACCAGGACAAGCGCCTAAATCCACAGAATGAAGCCCTGAGCGGCAGCGGTCTTCTTGCTCTTCCTTTGTCAAGAATTGCCCAAAAGCCTCATCTAATTTCAAGCTTGAACGACTCGGAGCATCGGCAGCCATTTTAAGACGGGGAATGCCCATAAAATAAGGTGAGCTATTGTTTGATAATGAATAGCCGACATAAGCCGTACCCGGCGCTACAAAGCACACATGAATGATAGGTCTGCGGTCATTTTCTTGAGCTAATAATGCGCCAGACTTTTTCAGGCCTTGGCGTAAAGGCACAGTAAATTTGCGGCAAAAACCTGACAGTTCTTTAGCTTCATTGGTATCTGGAGTTTCAACTCGTAATTCTCCCGCTTTTGACACTTCACTTAAAGCAGCCACAATCGGTGATACTCTGTCTTTTTCAGGCAAATCTTTTATCAACTCACCAGCAGCAAACATTTGTCTTGCAAACACTAATGAATTTAACTCAATTTGCTTTGCCAGTTGCTCACCGCCGTTTTCTTCAAAACATTGGTAAATCACATAAGCATCATTGGTATTGGTTTTAACAAAGCCACCAATATTTAATTCAGCTGCACGCTGTTGAATTTCTGCAGCACAATCTTTCTCATAGCCTGCGCGGCAAAATATAAAGAGGTTTTTCATGATAAGCCTTAAGCTTCTATAACCATAACTGCTTCACAGTATGGTCGAAGGACAAAATAATGGGGGCATTATACTCAAAAATTATGCCGCTGTGTTAAATAGAAAAGGCAAACCGATAAAAGCAACAAAGCAGCAGATTTGATAAACAAGCTGCTGCTTTGAAATATTTGCCAAAGGTGACGCTAAGTTATTTCTGCTTAGTATGTTTTGCTATCCCAATGGCAAACAATGTCCAGCCAATCAGCATACAACCGCCGCCCATAGGGGTAATTGGCCCAATCCATTTGGCGCCAGTAAAGGCATATAAATACAATGAACCTGAAAATAATAAAATACCCACGAAGAATAAATAACCTGCCCAATCCAGCAGTTTTGAACTTATCCAGTGACCACTTAACGCTACGGCAATAATGGCAAAGGTGTGATAAAAGTGATAATCGACACCGAGTTTAAAAATCGCAACCAACTCAGGCGGGGCAATACTTTTTAACCCATGGGCACCAAAAGCCCCTAAAGCAACCGCTAAAAAACCACTGATTGCCGCTAACAGTAATAAACCTTGTCTCATTGATATCTCGCTTTATAGAAAATTAATCCACAATATCAGTAATAAACTGATCACATATGGTTAAGCAGTGCTTCAGATTAGCCTCTAATGTGGTTCCTGACGACTTACGTGGCTTAAAACTATGATCGCCATCGGTTATCCAGCTGACTTTGACTTGTTTATTTATATCCCACTGGGGTATTTCGCTTATACCGCCAAATTTATCCCGCTCACCTTGCACCACCATTAATGGTTTTAAGCCATTATTTAACGGCTCAAGTCTCGGCTCTCCGCCTTTTAATGGAACAAAGGGATAACCTAAGCAAATGCAGCCTTTAATTAAGGCGTTAACTGAAGCAGAGATCTCAACCTGCTCATCATTAATGATAAGTTCGTCATCGGTTAACAATGTCGCCGCCATTCTGCCACCCATTGATTTCCCCATTAACACAATGTTTTCGACCACAAGATCATTGTCTTCAATGGTTTGTTCAATGGAATTAAGTAGCCTAGTAAAATGCATTAACAGTTTAGGCGCTCTATCTGGCGGCCTTCTTTTGCCATCTTGCATATTGGCTTGCATATATAAGAAGTTAAAGCGCAATACTTGATAACCTTTAGCAACCAAGCCATTGGCGATATCGACCATAAACTCATGGTGCATATTAGCCCCTGCGCCATGGGCCAATACCACTAATGTTTTACTGGGGTCGCCCTGTAAGATTGATTCAATTTCTAAACTATCGTTTGTTACAGCTGGGCCTAGGGGGGTCATATCATTAGTTTCTTCGATTGTTAGTGACAACAGCATTAATTACTACGCTATGTGGTTAAGCTTGGGTAAGTTAGCCCTAGCCTGACAGTAATTCACTGCGAGACTCTTCAGCAAACATATCTACCATCCACTCTCTAAAGGCAGCGACTTTACCTAATTCAGAATGATTTTGCTGACACACTAAGTAATAAGCATCTTTGCTGACTAGCACCTCTGAGAACGGACACACCAAGCGGCCTGCTTTTATATCCGGCCTTGCGAGTACGCTGTAACCCAGCGCAATACCTTGGCCATGAGCGGCAGCTTGCAGTACTAACGATGAATGACTAAAGATGGGGCCAGAATTAACATTAATTTCACTAATTCCACATTGCCTAAACCATGCCTGCCAATCATGACGGCTAGAATCGTGCAGTAAGGTATGATTTTTTAAGTCGCTGGGTTTCTCTAATGGTTTAGGTCCATTAAGTAACAGCGGTGAACACACCGGAATGAGCACTTCATTACGCAATTTATCCGCTCTTAAGCCAGGCCAATTACCTTGGCCATAATAGATGGCCACATCTACATCATCAGTCAATGAGCCCGTTTCGCTGTCAACAGCTTTAATGCGTACATCAATATCGGGATTTTGCTCACTAAACTTAGCCAAACGCGGCACAAGCCATTGAATTGCAAAACTTGGTGACATACTTACCGTTAACGAACCAATGGCGCTTCGGGCTAATAATCGGTCGGTTGATTCACCTAATTGGATAAAAATATCTTTAATATCGAGGAAATAACTTTGACCTTCTTCGGTCAATAAAAGCGAACGATTTTTGCGGCGAAACAGCTTTAGGCCTAGAAAATCTTCTAATGCTTTAATTTGATGACTAACAGCAGCCTGAGTAACAAACAACTCTTCAGCGGCACGGGTAAAGCTCAAGTGCCTTGCTGCTGCTTCAAATGCTTTTACCGCGTTCAAAGGTGGCAATCTTCGCGACATAGTGATCCATCTCTCGTTTTTTAATTAGTTTTTCTAATGAATAGCGTTACATTTTGTCGTTTGTAAAGAACACTGTGTTCGGTTAAATTATGACCATCAGATTTATGATGAGTTGGACAACTTCTACGCAGTGTAAGGGTGTGTCCGCCAGTGTTAAGTCAGCCCGGAGGCGACCTTTATGTTCAATTTAAAATCATTAGCTACAGTAGCTTTACTTTCTTGTTTTGCTTTTACAGCTAGCGCAAATGAAGAAGGCATTGATATCAGCGACCTTCAAGCTTCAATAAACGCAGAGCTTCAACAAAGCATGTCAGAAATGCAAAGTAATGTTCAGGTTGATGTTAACAGCACTTTAGTTGCAGACAAAGAAGTTCAACAGCCAATCACTACCGCTGAAACGCGCACTGCTGATTAATTTACTGTAAAAACAGTAACAAAAAAACCGCATTGACCATTTAAATGGTAATGCGGTTTTTTTATGGGCTAAAATGACTGTCTCAGTTTCAATATGAAATACACATCACAGCCTGCAAAGCTTAAGTAGGAGCATCGACTAGCGATACTCCTTTTACGCCATTAAGGACGGTATACTTTAACGTTGCTGTGACCTTGCTCAGTCAGGTATAACGCTTGTAATTTACTCATTACGCCGCGATCACAGTAGAGTAAATAGGTTTTACTTTTATCTAAATCAGCAAATTGCGTTGCTAATTTAAAGAAAGGAATTTTTAAGATTTCAGTGCCATCAATGCTTAGTGGGTTTTGCTCTTCTTCATCTTGTGCTCTGATATCAATCACAACACTGCCAGCTTCAATTGCATCAACGGTTTCAGTTTCACTTACTGTGGTTTCAACTTTTTCAGCAATTTGCTTAATATCGATAACCACGGCATCTTCTACAATACGGTCAATTATGTCTTCACTGAATTTAAGCTCTTCAGCTTCAATTTTTGCCAGTACAGCCTTAACGGTTGGCTTTTGCGAAATCACACCACAATATTCAGGAATCGCTTTAGCGAAATCTTCAGTACCAATTTGGCGACTTTCATTGATAATGTCTTGCTTATCCATGGTGATTAATGGACGTAAAATCAATAAATCCGTACAGCGGTCAATTACGTTTAAGTTGGTCAGAGTTTGGCTTGAAACTTGACCTAAACTCTCACCTGTAACCAAAGCTTGGATGTTGTACTTTTCAGCCATTTTAGTGGCGGCGCGCATCATCATACGCTTAAGAATAACGCCCATTTGACCGTTATCAATTTTTTCTAGAATCTCAGCAACCACTGGCTCAAATGGTACAGTCATAAAGCGCACTTTGTGTGACTCACCATATTTCTGCCACAAATGATAAGCCACTTGCTTAACACCAATCTCATGCTGCGCGCCACCTAAGTTAAAGAAACAATAGTGAGTGCGGGCACCTTTTTTGATGAATTGATAGCTTGATACACCTGAATCAAATCCACCTGAGATAAGCGATAATACATCTTCTTGGGTCGCCATTGGGAAACCACCTAAACCGGGAATACGGCGCACAACCATATACAGTTTTTCATGGTCAATTTCTAAATTAACCGTCATATCTGGATTTTTTAATTTCACACCCACAGCATCTGTGTGCTGGTTTAAACCGCCACCAACGTAACGCTCAACTTCAATTGAATTAAAGTCATGCTTACCAGTACGTTTAACGCGAACACAGAAGGTTTTACCTGCCAATTGCTCTTTATAAACTGGCAGTACTTGCTGGTAGATATCATCCATTGACTCAAAACTGTATTCATCAACTTGAACAACATGAGCAATACCAGGAATACATTCTAAACGCTCAGCAATGGCGTTAATGCGCGTTTGTTCATCGCTGTTGACGTGGATCATAATGCGATCCCATTGACGTTGTACTTTTACTTCGTCATCAACTTTTTTAAGTACATTTCGAATGTTGGTCTCAAGAATTTTAGTAAAACGCATACGAACAGTTTTACTTTTCATCATGATTTCTGGGTATAGCTTTACAATAAACTTCATTGGATTTCCGCGGCAACTGATTTGGATGTTCACTTTTACGACTACGGATTGCGTTGATATTCAGCGCAAAATCAACTCATAAAAGTCAAAAATAATAATGGCTGGAAATTAACCAGCCAACAAAGGCGGGATTATAGCAAAAACTGTCTATATACCAAACACAATAAATTTTATTACACACAATCTTTGAGCTTAGGTGCTAAGGCTGTCATTAAATCTAAATAAAATTAGCAGTCTAAGCAATACTGCAACACAGCGTCAGTGAAACGGCGTTGCGATTACTGGCTATACAGCGCTATTTAAAGCCGATAAAAAGCCGCTTAAGGACTAAGCGGCTAATCTCATCTTATATAAAGAGCGCGTTTCTATGGCTGCTGTGATTGTGGCGCGAGTACTTCTATCTCAGCAGACTCTTTCGCCTTGCCTTGTTCAATAGCAATTTCAACTCGGCGATTACGGCTACGGTTTTTATCAGAGTCGTTAGCCACTAATGGCGCATTAGATGCCATACCCACCACCCGCATTCTGCTGTCATCAAAGCCTGTCACTTTGGCCAGTTCATGGGCTACTGAGACTGCGCGTTTACTGGATAAGTCCCAATTAGAACTGTAAAGCTCATTGCTAATGTGCATGCCATCGGTATGACCTGATACTGTAATAATGCCGGGAACATCTTTTAATAAGTCACCAATTGAGCGAATAACAGGTTTAAATCTTGGCTGTAAAAAGCCTGAACCCGATGCAAAAGAGCCTTTTTCGCGGATCCGGATAATAATCTGTTGCCCTAACGATTCAATTTCGATGGCGCCATCAACAATTTCCTCATTGAGTTTTTCGGCCATTTTTTTCACTTGGTCGTTAATATTTTCTTGCTCAGACTTCGCTTGGGCTTGCTGAGCCTGTGCTTGTTGCTGGGCCGTCGCTTGAGCATTACCGCCGCGATTATCCCCTTGCTGTTTTTGCACGCCGCCCGCACTGGCATCGTCGCCTGCTTGATACTCAATGGTTTGCTCTGTCATCTCATTGGTTTGCTGATTGATAATTTCAATAGGGGTAGGGTCCGGTTTTCCCGGCCGAAACTCTAACGCAATCACCGAGGTGCCTTTAGGAATATCTTTAACTTCAACTTTATTTTGCACCCCGAAGGCATACTTCATCGAACCGGCAATTTGCTTAAACTTCATCACGTCCATTTCAGAGAACGCCAGCAGCAAAACAAAAAAGCACATCAATAACGACATAAGATCAGCAAAGGTGGCTAGCCATAACGGCGCGCCGGGTGGTGGACAATCACACTTGGCTTTTTTAGCCATGAGCTACTCTCCGTCCGTGGTATCGATTTGACGTTGTTTTTCACCTAGATAATTTTTCAGGAAACCTTCGATAACACGTGGGTTCTGACCATCTTGAATCGCCAAGACCGCATCCATAATCAAATTGCGGTTAAGTAACTCTTCACTCATACGTAATTGCAATTTATCAGCAATCGGGAGCGCCACCATATTGGCGATAATCGCGCCATAAAGCGTGGTTAATAATGCCACCGCCATTGCCGGGCCAATTGATTTAGGGTCATCCATATTCGATAGCATGGCCACTAAACCAATCAAGGTACCAATCATGCCCATGGCTGGGGCCACATCACCTAAGGATTTAAAAATGCCAATGCCGGTTTTATGCCTTTCCTCGGTCAGGGCAATATCTTTTTCTAAGGCTTCACGCACCACATCACCATCATGGCCATCCACTAACATGTCGACCGCTTTTTGCATAAAACTGTTACCGATCTGCGCTTCTTCTAATGCTAAAAAGCCCCCTTTACGGGCTGCATCAGCCATATTCACTGATTGGTCAATTAACTCCTCAGGCTTATCAATTTTAAACATGAAAGCTTTAGCGCCAATTTTTACCGCGCCTAAAAATTGCTTAAGATTATATTTCATCATCACAACGAAAAGAGAACCAATAAGCACAATCATCACCGATGGCGCATCAATAAAAATCGAAATCCCACCACTGTTCACCATAGAACCAATAATAAAAGCGAAGGCGCCTATTAAACCTATTAGGGTTGCTAAATCCACAATTTCTCCTTGAGCGCAGTCTTAATAATGCTGCCTTACTTCTATGAATACCAATGTAACACTCTGAGCTATTGGGACAAATGTTCAAACGAACAAAAAAAACTCATACAGTGACACTTTCATCGATTAATTGGCTGGTTTATCAAAAAAGCATCAAAAAATGCTATTACGACTACCATTATTACTACCATGGATTTCAAACTTCGCTTAAAGCGACCGCTTGACACTGGTATTCATTATCTATATCGGTCAAACTTAGCCCAAGTTTAGGAATATTTTATGAATTATATAAATATTCAGTCACAAAGCGTGCTATTGAGCAAATAAACAACGACTGAATTTGACCCTTAGCGCGGCCTGATATACCTTGTCCCCGCATAATAGAAGGAATAAGAATTGTGGCAAAAAAACCTGAGAATCTAAGTTTTGAAGAATCCTTATCGGAGCTTGAAAACATTGTTGCAGATCTTGAGCAAGGTGAAGTCACTTTAGATAATGCCCTTAAACAATTTGAGCGCGGCATTAAGCTAGTGCGCCAGAGCCAATCTAAGCTAGAACAGGCTCAACAAAAAGTTTCCATCTTATTAAATGAAGACGATACCAACCTCAGCCCATTTACCGTTGAAGGCGAATAAGTGTGTTAGCCCAGTCAATTGAACAATACCAACAACGCGTGAACCAAGTTTTAGCAACTAAACTTGCCCAGCTTGATGACGCTGCCCCTATATTAAAAGCCGCAATGACCCACGGCGCCTTATTGGGCGGCAAACGCATTCGACCTTTTATGGTTTATAGCATTGGTGAAATGTTAGGTGCTGATTTAAAGCAGCTTGATAACGCCGCAGCCGCTATCGAATGTATTCATGCCTACTCATTAATCCATGATGATTTACCTGCCATGGACGATGATGCCCTGCGCCGCGGCCAGCCAACGGTGCATATTGCTTTTGATGAAGCCAGCGCTATCCTTGCAGGCGATGCCCTGCAAACCTTAGCCTTTGAACTTATTTGCGAGCCTAATGAGAGCATTAGCGCCTCTCAGCAACTTGCTATGGTAACCGCTTTAGCTAAAGCATCGGGTTATAGTGGTATGTGCGGCGGACAAGCTATTGATCTAGGCGCCACCAATAAGCGTATAGACCTTGAGCAGCTAACCCTGTTACATAATAAAAAAACCGGAGCCTTAATTAGCTGCGCTGCAGAACTTGCCTTAATCGCGGCATCAGCATCAAGCCTAGACCAACAAATTATCAGAGACTTTGCCGCCAATATTGGCTTAGCCTTTCAAGTACAAGATGACATTTTAGACATCATTGCCAGCACTGAAGAATTAGGTAAACCCCAAGGCAGTGATCAAGAGTCCAATAAAAGCACATTTCCTAAATTATTAGGGCTTAAGGGTGCAAATGAATGCGCCGAGCAACTAATTAACGATGCACTATCAGCGCTGGCAAAATTGACCTACAATAGCCAGTTAATTGCAGACTTCGCCCGCTATATCATTGCGCGAAGAATATAAAGAGACAGTTTACCGCCATATGAGTTTCGATAATTCTCAATTTCCGGTATTAGCTCAAGCTAATACCCCTGACGATTTGAAAAAGCTGCCGCAAGGCATGCTGCCACAGTTATCCGATGAATTAAGACAGTTTTTGCTTAAATCAGTCAGTAACTCAAGTGGCCATTTTGCTTCAGGCCTTGGTACTGTTGAATTAACAGTAGCACTTCATTATGTCTATAATACGCCTTTTGACCGCGTAGTATGGGATGTAGGCCACCAAGCTTACCCCCATAAAATTCTCACTGGTCGTCGTGACAGAATGCATACCATTCGTCAAAAGAACGGTTTACACCCTTTCCCATGGCGTGAAGAAAGTGAGTACGACACCTTTAGTGTTGGTCACTCAGGGACTTCTGTCAGTGCAGCTTTAGCTATGGCTGTTGCTGCAGAGAAGGAGCAAAAAGATCGTAAAGTTGTTGCTGTAATTGGTGATGGTGCGATGACTGGCGGTATGGTGTTTGAGGCCATGAACCATGCAGGCGATCTGCACAATGACATGTTAGTGGTGTTAAATGACAATGAGATGTCAATCTCTGAAAATGTCGGCGCACTGAATAACCATTTAGCCCAACTAATGTCAGGCCGCTTCTACACCACCATTCGTGAAAGCAGCAAAAAAGTGCTCAAAGGTATGCCTGTCATTAAAGAAATGGCAAAGCGTACTGAAGAACACCTTAAAGGTATGGTCGTACCTGGAACCTTATTTGAAGAACTAGGTTTTAACTATATTGGCCCGATTGATGGTCATGATGTTGATTCATTAGTTGAAACCCTGCGTAATATGCGCGATTTAAAGGGCCCGCAAATCCTGCATATCATGACTAAAAAAGGTCGTGGATATGAGCCTGCTGAAAAAGATCCTATCGGTTGGCATGCAGTGCCTAAATTCGACCACACTCAATTTAGAAAGCCGAAAACAAAACCAAGTTCACCGACATTTTCGCAAATTTTCGGTAAGTGGTTATGTGATGTTGCTGAAAAAGATGACAAGTTACTCGCCATTACACCAGCCATGCGTGAAGGCTCGGGCATGGTTGAGTTTTCACAGCGTTTTCCAAACCAGTATTTTGATGCCGCGATTGCTGAGCAACACGCGGTCACCTTAGGTGCTGGTTTTGCGTGTGAAGGCTACTCAGCTGTTGTCGCTATCTATTCAACTTTCTTGCAGCGTGGTTACGATCAGTTAATTCACGATGTAGCTCTACAGCGCTTACCTGTGTTATTTGCTATCGATCGCGGTGGTATTGTTGGCGCTGATGGCCCAACTCACCAAGGTGCTTTTGATTTAAGCTTCCTGCGTTGTGTTCCCAATATGGTCGTTATGGCACCATCTGATGAAGATGAATGTCGCCAAATGCTCTATACCGGTTATCGCTATAAAGATGGCCCAACGGCGGTTCGCTACCCTCGTGGTTGTGCGACAGGTATTGAACCAACTGAAGAAATGACTCCTATTGCGATTGGTAAAGGCTTGGTTAAACGTCAAAGCCAACAGCAGACGCAACGTGTAGCCATTGTTAACTTTGGTACTACTCTTGCTGCAGCGCTTGAAGCCGCTGAGACGCTCGATGCCACCGTTGCCGATATGCGCTTTGTTAAGCCATTAGATTTAACCCTGCTCGCTGAGCTTGCTCATAGTCATGACGTGATTGTCACCGTTGAAGAAAATGCCATTATGGGCGGTGCGGGTAGCGGCGTCATTGAAGCGCTGCATCAAATGAAAATCTTAAAGCCTGTGCTGCAAATTGGCTTACCTGATGAATTTATCAAGCATGGTGGACCGGATGAAATCATCCAAGAGCTTAAATTAGATGGTGCGGGTGTTTTAGCCCAAATCCAAGACTATTTAAGTTAACCGCCTCAGGGAGTTAAGCCAATTTGATTGGCGCTACTAAAAATCACAAAAAAGGACTGCATTGGCAGTCCTTTTTATTAACTCTTTATTACTAACGCTTGATTACTAACTATTGCTTTGCCAATGCTTTGCTTATTGATTGGCAAACCAAGAAGTCAGTTTTCAATTGTTATGCATTACGCTTGTGTATCAACACTTGCGCCACCTTGAGACACCATAACCATCGCAGGGCGAAGTACACGGTCTTTTAAGATGTAACCTTTTTGCATAACTAGCATCACGGTATCTTTAGGGTATTCTGCACTTGGCTGCATACCGATAGCTTGATGATGATTTGGATTAAATGCTTCACCTAATGGATTAACAAGCACTACGCCATTTTTCTCAACTGCTGCCATTAACCCTTTCATGGTCAATTCAACACCTTCAGCAATCGCTTTAGTTGCTTCATCTTCAGCATCAACACCAGCAAGTGCACGTTCCATATTATCTAATACAGGCAAAAGCTCATTCACGAACTTTTCTAATGCGAAGGCACGGGCTTTTTCAACATCTTTTGCTGCACGAGCGCGGATGTTTGCCGTTTCAGCAGCGGCGCGAATTTCAACATCTTTACGCTCAGCTAAGGCTGCTTGAGTTTCAGCAAGTTGTTGCTCTAATGCTTCAATTTTAAGGTTAGCTTGAGTTAACGCATCAACTTCGGTGGCCTCTTCTGCTGCGACTTCAGTTTCCGTTTCATTGACGACTTCTGCATCAATGATCTCTTGATCTACTTTGTTTGACTCGTTGCTCATTTTCACTCCAGCTAAAAATGCTTTGTTTCTGATTACTATGGGCATATTATGGGGATCATTTTCTTCGTTTCAAGCCTTTGTGCAAATCAAATACTAATATGACTAAAAAGTTTCAAACAATCGGCCTCATTGGCAAGCCACATCATCAAGGTACCAATCGCACTTTAAAGCGTTTGCATCATTGGCTTTCCATGCAAGGCTTCGACATATTAGCCGAAGAGCGAGTGGCTTCTGAGTTAAAAGTTGAAGTGGAATCTGTTGATTTAACTGAATTAGGTGAGCGCTGCGATCTCGCTATTGTCGTCGGTGGTGACGGTAATATGCTCGGCGCCGCGCGGGTATTGTCTCGCTTTGACATTGGGGTTATTGGGGTTAACCGTGGCAACCTTGGTTTTTTAACGGATTTACCACCCGATAACTTTGAAGAATCACTTTCTAAGGTACTTGAAGGCGAATACGATACAGAGAACCGCTTTTTGCTAGAGGCTGAAGTGCATCGTCATGGGATTTTAAAAGCCAGTAACTCTGCGGTTAACGAAGCGGTATTGCATCCGGGTAAAGTGGCGCACATGATCCAGTTTGAGGTCTATATTGATGAGCAATTCATGTATAGCCAACGCGCCGATGGCATGATTGTATCAACCCCAACGGGCTCAACAGCTTATGCCTTGTCTGCTGGCGGCTCAATTTTAACCCCTAACCTGCAAGCATTAATTTTAGTGCCTATGTTCCCTCATACACTATCGTCTCGCCCTATTGTGGTGGATGCATGTAGCACCATAAAATTAGTGGTATCACCGGATAACGGCGAGAACTTAGAAGTCAGCTGTGATGGTCACGTTGATTTAGCTGTGTTGCCTGGGGATGAAATTTTTATTCGCCGTAGCAATAATCATTTAAGAATGATCCACCCTAAAGGCCACAATTACTTTGATGTTTTGCGCGCTAAATTGGGCTGGGGCAGCAAACTGTTTTAAGGGCTAATGTTAGCTGCAGTGGTTGAAAATAACTGATGCTTTAGTAACTGTTGTTACTTTAGTAGCAGTTGTTTTAGGAAAAAATTTAACAACAACCACTGTGATCTAGCCCGTCTAAGCCATGTCACTCAAGCAATTGAGGATTTGCTCTGTTAATAATGCCTCTGATAACGGGTTTAAGCTAATTATCTCTAATCTTGAGTCCATGGCTTCATCAAGCTCGTTAATCGACAGCCTGCCATCGACAGCATTAAAAGCGCCAATGCCTTCTTCTGTGATCATTACCGCTTTTATGCGTAGCACCTCATTAAGTAAGCCGTCACACCAGGCAACTAACTTATCAAAGTCAAAACAATGCTCGGCGCTAAAAATCCAGCCAATACTATAAGCCCCTTGGGCTTGATTTAGCTTAGTAATAAAACCTTGGGCATTTAACTCATCATCAACTTTTGTTTCATTTTGATTAAATAATGCTGTGTTTGGCTTGTTAATGGACGTAGCTAAATAAGATGGCGATTTTGTGCTTGGGGGATTAGCAGCTTGTGGCTTTACCAATTCGGCATAAACATGATTAAGTGCATTAGCAGCATTTGAGGCAATACACAGTTTTTTATCATTAGCTAAGTAAGCTGACAAAGAGGCAAAATCATCTTGCTGATATAAATCGGCCTTGCTGGCGTAAATCACTTCTGCAATGTCTATTTGCTGATTAAAGTTACTATTTTCAGTGTAGCGAGTGTCTTTGAGCTTGCGCGCATCAACCACACATAAGGTTTGATTTAACTGCAATACTTGCTGATTAAACTCATTGGTCAGTACCTTGAGTATTTCAGCAGGATGGCCAAGTCCAGTTGGTTCAATTAACAATCTATCTGGCTTAGCTTTTTGAATAATTTGATTAATCGCCACTTGCATCGGTACGCCTGCAGCGCAACATAAGCAGCCACCAGCAACTTCTTTTATGACCACTTGTTCGGATGAGTTGCAGCCAGTTATCAGGCTCGCATCAATACCCACTTCGCCAAACTCATTAACTAGCACAGCCCAAATTTCACCCTTGGGTTTGATTGCCAGTAACGACACAATTAAGCTGGTTTTACCTGCCCCTAAAAAGCCGGTAATGAGGTTAGTATTAATGCGTTTACGGATCACCTGATAAATTCCACTAAATAACTAAATTAAACCCATGTAAATAATAAGCATTGTGATTATTATTTTTTAGCGTACTTGCCTTGTCTAGTCGGCTTAGCGTTCCCATCAGCACGACTACCTTTACCAGCAGGGCCACTTTTAGCTGCGCCGCCGCGATTTCGGTTGCCACCTTGGCGTTTATGTTTAAACAGCTTTTTAGGTTTTTCAGCATCGACTTCTCTATATCGAGCCGGTAATGGCGCGCCAAGTTCATAACCGGGTAACACTACCACAGGTATTGAGGTGCTAATGAGTGCTTCAATGTCTTCTAACAGCTCCATTTCATTTTGTGCGACCAATGAAATGGCCTGACCGGTTAAGCCTGCGCGGCCCGTACGGCCAATACGGTGAACATAATCTTCAGGCTCTGGGGGTAATTCAAAATTAATCACTAATGGTAAAGCTTCAATATCTAGACCCCTTGCGGCGAGATCGGTCGCTATCATGACGCGCAGCTTACCCGTCTTAAACTCTTCTAAAGCACGGTTGCGAGCGCCTTGAGTTTTGTCACCATGAAATACGGCAGCTTTAATACCATCTAACTTAAACTCTTTAAGTAAGTGCTCAGCCGTTTCTTTTAGGCTGGTAAATACCATCACCTGTTGCCAGTTATTACGGCCAATCAGCTCTGACAGTAACTCTGCTTTACGGCGTTTATCTACTTGATATACCGATTGGGTTACCGTTTCAGCAGGTTTTTGATTCGATATATGCACATACTCGGCATTTTTGAGCATTTTTGCCGCTAAGCTTTTGACATCATTAGAATAGGTCGCTGAAAACATCATGGTTTGATGTTGACGATTGATCATCCGCTTCACTTTTTCGATATCTTTAACAAAACCTAAGTCCAACATGCGATCGGCTTCATCGATAACTAAATGGGTCACAAAGGATAAATCAAGGTCATGCTGACCAATAATATCGAATAATCGCCCAGGAGTTGCTACCAAAATGTCGACACCTTTAGCGAGGGCTTTTCGTTGCGGGTTGATATTCGAACCGCCATAAACCGCGAGGCTCTCAAAGGGTAAAAACTGGGCATAGTTAACCAGATTTTGTTCGATTTGAATCGCCAGCTCGCGAGTTGGGGTCATGATCAGTACCCGTAAACGTTGCCAAGCTGTTTTGCTCTCTTGTTCGGCTATTTCAAGCTCAAGACGAGTTAATAAAGGTAAAGCAAATGCAGCAGTTTTACCGGTACCAGTTTGTGCGCTGGCTAATATATCCTTACCTTCAATAGCTAATGGGATCACAATTTGTTGTACGGGGGTCATATCGCTATAACCACATGTGTTAACCGCATCCAAAATCGGTTGTGACAAGCCTAATGAATCAAAAGTCATATTGTTCTCTGAAAACTACTGTTAAAGGCGCTATTGTAGCGACTTAGGTTAATATTAGCGAAATAAAAACCACAGCTAAATAAAGGCACTTAGGCTTAATGCAATGCATTAACCTGTAAAATCAGCCAAGTACATATAAGTTAGCTCTGTTTTATAACACGCTAAGATATGTTATTTCGGCCTTTAGGTAACACTTTGTATCTTATGGTTTTATTTATTGATTTAATTGGCACATTTTAGCAACATAGGTCTCACAATAATAAAACAACTAATAGGCCTGTGATGAAACTGCTATACCCGTTATTATTTGCATTAACCCTTAGCGCTTGTGGTGGCTCAGACTCTGACTCTCAAGTTCCAGAAACTCCTGAGACTACACCACCTGTCGAACCTACTGAGCTAGTTGCCGATATTTGCTATGTTATGTCGACAACAATGGGCGACATCAGCTTAGCCATCGATACCACTAATACACCCATTACTGGAGCGAATTTTAAACGCTATGTCGATGAGCAGTTTTATGATGGCACACTATTTCACCGCGTTGTCTATCAATTTGTTTCACAAGGCGGTGGCTTTACCACAGGATTAGTGAGCAAGCCTGGCTTTGAAGCTATCACATTAGAAGACAATGTCGGCCTAACTAACGCACGTGGCACCATAGCGATGGCGCGCACCACAGTGGCAGATTCAGCCACATCACAGTTTTATATCAACGCCCTCGATAATCCTCAATTAGATTATTCCAGTGGCCAACGTGGTTATGCGGTTTTTGGTCAAGTGTATGACGGTATGGCTGAAGTGGTCGATCAAATTAACATGGTATCGATTAATAGTAATAGCGTACCTGTAACAGATATCGTCATCAACAGCGTTGAAGAAACCAGCTGCCCACAATGATAACCTAGCAAAAAATTTGTATGTGACTAATGTATAGCGCTTTATTATTAACGCCCGCAACAATTATCGTTGCGGGCTTTTTATTGGTTTACAGCGCAAATAAAACCAAAAGTACAATCAAGATTACACTTCACTAGCAAAACCAGAGCTAGCTCCGCTAATTACGATTAAAACCACAGAAACAACATGAACAAGTTTAAATGTATGAAATAAGTCACAAATTATAGTCAATATGATTGGTAATTTAATGACATTAAAGAATTCTGTATTAATTATTTTAATCATTAAAGAGGTTTCCCATGGCGACTAAATTTTTCATTCCTAGCGTAAATATTCTCGGTCAAGACAGTGTTAATGAAGCAATCAATGACATCAAAACACTGGGCTTTAAGCGCGCACTTATTGTTACTGATGCACCGTTAGTAAAAATTGGTTTAGTTGATAAAGTAGCGGCTAAGCTTATGGACAATGGCATTGCAGTATTTATCTTTGATGGCGTACAACCTAACCCAACCATGGGAAATGTTGAAGCAGGCTTAGCAATGCTTAATGCCAACGAGTGTGATTTTGTTATTTCGTTAGGTGGCGGCTCGCCACATGATTGCGCTAAAGGTATCGCTTTAGTGGCGACCAATGGTGGTAGCATCAAAGACTACGAAGGCTTAGATGTTTCAACAAGACCACAAATGCCGCTAGTCGCAATTAACACTACGGCTGGCACAGCCAGTGAGATGACCCGTTTCTGTATTATTACTGATGAGTCACGTCATATTAAAATGGCGATTGTCGATAAAAACACCACCCCTATTTTGTCAGTAAATGACCCTGAACTCATGGTTGAAAAACCTGCGGCGTTAACAGCCGCAACCGGTATGGATGCATTAACTCATGCGGTGGAAGCTTATGTATCAACAGCTGCGAACCCAATTACCGATGCTTGTGCAATTAAAGCCATCGAGCTGATTAAAGCTAACTTGGTTAATGCGGTTGAACAAGGTGATGATATCAATGCTCGTGAGCAAATGGCTTACGCGCAATTCTTAGCGGGAATGGCATTTAATAATGCTAGCTTAGGTTATGTTCATGCGATGGCCCATCAACTTGGCGGCTTTTATGATTTACCACACGGTGTGTGTAATGCACTATTACTGCCGCATGTACAAGCTTACAATGCGCAAGTGGTGCCAGGTAAATTAAAAGACATTGCTAAAGCAATGGGTGTAGATGTGGCGCAATTAGATGATACTCAAGGCGCAGCGGCTGCAATCGAAGCCATTAAAACCTTGTCTGTTGCAGTCAATATCCCAGCAAATTTAACTGAACTTGGAGTTAACCCAGAAGACATCCCTACATTGGCTGATAATGCGTTAAAAGATGCCTGTGGCCTCACTAACCCAAAACAAGCGACCCATGGTGAGATTTGTGAAATATTCACTAACGCACTATAGGTTACAACCGTAAGTTTCATATATTCGCGGCTCAAGCTGATCCGCGAATAAAGCCTGTCAATGGCTGGCATTCTCTACTAGAGAACAACCTGACTAAAACACAGCTTAAGGCCAATAAAATTGCCATTAAGCTATTGAAATAGCGCCAGCCACAGCGCTAAAAATAATAGTCACACTTAAGTATTCTAACTACAAACTGATACTTTTATTTAATAAATAATACACTTACACACATAACTGTTAACCGCGTCTAACTTCTCAAAATAACCATTGACCTGCCTTAAAATAGGGGTCTATGATGAAGTTACATTCTTAAATAAGTAGGTAAGCTATGACTGCAATCACTCATGTGTATAACTACACAGTAAGATGTCCTCACTATAAAGAAAAAGATAAAACAGCTAGCTGGTTAAACCACATAGAAATCAACCAATCCTCAGAAATTGCACTAAACCGCATCACCAAATGGCACAATGCACCCGGTTCAAAATCATTTGAAAGCGGAAAGTTTGTCGTTAGAAAGTCGGACACCGACAACACTTATTACTCAATGCAAAGCAATCGCCTGTTAAATGATGCCCACGCTATGGTCACCTTTAAGATCTTCCTCGATGATTGCTGCCAAGATGCAGATCCAGAGAAAATCATTGCCCACTTAGTCGAAGACTATAACAAGCGCCTTGCTAAAGCTCAGTAACGTTTCCAAGGATTACTGAATCACCGAAAAACGCTGTTATGTTTTTCGGTGACAATCTCAAATATTACCAAAGCCAATACGTGATCCAGTTAACACTATTCCAAACTAGTTAACCATCAGTTCACAGTTCCACACTCTTATTAAGACATCCCAGCTTTGTTTACTATATAAACTGCTTCTCATAATTTTTAACACGCTTTACGACTGCCTTTTAACGCTTCGATATGCTGCGTTCTTTTTTAATCTTATAAATTAACTCGCTTTACTCTGACTACCTTTACATGACAAGTGAGTTTGCAACGCTAAAGCGCATAATTTTTATAAGATTTTGTCGATTCTGTTCCTTGTCGTTAAAGCCATACCGATAAAAATATAACCGAATTATTTTAACTTCACTAAAGGAGCATCTTAGATGCAAGCAGTTCCGAATATCGTCATCGTTGGCGGCGGCGCAGGTGGCATGGAAATCGCCACTAAATTGGGTCATAAAGTTGGTAGAAAAGCCAAAGCAAAAGTCACACTCGTGGATTGTGCCGAAAGCCATGTGTGGAAACCACTGCTTCATGAAGTGGCTACTGGCGCCTTAGATATTGGCATTGATGCAATTAGCTACCGTGGCCACGCCTCAGCACATGGTTACCATTTTCAACAAGGTGCAATGATTGATATTAATCGTGATGATAAACATATTATTTTAGCGCCAATTAATGATGAAGACGGGGATGAACTCTTACCCGCTCGTCATATTCCTTATGACTATTTAGTGATTGCCATTGGCAGCGTAGCCAATGACTTTAATATTCCTGGCGTCAAAGAGCACAGCCTGTTTTTAGATAACACTGAACAAGCGATGCAAATTCGTAAGCTGTTATTAAATAAATTTATGCGCTATGCCAGTCATCATCAACTGGATGATAAAATTAAAATTGCTGTGGTAGGTGCAGGTGCGACTGGTGTGGAAATGTCGGCTGAAATGCACCATGCGGTAGAGCAACTCAGTGGCTTTGGCTATAAAATTGATACCAGTTTGCTGGAAGTTTCCCTCATTGAAGCTGATGAGCGCATTTTACCTAAAGTCGGCAAAGTAGAAATTTCTGACTCAGTGACCCGTGAACTCAAGCAATTGGGAGTGAAGGTCATGACAAACACCCGCATTACACAAGTGACACCAGAAGGCTTATCGACAACAGATAACACCTTGATCCCTGCAGATATGGTTATATGGTCAACAGGTGTTAAAGCACCAAACTTTTTAAATAATATTGGTGGTCTTGAAAGTAATCATATTAACCAAGTGATGGTGAAGCAAAATATGCAAACCACCCTAGACCCCTCAATCTTCTCTATTGGCGATTGTGCAGCTTGCCCACAAGCTGATGGCAGCTGGGTACCTCCACGAGGCCAGTCAGCAAGACAAATGGCATTAATGACAGCTGATAACATTATGTTGATGCTTGCTGGCAAAGATCCTAAAAATGAATACGTTTACAAAGATTTAGGTTCGCTGGTGAACCTGTCGAAGTTCCACACTGTCGGTAACCTAATGTCATTTATGGGTGGCGGGGTTTTGGTTGAGGGTAAAATTGCCCGTTTTGTTTACACCTCACTTTATCGTCGTCACTTAATTGAGCTGCACGGTGTGGTGAAAGGCACCTTAATGATGCTGGCAAAAGGGATCAGCCGCATTATTCATCCGCATCTTAAATTACACTAAAGTGGAATTAGGCGCTTAAGCGCTAACTGATAAAGATAATACATTAACCTTGCCAGCTTTAGATCAATTAAAGCTGGCAAGGTTAACGCCAGTGAACGACTCTATTGGGGCTAGTTTGCTAAACACTTACCTTTACCGGTACTCGCAATGATTAAACCATCCCCTTAGGCGGCATTCGCTCTAATACCATGAGGGATCGGTAAACCTCTTTCATTAATGTTCACAAACACAATTTTATCGATATAAGCGATCGGTGCATTGCTAAGGCTATTTCTCACTTTACATCTTAATGTAATAGAACTTTGCCCTAAGCTAATGGCTTCCATACCAAACTCAATCACATCACCCATTTTAGCGGGACTCATAAAATTAATTTCTGACACTAACTTAGCCATTAGCTGCTTACTGTGCATTTGACAGCGGGCAAATATCGACGCTTCTTGATTAAGCCACATCAGTAGCTGGCCACAACATAGACTTTGTTCTGCATTTAAATTTACTGGTTTTACAATATGACGGCCTAAATATTCCATAATATTGCTCCTTGAATTACTATACCACTTTATAGGTAGCAACTTTAAAGCCAACTCTTCAAGCTGTTGAAATAATTAAAAATGATAAAACCATGATTTAAATATGGTCTCTTAACTGCGCCATAATATTACAACCTCAGTACTTGCTTGCACCAAAAAAAAGCACCTCTTGGCAGAAGTGCTTTTAAAGACAATCAATAACTGATTGAGCGCTCATTTATGGGTGCCACATTTGAGCTAAGACAGTTTTATCTGGATTATTTATTATTCAGCTGGACAATTATTTGCTTCAAGGTAGTGATAAAAGTCACAATATCCTGCCGGCTAATATCTTTGTGGGTCACCAAGCGTAATGACGATGACGGACTGATAATGATGCCCTTTTGCGCCAATAGTAAAGCGAGATGCTTGACATCATATGCCTTATCTAAAGATGCAAACACCATATTAGTTTGAACTAAATTGATATCCACTGAAAACTCAGGCATTTCAGATAACAGCTGTGCTAAAAGCGCGGCATTATCATGATCTTCTGCCAACCTATCCACTTGCTCGGTAATAGCCAATTGGGCTGCTGCTGCAATAATACCCGCTTGCCTCATACCGCCACCGAGCACTTTACGCCAGCGTATAGCTTTTTGTATTAAGCGCTCATCCCCAAGCAATATTGAACCTATTGGCGCAGCTAAGCCCTTTGATAAGCAAATTGAAACCGAATCAAAATACTGAGTAATCTCACTAATGGGTATATTTTGTGCCACTGCAGCATTCGCTACGCGCGCGCCATCTAAGTGGATTTTTAAATTATGATTAAAGGCTAATGCTTGGGCATCAGCAAGGTATTTCTGCGGTAACACCTTACCACCAATGGTATTTTCAAGGCTCAATAAACGAGTATGCGCAAAATGAATATCATTAGGCTTAATAGCAGCTTCAATATCTGCAAGTAAAATTGAACCGTCTGGCTGATTGTTTAACGGTTGCGGTTGAATACTGCCCAGTACTGCTGCCCCGCCACCTTCAAATTTATAATTATGAGCCTGTTGACCACAAAGGTACTCATCACCTCGCTCACAATGTGCCATTAAGGCCAATAAATTAGCTTGAGTACCAGAACTAACAAACAAAGCACTATCAAAGCCATATAAGTCAGCAGCCATATCTTGTAAATGGTTTACCGTGGGATCATCACCATAAACATCATCGCCAACCTCGGCATTCGCCATGGCTTTACGCATGGCATCTGTGGGTTTTGTTACCGTATCACTGCGAAAATCAATCATATCCACTCTCAATAAACTGGCGCGAGTACTGTTTCTAGTACTGTAAAATTAGCTTATTCTACCCCAGTTATTCGTGCTTAAGCTTGTGCTAGTCGGCAGAAATTTTATTTAATGCCGATAATGCGGCGTCGTAATCTGGATGATTAGCCACCTCAGCTACAAGTTCTTTATATTTGAGTGTTCCGTTCGTATCAATAATCAAAATAGCTCTCGCAAGTAAACCGCGGTCTTTGATCAGTAAACCATATTTATGACCAAAATCTCGCCATACAGCATCTGATAGCACTGTTATTTTATCCACTTGCTCTGCCTGACAAAAACGCTTTTGAGCAAAAGGTAAATCGGTGCTAATAGTTAACATCACCACATTGTCGTTGTATTGACTGACTGATTTATTAAATCGCTTAGTCTGCAACGCACAGACCCTAGTATCTAAGCTAGGCACAGCACTAATTAATACGGTTTTTCCTTTAAAGTCAGCCAGGCTTATGGGCTCGAATATCTCATTAACAAGGGTAAAGTCAGGCGCTTGAGTATTAACGCTTAATTGCTGGCCTACTAACGCCATCGGCTTACCGCCCATAGTAATTGTCGTCACTTCACTGCCAACACTGACATTAGGCAAGGTAAGTGCAATAACCACTGCGACTGAAGATAGAATATTATTGTACATTTTTAACCTCACGAAATCATTGCGATAAAATGGCCATAAAAAAGCCAGCATAATAGCTGGCTTTGTGAACAAAATGCACTAAATAGGCTATTTAGCTGGCATTTCTTTTAAATGTAAATCCATTTGTGGGAATGGAATTTCAATAGCTGCAGCATCTAGCGCATTCTTAATCTGTTCTAGTAACTCAAAATGAGCTGGCCAGTAATCGGCAGTGTTAACCCATGGACGAACCACGAAGTTAATAGAACAATCTGCTAGTTCACCTAGTGCAACAGTGTATGCAGGATCTTTAAGAACATATTGATTATTGTCTAATACAGAAGAGATAACTTTCTTGGTTGCTGCGATATCTGAGGTGTAACCCACTCCGATAACTAAATCAACTCGACGTGTTTCTTTAGTTGAGTAATTAATAATAGTGCCATCCATCATCGCTGAGTTTGGAGCAATAATGGTCTTGTTATCGCCAGTACGAAGTTTAGTTGAGAAAATAGTTATTTCTTCAATCACTCCCGCTACACCAGCGGCTTCAACAAAATCACCTACACGACAAGGGCGGAAGATAACCATCAACACACCTGCGGCAAAATTTGACAATGAACCTTGCAGCGCTAAACCTACAGCTAAACCTGCAGCACCCAATACAGCGACTAGTGATGCTGTTTGTACGCCAATTTGACCTAAGGTTGCGATAATCGTAAATACAAATACCACGCCCCAAACCAAATTACCGACAAATGATGCTACGGTTTCATCAATTTTACGGCCCAGTAATAGTTTTGTAGTTAATTTCTTAGCTACGTTAGATAGATATTTACCTACGATAAATATCAAAATGGCCATCACAACTTTTAATCCATAAGTGATTAAAAATTCAGGCGCTTGTGCCATCAAACTCTCGATGCTTTCCATGGTTTACTCCCTTTATTAATAATAATTATTCAAACTTGAATTCAACGCGTCTATTTTTTTGCCTACCTAGCGCGGTACGATTTGTTGATATGGGAGCCAAACTCCCCATACCACTAACTTCTATTACATCGGCATCAATCGCAAACTGCTCGACCAAAATATCTTTAACTGATTGGGCTCTTTTTACTGACAAACTGGCGTTTAATTGCTCACTACCAATGTTGTCGGTGTGACCTAGTAAAGAAATACTGACAAGCTTATTGTCCTTAATGAGCTGGTGCGCCCGCTCAATACTGGGTAATTGCGACCTTAACACCCGAGACTGGCCAAAATTAAAATATATCGGGCTGACGCTCACTAAGCCCAAGCTTTGCTGGCAACCGTTGGCAAGTACAGCTGTATTAATCTGTGTATTGGGACAGGCATCTTTTTTATCTGGTACGCCATCAAGATCACTATCAACCCAAGCAAGCACTGAACTGCTAAAAACTAAGCTGCATAAACAAACAAGTTGTCGATACAAGATCCTGCCTCCGCCATCAAAGTCAGTTAATTACACTCAATGGCCAGACACTTAATATGCAATAAAACTAAAAATTGTTTTTTTGACACTAAAATCCAATGAGTTACATTTTATATACTTGTTAAAAATTTGCAAAGCGTTTACACAATTAAAACAAGTATAGATTCTATTTGTCAGCCCGCTAACCGACCTCATACTAAATAATCGTCACAAATTCTGTTATCCGTTGTTATGGTGACTTTAATAGCATTTGCCAGCTAAAAGCTTGCCAACTAGCACCAAAAAAACAACAAAGGTATCTTTGCAAGCGGTTAAAAACTGATTCAACGTCTACATTTACAAACGCTGATCGCCCATGGCCATTGACTTTTACGGCTTATAAGATGTATATAAGGGTAGCTTTTTAAGGTTTTAATCCTTAAAACTTTAAAATGACAACATTTACTATAATAAATAAACAACAAAGTGGTTAAATTTATAGCAACTAAGTTGAAACGCGACAGAATGTTATTCTGAAAATATCAATACGTTGAACATAATCACAATTGCAAACAACAATTTCTGTGGCGACAGTGGTCCCGCAGGCAAATCACAAGCTTAAGGTGGAAGACTTAATGAGCAATGCAAAACCACAGGGGACCATGCTTGGTCATCCCAAGGGGCTTTTCCTGCTGTTTACAACAGAACTATGGGAAAGATTCAGTTATTACGCGATGCGTGCCATTTTGGTGCTCTATCTGGTCGATAAAGTTGAGTCTAATGGTGGTAGTGGTCTTGGTTGGACTCAAGCAGACGCACTTTCTCTTTATGGAACATTTACCGGTTTAGTGTACTTAACCCCGCTTATTGGCGGATGGTTAGCGGATAATATTTTAGGCCAACGTAAAGCGATTTATATTGGCGGCTTCTTAATGGCTGCAGGTCAATTTACCCTAGCAGCACCACATAGCTGGATGCCAGGTCTAGAAACAACCATGTTTTACATTGGCCTAGGCACCTTGATTATTGGTAACGGTCTATTTAAGCCAAACATCTCAACTATGGTTGGTGACTTATATGAAGAAGGCGATCACCGTCGTGATGGTGCATTTACTATCTTCTATATGGGTATTAACGTTGGTGCGGCATTATCAGGTTTCATTGTGGCATGGGCATACACCCAATTTGGCCATAGCATTGTTATTGACGGCAAAGAAGTATTTGTTAACAACTGGCAAGCAGGTTTCTTCTGTGCGGGTATTGGTATGGTTGCGTCATTAATCATCCAATTCCTATTCGCGCAAAAGCTACTTGGAGATATCGGTACGGTTCCTGCCGCTAAACTTGAAAAGCAAAAAAATGAAGCTAAAGGTGAAACACGTAAAGAGCCTTTAACTAAAGTTGAACGTGATCGCATTAAAGTGATCATGGTAATGGGTTTATTCACGGTTATTTTCTGGGCAGGCTTTGAGCAAGCTGGCGGATTAATGAACTTATTCACTAACAACTTTACCGATCGTATGATTGGTGGTTGGGAAGTTCCAACGACTTATTTCCAATCACTTAATGCTATCTTTATCGTTGTTTTTGCCCCTGTTATTGCGTCTATTTGGATCCGCTTAGGTAAAAACGAACCTAACTCACCAGTTAAATTTGCATTAGGTTTAGTATTACTGGGTATTGGTTTCCTATTCATGATCGGTGCTGTACTTGAAATGGGCGGCGACGCAAACGCTAAGTCAAGCATGTGGTGGTTAGTCGGTGCATACTTCTTCCACACCATGGGTGAATTATGTTTGTCACCAATTGGCTTATCAATGGTCACTAAATTGGCTCCACTGCGTATCGCATCATTAATGATGGGTGCTTGGTTCCTATTTATCGCAGCGGCTAACAAAATTGGTGGCTTAGTAGGTTCATTAATTGGTCACGGCGGTGATGTGGAAGATCAACTTGCCAATGCAATGTCTATTTTTGCTGGTATTGCGATCACAGCAGGTATCTCAGCGGTTATCTTATACTTCATGGCTGACAAGCTAGTTGATTGGATGCACGGCGCTGAAGGTCACAACGAAACTGAAGAGCAAGCGTTAACTGAAGAAATTGCAGTGACGGCTGAACATGAAGCAATAAAGCATTAATACTTAGCTTTAGTGCATCATGAATTAAAAAACCTCGCCATTTGCGAGGTTTTTTATTTCAGCTTTATTTATCCAATACTGTGTTTATGACGTGGGCAGCTTGCATTTAATCTATTACAGCTTAAAAGCTAACTCCATAAAGCCGCCAGCGGCTAGCGCTTCATCATAGAACAAGCCATTAAATTGGTTATTCAGTAATCGAGCTCGATGATTTGCATCACTGCTGACAATACAGATCTTTTCTTCTGGCAGTAAACTCCTAAACTGCATACTAGGCTTATTCCACTCATCTGAGCCTAGTTGTCGTGAAGGTGAAATCGCCAATGGTGCTAAACCGTTATTATTACGTAAATAGCAACGCAGTCCGCTACCAGCTTGGCCAATCGCAACTCTGAAGTGTTCAAGCTCAACACACACATACACCATATCCACATACAAGTTCAGGCCTGAAGTCACCATACGCTCATTCAAGTAGCTCAGCATATTGTAAGGCTCGATTAAGGTATCACTGACGCCATTACGGTATTGTTTTAATTTTTGGTTAACAAAGCTTCGCATTAATACACAGCCGAATGCGGCGCGATTATCTTCAGGATAAAAATGCGCCATGTACATCATTAAATGCTTATCTCCCACCATAGTGGAATCAATAAAATAAGCACTTACATCACTATTTTTACACAAGCTATAGTGAACATCGGCGTTAGGGTAACCAATATTTGAGGTAGGAAACAATTGCTGCTGCACACTCTTAGCTGCTTCAGCACTGCTTTCCAGTAGGCTAAAGTTATCAGCTAATTCTTGATATGATAAATCTTCGCTCATCTTAGCGGCAGAGTTGATAACTGCATGGCTGTCATTAAAATCAAGCTTATCGGACTGAGCCTGCGGCGCTATAGCTTGTTCAATGGCTTGCTGGATGATAAAAAGATCAGAAACGGGTTTGACTAAGTAATCGCTGGCGCCATAGCGCAAAGCTTCCACGACATCAGCCATCACATTATTACCTGATATGACAATTGAAGGGACTGAAGGGTTTAACTCGATTATCTGTTTAAGCATACCAAGGCCCCCTAAGCGTGGCATGCTTAAATCAGCAATGACGATATCAACAGGCTGTGCTTGAAAGGCTTTGACGCCCTCTTCACCATTTTCTGCTTCAAAAACCACAGCGCCTTGCTGAGTTAAAAAGTCAGCGACTAACTGCCTAAAAACTGCATCATCTTCAACTAATAACACGGCGACATTGGTTAATGCCATAAAACTCCCCCGATAGCACTGCTGTCGAAGAAGCCTCATCGTTCAGCAATATCACTCAAGCTCTAATAAATATTCTTCTAGTAATTCATCATCATCTTGTTTGACTGGCACGTTGCCATCATAAACTTTGTAATCCATATATTGAAAATAGGCTTCTTTGACAAATGTGTATGGATCAAGTGCATTATCTAATAGACGTTCTTGATCGATGGCTGATGCTCGTGAGTCGAGGTTTTTCAAGCCCCACTTAAGGACTGACTGCCATAACAAGAACTCTGACAAAGGAAAGTATAGACTATCAACCCAATCTGAGGCGAGTTCCCTTGTCACATAAGGACCAAAAAAAGGCGCCATAAAATAAGGGCCGTTTGGCACGCCGTAATAACCTAACACTTCATTGAAGGCATCTTGTTTGCGGGTCATGCCCATCATGTCTGCCACATCAATCACCCCAAAAAGTCCTAGAGTGGTATTAACGGTAAATCGGCCACCAGCATTGGCTGCCCAGCCCCACTTACCTTGTAATGCGTTATTCACTAACGAACTTGGTTCTTCAAAGTTACGCACAAAATTATTAACCCCAGACTTTACTGGTGTTGGCAAATAATCATTATATCCATGGGCTATAGGGCGGAAAAAATGACGATCAAGATAGTGGTAATTAAAATCCCACATGGCACGGTTAAATCCCTCTATGGGATCGCGAGGATCATCATAGATGACTTCGACATCAGGCTTGTTTGCCTGCTGAATAGGTTCGGCTTTTAATGAAAAGACACTGCAAGCCATCAATAAAGAAAGCAACAACAATTTATACTTCATACATCTCTCTTTCGGGACAATTCAATACTGAAATACTCTGAGTTAAGGCTCTATTTCAGTCGCGCTAGATTACAAATTCAACTTGTATTCACTTACCAGTAAAGCTTACAGATTAACTCTAGCAAAGATTTACATTGAAGATTAAAGCAAAGGACTATCAAGTCGATACAGTCTGTATAACCTATTCTGTGTAACGCTATTTAAGTTAGCCAAATAAACTTTTAAGATTTCATTTACAGTATTAATTGCGCGAATTTATCACTGTTGATAGTCAAAAATACTACAACTACAACACCTATAGTCAACAATTACGGCTAAGGATACTCAAGGAGTGTAGGAGATCAACGCTTAAATTGTAATAGAACATATTTAAAGGTGATAGTTAGGTAATGGTTTCGTAAATTGTTACGTAAATAGCAATAAACAACTTGAGTGACGATAAAAAAATATGACACAAGGCTTAATCACAGCAAGACTGGCGACAACTGAAGCCTCAAAAATGCGCCACAATTTAACCAGCGCGAATATCGCTAAACCAGCAAGCTTAGTGCCTGTTACGCTGCCATCTTCAATACGGTCATCATCGACAACACAATCATCATCGACACCGCTATTATCAGCTACAAACCAAGCGTCTACAGCCTGCTCATCATCTATACCCCAGTTATCTCAAGATACCAAAAACCATGCCGCGGTTACCTTTGCCGTCGCGAATAAAACATTTCAATTTTCAGCCTGCCATCAAATACAGCAAATCCTGCGTTCTGGTGGGCAGTTAATGTTAAACAATGACACGATAAAGCAATTAACTAAGCTCACTGGTACCGCATCTCATAAACAGGCCACAACGAGCAGTCTCACCAATAAGCAGTTAGTGCTAGTCGCACCTGCGATACAAACTAAGCTGCCTATTGAGCTGCTAAAACTGGCACAAAGCAATAATATTTCATCACCGCAATTATTGGCCTTGGCCGCCAGAGCACAAGGTTACCCGCTACCTGTGGTTGAAATAAAACATAATCACTTGCGCTTTAATACCGGGGCTGAGATTTCAGTGTCAGCATCAGCAAAATTGCCTCAAGGCCAACACCTTGCTCATATCAACCAAGTGGCTGGGAAACCGCTGTTAACATTAACCCCAATATTGCATGTTGCGACTGCTGATTTGTTTGCGATTGACACCAATAGCCACAATGACAACAATCACAATAAGTTAAAGGCGATCTCAGAACATATTGTGGTAAGAAAAGATGAACCGGCCCAATTACTGAGTCAGCTATTAAAAAAGCTTGAGCAAATACCTTTAAGAGCCAGTGTTGAAACCACGGTGACCAATGTAAAACCACCTCAGCAACAGGTAAACTCGCATCAACACGCTGCAAGCTCAACTGTGGCTCAAGTAAACAAAAGCCCCGTTGAAGTACTGAAACAAAATTTACATAAAGCTGGCGCAATGCCACTTAAAAATGCTTGCAGCAATAATGCAACTAATACCCTTGTCAGTGCTTTATTAGCATTACTGCCGAGCTTAAATCCACGGCCATTAACCCAACTTGCAGATCAAAGCTTATTAAAACAAGAGCTACTGAGCTTAACCAACTTAAATCTGGCCAATACGCAGCAGCTACCCAATACAGCATTAACAGCTGGGGCAATTAGCGCACTATTTCAGTTGCTCATTGGCTTTAAACGCCAAGGCGCTCACACCCAGCTGAGCCCGTCATTGCAGCACTACCTTGATAAACTGCAGCAAAAAGTACTCAACAACACTGACCAAAGCCAATTGCTTTTAAGTGCCTTAGATAAAGCCCGCAGCGTCGAGTCCTTAGGCAAACTAGCCTCTAGCTTTGGCGGATACCAACAAGCGAGTAGCGACGCTAATCAGCATCTCGCTTGGTATATAGCGCTGCCTTACTCCATTGGCCCACGAAAAGAGCAATTAGAGGGCAAGTTTGAACGGGGCTCTTCTAATGATAACAGCGCGATAACAAGTTGGCGGTTGCAATTAAAATTTAATCTGGCTCAGGGGGCTTTATTGGTTAATGCCCATAAGATAGGAGATTTTCTTGATGTTAAATTTACCAGTGAAAATCAAAGCCTGTTAGATAAAGTGAGTGATTTTCAAGCGCTATTAAGCATAAAAATAAATCAGGCAGGCTTTGTCGCGCGAGAGTTCACCACGGTAATTGATAATGTACCCGCAACCTTATTACCAGGCGATCATTATCTAGTAAAAACCAATGCTTAAGATGCACTTTAAGACGTGAAATTAGGAGCAAATAATGACTAAAATTAAGAAAGCGGTCGCGCTAAGCTTTGATGGCATTAGCGCGCCAACGATCACCGCCACAGGCAAAGATTTAGTCGCTGAAGAGATAATAGCACTAGCAAAAGATGCTGGCGTCTATATCCATCAAGATGAGAATTTAAGTGAATTTTTACAGTTATTAGCACTCGGTGAACAAGTGCCCCAAGAGCTCTACACCTTAATCGCCGAGCTCATTGCATTTGTGTATATGTTAGATGGTAAATTTCCAGAGCAATGGGATAACTTACATCAAAAAATCATTGAACAAGCTTAGCGCTTTCGCAAAATGACGAGCTACTTTTTATGTAAACGGATAATTAATTCCGCTTCTGCTTTAGGTAGTTCACACTCATTAATCAGCTCTTCCACTCCAGCACCTAACCCCACCATTTTTAATGCTCTAGAGTATAATTTAGATTGTGGGTCTTGCTGACTTGCCTCTTCTAGGCGCTGTGATTGTTTAGTTAATTTTTGCTCTAACTCTAAAACACGCTTACCAACACCGATAGTGCCACTGCGTAATTCCTGCAGCTCTCGTTTAACGGTTTCTCGCTGGCGATCATTTTCTTTTACCAACACAGTTAATGCATCTACTTTGCTTTGCAGCTTGCTGGCTCTTTTTGAAAAAAACATCGCTATTGCGGCACAAGTGACAACATAAATAACAATAGTGATAAGCAATTCTTGCGACATTCATACTTCCTGATAAGACTGATTTTTGTCATTAAAACACAAAAGCCAGCAAATAATAATGCTGGCTTTAGTTGAAACGCAAAAAACGCTTATAACTGAGTTATTTCTGCCCACTCATCGTCAGATAGTAACTTATCAAGGTCGACTAAAATCAATAACTCATTATCTCGGTTACTGACTCCCTGAATGAATTTAGCACTTTCTTCAGTGCCGACATTCGGGGCATTATCGATTTCAGAGCGGCGAAGGTAAACCACTTCGGCAACGCTATCAACCAAAATACCAATCACTTGCTTTTCTGCTTCAATGATGACTATTCGCGATGAGTCATCGACTTCTGCAGCATCAAGGCCAAAGCGTGAACGAGTATCTATCACTGTGACGACATTGCCACGTAAATTAATGATACCAAGCACATACATAGGCGCACCGGGAACGGGGGCAATTTCGGTATAACGTAATACTTCTTGAACTTGCATGACGTTGATACCATAAGTTTCGTTATCTAACTTAAAAGTAACCCACTGTAAAACTACATCTTCTTTACCTGCAGCAACCGCTGCTACATTTCTTGAATCTGTCATAAATAACCTCAGACAATCGAATCTTGACAACCTAATCCTGCATCTAGCATTTCAATGAGCGCTTGCACATTTAAAATGCCACACATTTGTTCTTTTACTACGCCGGCAAGCCATGGACGCTTACCCGCTTTTTCACGCCAATTGACATGAGATTTATTAATTTTTACCGCGTTAACTAAGGATTCACATGCCAGTCCCCAGTCACTGTTTTCAAGCATGACGATATACTGATAATCAATAGATTGCGCCATTTCGGTGGTGTACTTTTCTGGCATCACCCAGCGGCAACTATCTACAACATTCACCTTTTGATCTCGACGAGTTTGTACCCCTAAAAACCATTTGGGGCGCCCTATCAGGTGATTAATATGTTCAATTTTTACGATACCGCCCAAACTCACCAATGGCACCGCAAGCGTCAAGCCTGCCACATTGAAAAATAACACCTGAAATTCATCATCTAAAACATCTTGTAAATCTGTGGTGATACTTGGCGGAATCGATGCTAATTCAGCTTTAGCGGGCGACTGACTGACGTCGATAACCGCGGTTTCAACATAAGCTCGCTTATGATTATCTATATCGGCTGAGATTTGAGAATCTTTATTATCCACTACGGATAATTTCGCGGCCTGTGCTGCAGGTTGAGCTATTGGCAGCTTTGCCTGTTGCACCGTACCTTTAAGTACTTGCTTTACCTCAAGTGGAGATTCAACACATTGTTCTGAAGTTGTTGATACTGGTGCTGAGACTACCGCCAATAATTTAGATAAGGCATTTTTATCCACTTGCGGCTCAGCAAATGACGAACTTAAAGATTCACCCAGCGTCGCGACCGTTTGCAAGCGAAGACTTGGAGCCGCCAACTTAGTTGTGGCATGTAAATATTTATCTTCACTATTGTGCAGGGAGCCTTCATAAATTTCTGCAACCTCTGTACTGCTAGTAGAGTCTGTGTGTTGAGCGACTTGTAGTCTGCTGATTGAAGTCTGTTTATTGCAGCTTGTAGCAGCATCTAAAGCCTTATCAGAAGGCTCTTGTAATAATACTGAGAAGAAATCAAAAACAGTTTCATCAACCGATTTTGACATGAGTTAACTCCCTAGACATTAAAAAATCCAGTAAGCGATTATAGGCTTTCATCCCACGGCTGCTGGGCATATGATGGGATAGTGGCACATGGGCTAAACTGGCATCTCTAAATTTAGTATCCACAGGAATAACATCAGGCCATAAAGTTTCTGGATAGCTTAGCTGCAAGGATTGTAACGCTACAGGTGACGCTTTAGTGCGCCGATCATACATGGTTGCTAAAATGGTAAAGCTGTAATCTGTTTTCTTTGAACGCCCCATTAGCGCCATGGTTTTCACCATTCGCTCTAAGCCTTTTATGGCCAAAAACTCAGTTTGAACTGGAATGATTATATGTTCACTTGCCGCCAGAGCATTAACCATTAACACCCCTAAAATAGGCGGGCAATCAATGATAGCAATATCATATTTGTCATCTAGCAAGGCTAATAGGTTACGTAAAACCAGTCCCATCCCTTCTTGATGTCCCAAAGCTCTATCTAATGTGGCTAGCGCCATTGAGGCAGGAATAAGATCTAAACCATCAATTGAGGTCGGCACAATATGCTTTTCAACATCCGCTAAAGATAACGGCTTATGCGCCAAAAAAATATCGTAAAGTGAACTGGGGATTTGCTCAGAATCAATCCCTAAATAATAACCTAGCGATGCATGAGGGTCTGTATCAATCATCAATACCCTTTGACCACGCTTAATTAACGCGCCAGCAAGGCTGGCAACCGTAGTTGTTTTACCTACGCCGCCTTTTTGATTTGCGATTGTCCAAACTTTCAAATGACGCCTCATAGCTTTATTATTGTTATTATTCAATTGATTATTAACTGACTACACTAGATTACAATCTGCTCTAAAGTGAGTCTGATTCACGGGTGGTTATCCTGATCCCACCATGGGGTAAGGGGATTACTTTTACCCCTTGAGCGTTTTCAAGCGTTTGTATATTCTGCTGTTCCTGTGGCTGAAAGTGCTGGTTATTTTCAGCTGTCGATCCAGGCCCTAGGCTTAATGTCACCGCTTCACCATTCGCCGCCTTTTGCACTAATGCTTTGGTGGGTTCTGGATGTTTTCCAAGCCAAGCAGCAATGTCCGCTGCCTGCTCATCAGGCACCATTAACAACACTTGCGATGCTTTTAGTTGCGCAACTTGTTGAGACAATTCGCGGTTAGTTTTTGCCGCCTCAAAATATAATCCTGCCAGCGTAATAACCGCGATAATCAATAAAAACACCACTGACATTTGTTGGGTGTTCATTGCCTTGTTGACCTTAGCCACGGGCCGTCTCTTTGATAATGGACTCCGCCATACTGTCGATAGCAATGGAATGAGTTGATAAACCTGCTACGGTAACCGCTTGCGGCATACCATACACCACACAACTAGCTTCATCTTGTGCCCAAATCGTTGCTCCAGCGGCTTTCAGCATTCTGGCGCCTTCTCTGCCATCTGCGCCCATACCGGTAAGTACAACCGCTAATACATCACCGCCAAACACTTTTGAGGCTGATGCAAAGGTAATATCCACACTGGGTTTGTAGTTCATCTCGGCATTACCGGCGATAACTTTTAAACGTCCAAATGAACCACTTCGCTCCACCATCAATTGCATGCCACCTGGGGCTAAATAAGCACAACCGGGTTGCAGTACATCCCCATTTTGCGCTTCTTTTACCGTAATCTGACATAAGCTATTTAAGCGACTGGCAAAAGCAGGCGTAAACGCAGCCGGCATGTGCTGAATAAGTAATATTGGGTGTGGGTAATTTGCAGGAAATGCCGTTAAGACTTTTTGCAGTGCAACAGGCCCACCCGTTGAAGTGCCTATCAGCAAGGCTTTATATTTTTTACCGCTCGCTCTAATGGCGCTGGCAGAACACACGTTTTGGGCGCTACTGGCCTGTGAATTATTCGCTTGCGAGCGATTATTTAAGGCCGGTTTCGATGCTAATGTGGTTCTCAAGCTTGCAGGGTTAGCTGCATCTGCTGCATTTCGAGCTGTAACCGTTCTTGGTAATGGCTTATATAATCGTCTTCTGCCTAAGGTTTTAACCCTTAGTTGCAGTAGCTTAATGGCCTCTTCTTTTTTAGAGGCTATATCTTCAAAGCGTTTCGGTAAAAAATCCAATGCGCCGGCATCAAGCGCATCAAGCGTCGCTTTAGCGCCATCATGGGTTAAAGACGAAAACATCAGTATCGGTGTTGGGTTAGTTGCCATTATTTTACGCACAGCAGTAATGCCGTCCATCACTGGCATCTCGATATCCATGGTGATGACTTGTGGCTTTAATTTCTCAGCCATGTCGATGGCTTCTTGGCCATTGACTGCAACACCCACCACTTCGAGGTCGTCATCTTGATTCACTATTTCGCTGACTCGACGTCTAAAGAAACTTGAATCATCAACAACTAAAACTTTGGTAGCCATTTCATTCCTTATCAATTGGAATTTTATCTTTTACTTTTGGCGTAATATTTTAATAAACCCGGTACATCAAGGATCAATGCAATACCTCCATCGGAGGTAATTGTTGCCCCTGCCATACCCGGCGTACCTTGCAGCATACTGCCTAAAGGCTTAATCACAACTTCTTCTTGACCGATTAATGCATCAACCACAAAACCAATTTGCATGGTACCAAGTTGCACAATCACTACATGGCCTTGCTTTTTATCGCCATGAGTAAGCGTGGTCTTGTTGCGATGTAACCATTGCTCTAAATAAAACAGTGGCACGGCTTTATCGCGCACTATGACGGTGAGCTGACCATCGACAACATTAGTTTTAGTTAAATCGAGGTGGAAAATTTCATTAACGCTTGAAAGCGGTAAGGCAAACACCTGCTTAGCAACATCCACCATTAATGTGGGCATAATCGCTAATGTCAGTGGCACTTTAATTTCTAAAATGGTGCCTTGGCCTTTTACCGAATCAATATGCACTGTGCCGTTTAATTGGCTGATGCGGGTTTTCACCACGTCCATTCCAACGCCGCGGCCTGAAATATCTGAAATTTCAACTTTGGTTGAAAAACCTGGGGCAAAAATTAAGTTATAAGCTTCATTATCAGTCATTCTTGCGGCTGATTCTTCGTCTAGAACCCCGCGGCTAATGGCGATTTCTTTTAGCTTATCGGCATCCATCCCTGCGCCATCATCTTCAATTTTAAGAAGAATATGGTCGCCTTCTTGGCTTGCAGAAAGAGTTATCGTACCGGTTCTTGGTTTGCCATTCGCTTCGCGAGTAATAGGCATTTCAATGCCATGATCAACCGAGTTACGTACTAAATGGACTAATGGATCTGCCAGTGCTTCAACTAGATTTTTATCAAGATCGGTATCTTCACCTACCATGATTAAATCAATTTCTTTATTCAGTGTTCTGGCTAAATCGCGAACCACTCTTGGGAAGCGGCCAAATACTTTCTTAATTGGCTGCATGCGGGTCTTCATTACCGCGCCTTGTAGGTCGGCAGTAACCAGATCTAAATTGGCAAGTGCTTTCGACATTTCTTCATCATCGCGAGAAATACCTAAACTCACTAAGCGGTTTCGTACCAGCACCAGCTCACCAACCATATTCATAATTTGGTCAAGGCGCGAAGTATCAACCCTTACGGTGGTTTCACCCTGTGGCATGGCACCTTGGGTTTTAGCAGGTTCTGCTTTTTTTACTGGCGCGGCAGCTTTAGTGGCTGGCACTGGTTTTGTGTCTGTCGCACTTGGCTGTGCTGGCGCAGCTGTGTTTGAGACGGCTTTTGATGGCGCAATATCTGCGGGCATTGAAACGGGAGTTGCAGGAGTTGCGGGAGTAACTGCTGAAGGCGCTAGGCTAACAGCCAGAGGAGCGGCACCTTTACCATGTAATTCGTCTAATAACTTTTCGAACTCATCGTCGGTAATATCATCGCCATCAACAATTGGATCTTGTTCTATTACCGCAGGTTTTACTTCTGCAATTGGGGTACTCGCGGCTTTAAAACTACCAGCGCCGTGCAATTCATCCAGTAAGGCTTCAAACTCATCATCACTGATTTCATCACTGGCAACAGCAGTGTCACCATTAGCGACTGAAGCACTCGAGGTATCATCAATAAGGTCTTTTGTTGAATTAGAGGTAGGACTGTTTCCTGCGCCATGAAGTGCATCGAGTAAGGCTTCAAATTCACTCTCGTCGATATCATCAATAGAGCCCACTGATGCTTCAGAGTCTTCAGCAATCGGCTCAACTTCAGCTAAAGTCTCTTCAATTAAAGTCTCTTCAATTAAAGCCTCTTCAGCAATTAACGCGTCTTCGGGCGTGCTGGCAAGCTCTGAGGCTAATGGCGCTCCAGAACTTAACAGCTTTAAACGAGCTAATAAGTCGGCGTCGGCATCATCTTGTGGCTGACCTTGCTGGGTCTGTGCAAACATCGAATTAATCGCATCAACAGCTTGCAAAATGATGTCCATCAATTCGGCATTTACTTGACGCTTACCCGTTCGCAGTAAGTCAAAGGTATTTTCAGCTTCGTGGCACACATCGACCATAGGGCCTAAGCTCAAAAAGCCTGCGCCACCTTTTACAGTATGAAAACCTCTAAAAATCGCATTCAGTAAATCAGCATCATCAGGATTATTTTCAAGAGCGACGAGTTGCTCTTGTAGAAGCTCTAAAATTTCACCAGCTTCAATCAAAAAGTCCTGGAGTATCTCTTCATCAACATCAAAAGACATTAAATTTGACTCCTAATTAGAAACCCAGACTTGATAGCAGATCATCCACTTCATCTTGGCCAGTCACCACGTCTTCGCGGGTGTCAGCATTTAAGATAGGGCCTTCTGCTTCAATTTTATTATCATCAATGACTCGATCCGAGTCGGCTGCATTTTCGCCAAAGATTGTCAGCATAGACACTAAACTGCTTTCAACTTCGATGACTAAGTCAATAACTCGGCGGATCATTTGGCCAGTCAAATCTTGAAAATCTTGCGCCATCAATATTTGATTGAGCAGTTCTCTTAGTCGATTTGAATCATGTTCGCTATGGGACATGATATGTTGAACGTCATGACACAAGGACTTAAATTCCACTAAGGAAATGTCCCTACGCATCAATTTGTCCCACATTGGCGTGACCGATTGAATGTTATTTATTATTGTATCGGCCAAAGGTAAACATTCTTCAACTGCATCCATGGTTTTATTTGCAGCTTGCTCTGTCATATCAATGACAAAGTTGAGTCTTTCTTTTGCATCGGGTATTTCATGGTTAGCAAGTTCAACCAGACGGGTATCCAATTGAAAGTCATTTAGTGAACTGTGTAACTGACGGGTCAGCTTGCCAACTTCATCAAACAGTTCACGTTGTATTGGCACTGACAGGTCACGAATGACCGCATCAGCTTGCTCTTGTTGTCCATCTTCAAGCAATTTAACAAGTTGCTGGGCTTGCTCAAGATCTATGAGCCCTGATATTGCTGCCTGCATAACTTATCCTTTGCTTAGGCTAAACGTTCAAAGATTTTATCGAGTTTTTCTTTTAACGTTGCTGCGGTAAAAGGTTTAACCACATAGCCATTAACGCCAGCTTGCGCTGCGGCAATAATTTGTTCACGTTTTGCTTCTGCTGTTACCATTAATACTGGCAAGTGTTTTAATGAATCGTCAGCTCTAATGGCTTTTAACAAATCAATCCCTTGCATACCCGGCATATTCCAATCGGTTACGACAAAGTCAAAATCGCTTTTTTGTAACATCGGTAGTGCGGTATTGCCATCATCTGCTTCTTGAGTATTATTAAATCCCAAGTCTCGCAACAAGTTCTTTATGATACGTCTCATTGTTGAAAAATCATCAACAATCAGTATCTTCATATTCTTGTCCAAGGTTTCCTCCGGTGAGCTTAATTCGTTGCTCTTATTAGTAATTATACCTGTGTCCAATGCTTGAGTTTGCCTTTGAGACGCAGCATTGCCTGACTTAAAATCTGGCTAACACGCGACTCGCTGACCTCAAGAACGGCACCGATTTCTTTTAAATTTAACGCTTCGTCATAATATAGCGACAAAACTAGCGCATCTCTTTCGGGTAATGTGGTAATTGCTTGTGCTAATGCCGATTTAAACTGCACTTCGGCTAAAGAATCAAAACTTTCATCCTCAGTTAATTCATCAGACACAATCACATCTTCTGAAACACCTAAGTCTTCAATCCCAATAACTTTTCCTACTGAAACATCGTTTAAAATATGGTGATACTCTTCAAGAGATATTTCCAATTTTTCTGCGATTTCAGTATCTCTGGCATCACGACCTAATTCTTGACCCAGTTCATCGATAACTTGTGCAACACGGCGTTGGTTACGATGTACCGAGCGCGGCACCCAATCACCACGGCGAATTTCGTCGATCATCGAACCACGAATTCGGATCCCAGCAAAGGTTTCAAATTTGGCGCCTTTAGAGCCATCAAACTTTGATGATGCTTCCAGCAGCCCCATCATCCCAGCTTGCAATAAGTCATCAAGTTGTACCGATGCTGGCAGCCTTGCCAACATATGATGTGCAATTCTTTTTACCAGCGGTGCATACTGTTCAACAATTGAGGTTTTATTATCAAACTGAGTATACGCGGCGGCTTTATTCACTCGGTGTATCCTCTTTTACTTCTTTGCGCTGAACAAGACGTTCAACAAAGAACTCTAGATGACCACCAGGCTGCTGTGGCACAGGCCAGCTCATGATTTTATTGGCTAAACCGTGGTAAGCAATGGCTGCTGGTGATTTTGGAAATGCTTCCACAACCAACTTCTGCTTACGTACTGATTTACGTAAATTTTCATCAAATGGCACTGTCGCAACAAGCTCTAAAGCCACATCTAAAAATCTATCGGTTACTTTACTTAACTTGGCGAATAACTCCATGCCTTCTCGCAAACTGCGCACCATATTTGCCACAATTTTGAAGCGGAACACACCGTGCTCACGACTTAATATTTTGATCAGGGCATAGGCATCGGTTATTGATGTCGGTTCATCACAAACTACAATCAATACATCTTGTGAGGCACGGGAAAAACTCAGCACCATATCAGAGATACCCGCTGCGGTATCAACGATTAAAATATCAAACTGGGTTTTCATATCGCTAAAGGCACGAATTAATCCAACATGTTGCGCTTGGGTCAATTCCACCATCGCTTGAGTGCCTGATGTGGCAGGTACAATACCAATGCCTTTCGGGCCTCGAACAATAATGTCGTCTAATTCTGCTTCGCCAGATAATACGTGAGATAAGTTTTTCTCAGCTCGAATACCTAACATCACATCAACGTTGGCGAGTCCTAAATCGGCATCGAGTACTAAAACCCGTTTGCCTTTCTCAGCAAGTGCTACCGCGGTATTAATCGACACACTGGTTTTACCCACGCCGCCTTTACCACCGCTGACTGCAATTACTTTTACTTTATCGTTATTTGGTTGATTCATCATACGTAAACCACTTGCTTGATCTCGGGTCATATCTTTACTCGAATGCATAGGCCATGTCATTTGACCACGCAGTGTCAGGTGACGTTTGAGGTTTTGTTTCGTTAAGTGCTGCTAACGCTTGTCTTGCTAATGAAAGCGTATCGGCAACCTGCATATCTTCTGGAACACGCTGCCCATCAGTAACATAACTTAGTGGCAACCCATTTTGGATTAATACACTTAATGCGCCAGCAATAGATACTGACTCATCTAATTTTGTCAGTATACACCCAGATAACGGGATTCTTTTAAAATGTTCTACGGCATCGAGTAACACTCTTCGTTGAGAGGTTGCCGACATCACCAAATAACTACGAATGGGTATTCTGGTGTTTGCCATCAAATCATCTAACTGCTGATAAAGGCGTAAATCTCGTTGCCCCATACCCGCAGTGTCAATCAATACTAACTTACGATTCTTAAACTGATAAAGAATTTGTTCTAATTCAGTTAAATCATGTGCTTGTTTAACTGGACAGCCCATTATTTTGCCATAAGTTGCCAATTGCTCAAAGGCTCCAATACGATAATGATCTGTGGTAATTAACGCAACTTGTTCTGGGCCATGATGAGCGGCAAATCTGGCAGCAATTTTAGCCAATGAAGTGGTTTTGCCGACACCAGTTGGACCGACAAATGCGACTACGCCACCAGTGCGCACAATATCGTCACCTTGGTTATCGAGCAGGTTGGCCAAACTTTGGGGTAAGGCTCTGACTAAATCGGCGGGAGAAAACTGCTGACTTAGGCTGGATAACTTGGCAGCGACAGCAGGCGAGAACTCTGCGGCAATTAATTTACTTTCAAGCATCGCGCCCACAGGATCGGTGCGTTTTTTCTGTTCTTTCATTAATGAAGAAACTTGATGAGTTAGCAAACCACGCAGTGACGCCATCTCTTCGCGCATTGCTTCCATTTCAGCTGAATGACCTTTATTTGGAGATCTAGACGGCTCAATGTGTTGCTGATGCTGTCTTGGTTCTTTAGCTGCAGGTTTGCTTGCTTCTAACTGTTTAGCCCAATCTGGTAATTCCGGCTCTTCATGTTGCTGGGAAATTTGTTGCTGCAGGCGGCTATGCTGCTTTTCTAATAACGCCTGTAATGAATCAGCTACTGGCGGTGGGCTGACTTTAGTGTGTGCTTTAATAGCAGGTTTATTAGCACCAATTGACACACGGTCTTCAGTCACATCCATAAAGGCTGCAACGGGCGATTTTACTGCAACATCAACTTTAGGCTCATCGTAGTCAACTGCTGCAACAATTTCGATGCCACCAGTTACTTTCTTATTCGACATGATCACCGCGTCAGAGCCCAAAGTCTCTTTGACTTGAGCTAATGCTGAGCGCATATCCTTGGCAAAAAATCGTTTAATTTTCACTACGTACCTCTTTCAAACTGAAAGTCATTGCTATTGCCCAACTGCAGATACTATGCGTATTTGCTTTTCATCGGGTATTTCTTGGTAAGAAATAACCCGTAAATTAGGAATGGTGTATTTCACAAACCGCGACAAAGTTGACCTAAGCATGCCTGATGTCAATAAAATGGCTGGTTGACCGACCATTTCTTGCTTCTGAGAAGCATCTAATAATGACTTCTGCATACGTTCTGCAAGGCCTGGCTCAATATTGGGCCCTTCACCGCCGGTTGCCTGCATAGACTTGTGCAACATCTGTTCCAACTCTGGCGCCAATGTTATGACAGGGATTTCCAATTCGGGCCCAGAGATCTCTTGCACTATCATTCGTTTCAAGGCAATACGTACTGCAGCGGTTAACACTTCAGTATCATTACTTTTGCTGCCGTATTCTAACAGTGTTTGCACGATTGTGCGCAAGTCTCGGATAGAAACTCCTTCATTAAGAAGGTTTTGCATCACTTTTACCACTGAACCTAGCGGCATAACGTCTGGTATAAAGCCATCCACTAACTTCGGCGAGTTTTTCGATAGCATATCCATTAACTGCTGCACTTCTTCATAGCCCAATAATTTAGCCGCATTATTGGTCAGTAACTGGCTTATATGAGTAGCAACAACAGTCGCGGTATCAACCACGGTATAACCTAATGTTTGCGCATGTTCACGTTGTGCTGGAGCTATCCAAACGGCTTCTAAACCAAAAGCTGGATCTTTGGTCTCTATGCCATCAAGCTTGCCGTAAACCTGACCTGGATTAATCGCTAACTCGCAATCATGTCTTACTTCTGCTTCGCCAACTACCACGCCCATTAAGGATATTTGATAGCAGTTGGGGGATAAATCTAAGTTGTCACGAATATGCACTGCCGGTACCAAAAAGCCCAATTCCTGCGATAATTTTTTACGTACCCCTTTAATTCGACTGAGTAACTCGCCGCCTTGACCTTTATCTACCAGCGGAATAAGTCGATAGCCCACTTCAAGGCCAATGGTGTCTACATGATGTACATCTTCCCAGCTTAGCTCTTTGGGCTCAGCCTCTTTGACATCGCTTGGGCCTTTAACTGCTTTTTCTAGCGCAAGGGTTTTATTGTCGTTATTGCGTTTATAAATAAAGTAAGCTGCGCCTGCGGTAATAAATGCGAACGTTAAAAACGCGAAATGTGGCATACCAGGTACAACACCCATAACAAAAAGCACGGCTGATGCAATGGCCATAGACTTAGGACTATGGAACATTTGGCTGATCATCATCCCGCCCATATCGCCAGACTCATTTTGGCGCGTCACCATCAAGGCGGCGGCGATAGATAAAAGCAATCCGGGTATTTGCGCCACCAAACCATCACCAATGGTCAGTAAGGTATAAATCTCCACCGCGCTTGAAAAATCCAAGCCGTGCTGCACCATGCCGATGACAAAACCGCCAAGGATATTAATCACCAGAATCATAATCCCAGCAATAGCATCCCCTTTCACAAATTTTGACGCACCGTCCATCGCGCCATAAAAGTCAGCTTCTTTCGTCACTTCAGCACGGCGAATACGTGCCTGATCTTGAGTTAATGTGCCGGCATTTAAATCGGCATCAATGGCCATCTGTTTACCCGGCATGGCGTCCAAGGTAAAACGCGCGCTCACTTCTGAAATACGCCCCGCACCTTTGGTTACTACGGCAAAGTTGATGATGATCAGGATTAAAAACACCACTAAACCCACAGCATAGTTACCGCCAATCACCACCGAACCAAAGGCTTCAATCACTTTACCCGCGGAGTCACCACCGTTATGCCCCTCAAGTAACACTATTCGTGTTGAGGCCACATTCAATGCTAAGCGTAATAAGGTGGCCACCAGTAAAACAGTCGGAAATGCGGCAAAATCTAGTGGGCGATCACTATAAATAGCGACAAGTAACACGATTAAAGCGAGGGAAATGTTAAAGGAGAATAGAATATCAAGCAGAAATGGCGGCATCGGCAATACCACCATACCTAATGCAGCCAGCACCAATAAAGGGGTACCAATACCTTTGAATGTGCTAAATCGTATTTGCTTTGCTTGACCTAGCGCTGTCTTTACATCCATTAACCGTAAACCCTTTCGTAATATTTTTGACGCTGACATCAGCGAAATGCAATTACTAAGCCAAGCTATTAGTTAATAGCAGCTGTTGCGGTTTGAGTGCCTAAAAACACCGCAGCTAATGTTTTAAATCATCCGGAATAGGTTGATTGAGCGGAATAGGTTTTGGACGTTTACCGCGACCCTTTTGGTATTGTTTTAACTGAAATACGTAAGCTAAGATTTGTGCAATGGCGGTAAATAGTCCTTCCGGTACCTGTTGGTCAATTTTAGTTGTATGATATATGGCTCTGGCTAGCGGCGGCGCTGATACAATTGGCACTTCGTGCTCTCGGGCTATTTCGCGAATTTTAAAGGCCACATCATCAACCCCTTTTGCCACTAAAAATGGCGCAGATGAACGACTGGCATCATATTTTACTGCCACAGCGTAATGCTCTGGGTTAACCACAATCACATCGGCATTGGGCACTTCAGACATCATGCGTTTATTGGCCATCTCATGCTGCAATTGCCTAATACGGCCTTTTACTTCAGGCTTACCTTCAGAGTCTTTATACTCGTCTTTAACTTCTTGTTTGGTCATTTTAAGCTGTTTATTGTGGTTCCATATTTGAAATGGCACATCAATCACCACAATCAATAGCATTGATGAACACAATAAAATAAACATCCATACCAATAGATCCAGCGCATGGTAAATATTTCCCGGTAAATGACCCATAGATAAGGTCAAAATATCGTAAAAATAAAACGACAATAAAAAATACGCCGATATTGCCACCACCAAAAATTTAGCAATACCTTTAGTTAGTTCAACTAAGGCCTGGGTGCCAAACATTCTTTTAAAGCCTTTAGCAGGGTTCATTTTACTGCCCTTAGGCATAAAAGCTTTAACCGAAAAAGTAATACCGCCTAAGACAATATTGCCAAGGAAGGCAATAAAGGCGAGAAAAGCAATGAAACTGAATAATGGCCAAGCAAGCTCAGCGCCAATAACCCCCCAAACTAGGAACATAGAGTTGGTGTCATAGATCTGATCCCGCTCCATGGTGAGCATTTGCGTCATCACGCTGTGTAAGCTGCGCGCCAGATCTTGGCCAACAAACGCAAACCCCACAGCAGATGCTAATAATACTGCTGCGGTTCCTAACTCTTTAGAGCGGGCGACCTGACCTTTTTCACGGGACTGTTCCAGTCGCTTGGCGGTGGGGTCCTCGGTGCGTTCTTGACCGGTATCTTCTGCCATCTTGTCCCTACTGGCTTATGGAACCGTCAATGTGACAGGTCAGTTGTAAAATATCACACATCAGCAGCTGGGCTTGCAGCCACACCTGATCAAAATGAGACATGATAGGGCCTAGGGTCAGCCAGAGAATAAATAAGCCACTGACCATAGTCACTGGAAAACCGATGGCAAAAATATTCAACTGCGGTGAAGCCCGGGTCATTACTCCAAACGAGAGGTTAATAAGCAATAATGCCACAATCGCTGATATTGACATGGTTAACGCCGCGCCAAACATATAACTGCCAAACTCGGTAAGTTTTTTATAATTGGCAATGCTAAAGCCTTCGGTTGAAACCGGAATGGTTTCAAAGCTGGCCACCAGCATTTTAAACATCAATAAATGACCATCTACACTTAAAAAAATCAAGGTCGCCAGCAATAAAAAGAAGTTACCCACTACCGGGGTTTGCTCACCGGAGCCTGGGTCCACCATGGAAGCGAAGCCTAAACTGGTTTGCATACCAATAATTTGCCCTGTTAATACAAAAGTTTGCATCACTAAAATGGTCACAAAACCAATAGCTGTGCCCACTAAAATCTGCTGAGCTGAAACAAATACTGCAGTTAATGAAAATAGCTCCACATATGCTGTTTTTGGCAGTACCGGCGCAACGGCAATGGTGATGGCCATCGCCAATAATAAGCGGATCCGCGACGGAGTCGTATTGGCGCCAAAGACCGTCATTACCATTAGCATTGAAGAAATACGAAACAGCGGCCAAATATAGGCGGCAATGGTTTGGCTAATTTCCTCGAACAGAATATCCAATGACCTAACCTATAACCTGCGGGATCATATCCACCATATTATAGAAAAAATCCATCATGGTTTGCACCAGCCAATGGCCTAAAAACATCAGTGAAAACAGGGTCATTAATAGACGCGGTAAGAAACTTAAGGTTTGTTCATTAATGGAGGTGGCAGCCTGAAACACCGCCACAATCAAACCGACAAATAAACCCGGTAAGATAATAGCCGAGACAATGAGCACGATAACGGACAGCGCCTCACGAAAAATATCAATCAATGACTCTGGTGACATTAGCCCTGCTCCCTAAACCTAAGTGCCGAAACTACTGGCCAAGGTGCCCAGTACTAAGCCCCAACCATCAACCAACACAAACAGCATGATTTTAAAGGGCAAGGACACAATCATCGGCGATAACATCATCATACCCATTGCCATCAAAATACTGGCGACCACCAAATCCAATACCAAAAATGGCACAAATAACATAAAGCCAATTTGAAACGCGGTTTTAAGCTCACTGGTGATAAACGCTGGTATCAAAACGCTCATCGGAGCCAGCTCAGGGGAAGTGATATCGGTATAACCTGAAATTTCGACAAAGGTTTCTAAATCTGTGGTTCTGACTTGCGCCAACATAAACTGCCTTAAGGGCTCTTTACCCACTTCAAAGGCTTGCTGCATTGTCAGAGTTTCATTCATGTAAGGTTTTACCGCTTCAGCATGAATTTTATCAAATACTGGCGCCATGATAAAAAAGGTCATGAACATGGTAATGCCAATGAGCACCTGATTTGATGGGGTTTGCTGCAAACCTAATGCTTGGCGCAAAATTGATAGCACCACGATGATGCGGGTAAATGAGGTCAGCATTATTACCATTGCTGGAATAAAGCTCATGGCCGTCATTAGCAGTAAAATCTGCATAGTGACTGAATATTCGGTACTGCCGTCAGCCCCTGCAGTCACTGTCACTGCTTTTAGTAAGCCATCTTCTGCAAAACTAACTGGCGTGAACATTAATCCAGCCAACAAAGCCAGCACTATCCATCTTTTCATTATTGCAGATCCTTGGCCTTGACTGTTGCTTGCGCTTTGGCTTGCTTGAGACGAGTGGCAAAACTAGTGCTTTCTATTTCAACGTTTGTGTCTAGCTTATCAATAAGGTTAACTTGCTGTGAGGTCACCCCTAACAGATATTGCTGACCTTCAAGCTCAACCAGAACCAACTTTTCTTTTTGACCAAGTGGCGTCATGGCAATGGTTTTTATCACCCCTTGATTTGACTGCACTAAGTTTAATTTTTTGACAATAAATGCCAGTAAAAAGATGATGGCGATAACGAGAATAAGCCCGCCCACCATGCTTGAAAGCGCAGCCACATTTGATGTTTCTGGGGCTTTAGACACGGTTGTGGCAACTGCGGTTGTTGCCGTGTCAGTAAGCGCAGAGCTAGCTAACGCTAGCGAGGAGAACACATTCAACACAGGGTTAAATCCTTAATGCTTGTTCGATTACTTTAACTTCTTAATGCGTTCTGTTTGGCTAATCACATCTGTCAGACGAATACCAAACTTGTCATTCACCACAACCACTTCGCCATGAGCGATAAGCGTGCCATTTACCATCACATCAAGGGGCTCACCCGCCACCCGATCTAGCTCGACCACCGAACCTTGGTTCAGTTGCAGCAAGTTACGAATACTAATAAAACTGCGACCGACTTCCATCGAAATCGTTACCGGTATATCCATAATGGCATCGAGCTTTTCAGCTTGATCATGCGAGATTGGCGCGGCTTCATCTACCAGTTCATCAAGGGCGACTTGTTCAGCTTCTTTTGCTTCTTCAAGTGCCTGCTCTGCCATTGCTGCAGCCCAATCATCGGTATCACTCATTTATTTCACCTTAAAATTCTGACATGTTATCCGTTAAACATTCACGGACAATAATTATTAAATCTATAAATTATTATTAATTTCAGCACCTTGTTTAAAAAAACTTTTTAAAAAAGATTGTTAAAATAAAACTTTTTTTGAAATAAGCCTATCTATAGCACAGTAAGATCGCGGGCTTTGCCTTTACGAGTAATTAGCTGTAATTCTGATTTCGCCGTTTCAGGCCTTGGAATAACTTCGCTAATTTTTAATGCCAGATTTTCGCGGGATTGACCTAGCTTACAGCGGTAAGTCGGTAAGTCCTCAACTCGCATCATCACATGCTCAGGCAGCTCAATAGGAATAATATCCCCAGCTTTAAAGCCCATCACATCTCTTAATGTCACTTCATGCTCAATGATGTTGGCATCAATCCCTACTTGCACATCCATGATCTCATCACGCAATGCTTGTCCCCAACGCATATCAGTATCTTGTTTATCACTTTGAACACCGGCATCAAGCAGCTCACGAATAGGCTCGATCATCGAATATGGCATGGTGATATGAAAATCACCGCCGCCGCCATCCACTTCAATATGAAAAGAGTTAATGACCACCACTTCTGTTGGGCTAACAATATTGGCCATGGCAGGGTTGACCTCTGAGTCTAAATACTCAAACTCAACATCCATTACTGGTGCCCAGGCATCTTTATAATCTTCAAAAATGATTTTCAATAGCAGCTGGACGATACGACGCTCTGTGGGAGTAAACTCACGCCCTTCAATTTTTGCATGAAAGCGGCCATCACCACCAAAAAAGTTATCCACCAAAATGAAGACTAACCTTGCTTCCATGGTGATAAGCGCCGTGCCTTTTAACGGACTAAAGCGCACCATATTCAGGCTGGTTGGTACGAATAGGGTATGAACGTACTCACCAAACTTAAGCATTTGCACGCCGTTAATAGACACTTCAGCAGCACGGCGCATCATGTTAAACATGCTGATGCGTAAGTGACGAGCAAAACGTTCATTTACAATTTCAAGGGTTGGCATTCGCCCACGAACAATGCGATCTTGAGAGGAGAAATCATATGCTCTGGTTTCATCAGTATCATAGATATCATCTTCATCAACATCGTCGACGCCATGGAGTAGCGCATCAATTTCGTCTTGGCTTAATAAATCACTCACATCATCACCTTGGATTTTTCATGGCGTTATTGCATTACAAAACCAGTAAAAAGTACTCTTTCAACGACTTTTTGGCCGGTTATGGGTTGCAATGTATTTTGAACATTTAATAGGGCTAATTGGCGTAATTCATCTTTACCCGCTTGGGTACTTAGCTTTTGTACATCTGCTGCGCTAAATGTGTTTAAAAGCGCATGTTCAATTAAAGGAATGTGCATTTTTGCAGTAACGCCGTCATCGCCTCGCACCATTAACTGCACTTTTATTTCAACTAAACGTGAACGATTAGCACCCGCTAGATTGAATAAAAATGGTCTTGGCATACCCACATAATTTGCCTTACCAGTAGCAGCATCAGTTACTACAGTTGCAGTACTTATGTCAGTTGCAGGTGAGTTTGCAGTCGCTTTCGCATTGTCGCCAATAAAAAACAGCACTGTCACAGCAATGCCTGCCAGCAGCAACATGCCAACCACCAAAAAAATAATCATTTTATTGATACTTTTTGGTGGGTTCTGGGTAGTTAATTCTAAAGAAGCTTCTTCTGGCATAAATGATTCCATCACGCTGTTGTTATTATTGTGTTAACTAAGTTTCAGCTTAGTTTTTGATTTTGCGATCATTAACCCATAGGTTACCGACTTAAGCGTAATAATCTATAGCTGAACTGCCACTCATGGCATGTTTTGTGACTATCTCAAGTTCTTGTGCTGAAATTTCATCCAAAAGCCTGTCATTACTAGCACTCGACTCATCATAATCAGCGTTTTTCTGCTGTTCGCCGTCTTGAGAAACATGACTGTCAGCCAATTGCAGCCCTTCTTCTGCTAGCATTTCCCGTAGCCGCGGAATAGCTTGCTCCAATAGGTCTCGGGTTTGTGTCTGCGCCACTTGAAATTGCACTTGGGTTTGATCGCCATTAACTTGAACTCTGACCACCATATGGCCAAGCTCTGCCGGATCTAATCGAATTTCCGCATGTTGAATGCCCTGTCCTACCATCGTCATGAGTTGTTGCTTCATCACAGGGGCGAACTTTTGGATCATCTCCTGCATTTGCCCTACCGACTCAGATCCTTGGCGTAACGATAATTGAAATTGCGGCACATCACTTTTATGCACTGACGTTAAGCTACTTTGATTTTGTATCGCCTTGAGATCCACAGATTCTGCATCAAGAGTAAACTCACCAGCGCTAAGGGCAATGGCATTATTTGCTAGGGCATTACTACTAGGACTATTGGCAGAGGAAGGAATAGCAGACTTATCCATGGATACCGAGAACTCAGCTTTACTCAGGTTAACCCCAGATTCCTTTGAGGTTATTTTGCCTTCAATACTGTCAGGAGCGCCTAAAGTTTTGTTTGCATCAACTAAGCCTTTGTTTACATCAACTAGGTTTTTGTTTACATCAACAGCAGCGCTATTGTTATCCATTATGTTTTTATGAATTGAACTAAAGCCACTGCTAAGTGCAAGGGCTGGTTTTTCAGCATTATCTATGGCGCTGGTTGTTGCTAACTCAATCAAAGGGAGTAAGGCTCCACCTTGGATGGGAGTTTGCTGGTTAAAGTCAGTGATCAGCTGATTTAACTCCTTGACTGATAATGCTGACAACTCAGCTGCAGACATTGCACTAAATTCAGATAAATTTTGTAGTTGCTCAGCTGAATAGTCACTTAAAAATTCTGTAGTTGAATCGGCCTCAATAGCCAGCGGCAATATGTTGCCACCTGTTGGTTGGCTATTGGTTTCAAAATTTTCTGCTAAGTCAATTTGAGCAAAGATTAAAGCAATATCGGTTTCTGCAGCAATATGCTCTTGTGAGGCATTGTCATCCACCAGATTGATATCTGTGTTATTTTCAGAAGCTTGCTCAGTGTTACCCTGCATCTCATCAGTTTGAGAAACTTGATTAAGCGCCGACAAAAAAGATGAGCTATCAGTACCTTGCGGCGTCTCTCCCGTTGGGGAATTCGCCATTTTATTGCTATTTCCAAGTAAAATATTACTCACTTGCTGCATAACAAACTCCGAGTTAATAACACCGAAAACTTACTTGGTGCTATAAAATTATGAAAGTCACATTGCTGACGCTTTTATTATTAATAACGAACCAAGCAATAAGAGTGCCAGAATAAAAATTAATTAGGCTAAAAACGGATAAGGGAATTTAACGCGGGGTTTTACGAATAAACTGCTGCATCGCAAATTCATCTGAGGCTTTTTGCTCTTGTTTATTGGCTATTTGCTGAGCTTTTTGATCATTTTTAGCTAACAACAATTCAACCGCTTTACGCTTTTGTTGCTTTTGCTGCCAATTAACTTGTCGATGTTGGGTCTGATTTTGTGCTTCTTTAACGGTATTAACTTGCTGCACTAGTGCTTGGTCAATTTGCTTAATAAATTCATGAAAAGAATGATATTCACTGGCACTTAGCGTTTTGCCTTGATTTTCATTCATTTGCTTCATGTACTCGAGGCGATAATTATTTAACGCCTCTAATTGCCCCTCACATTTTTGTAGTTCTAATTGTGCAGATTTAAGCTGTAAAGCCGCCTGTTCTTCTGCTTCTTTATTGAGTTTAAGCACTGTGATTAATGGATCAGCTCGGCGCATTATTTACACTGAGCAGCAATCTGCCCAACCATGGTTTGACTGTTATCAAAGGAAACAACATCTTTAAATCCTTGGCGTAAAAATGCATTCATCGCTGGTTGTAACCGAATAGCGTTATCAATGCGTGGATCGCTGCCTTGGGAATAAGCCCCAATTGAAATTAAGTCTCTATTTTGCTGATAAAGTGAATACATCTGTTTAACCAGACGCATGGACTCTAAATGCTCAGTGCTAATCACCATAGGTGCGACGCGGCTAATGGACTGCTCAATATCAATCGCGGGGTAATGGCCAGAATCTGCCAGCGTTCTTGATAACACAATATGACCATCTAAAATCGCCCGTGACGCATCGGCAATGGGATCTTGTTGATCATCACCTTCGGTAAGCACGGTATAAAATGCGGTAATCGAACCTTGACCTGGGCCGCCGTTACCTGCCCGTTCGACCAAGCGGGGTAATTTAGCAAACACCGATGGCGGATAACCTTTGGTCGCCGGAGGCTCACCCACTGCCAAGGCTACTTCACGCTGGGCTTGGGCGTAACGGGTTAAACTGTCCATCAATAACAATACGTTATAGCCAAGGTCTCTAAAATACTCCGCAATACGTGTTGAGGTTTCACAGGCGCGTAATCGCATCAATGGTGAAGTATCAGCAGGTGCTGCGACCACCACAGATCTGGCTCGGCCTTCTGGGCCTAAAATCTCTTCAATAAACTCTTTTACTTCACGGCCACGTTCACCCACCAGCCCCACCACAATAATGTCAGCAGTGGTGCCGCGAGTCATCATGCCTAACAGCACACTTTTACCCACACCAGAGCCGGCAAACAGGCCCATCCGCTGGCCTTTACCTACGGTCAACATGGCATTAATGGCTCTAACCCCCACATCTAATGGTTCGGTAATCGCGCGGCGCGATAAAGGGTTAATGGGCGGCGCATGACGCGAGGCATGTTGCTCAGTATTTAATGGTCCAAGGCCATCAAGGGGTAAACCACTACCGTCTAAAACTCTACCAAGTAAACTTAAGCCGACATTTAACCCTGACTGCTCACCTAAAGGCTGCACTCTTGCTCCCGGTAACACCCCTCTTAATTCATCAACGGGCATGAGATAAAGTAATTCATCATCAAATCCAACGACTTCAGCCACTAGCTCACCGGCCATGGTTTCGATAGAGCATAAACTGCCGACAGGGGCTCTACAGCCGGTAGCTTCGAGGGTTAAGCCAACAACCCTAACCAGCTGACCACTGGCCACAGGCCGAATGGGGGTGACTTTATTACTATGGAGTTTAAATTTATTTAGTAACTGATGTTGGCGATTTAGCATCATCTACCTCATCAACAAGGTGTAAACCCTCTTCATGTACGACAGAAGAAACATTGTCATCAGTGAGTTGATCCCGCTTTGCTCCCACCACCTTAAGGCTACATTCGCTAGCATCCTCGGCAATGCTAGTGGTGTAGTGACTTGAATCTGACTTAATCGTTTGCACATTGGCCTGAATCGCTGCGACCTGTTGCTGCAAGCCACTAAGAGCTTGACTCATACGCGCTTCAACTCGTAAGTCGACACTGGAGCGCTCGCTGTGAATGATGCAGTCACCGTTTTTAAGAGATGGATCAGCTTCAATTTCCCAACGATTCTTAGCTAATTGCGCTTCACTGTATAATTGATTAACAAGTGCAGCATCATCTGGGCTAAACCTCAGAGTGACTTGTTGTTTTTTAATCGGTAACGAATCTACCCCTTGACGCAGTACAGATAAAATATGTTCAGGATGAGTTTGTAATTCATTACCGACGATGGATTTGGTCAGATTAATGGATAGCTGTAATAGCTCAGCTTCAATTTCAGCATCAAGCACTAATAAGGGTTGCTCAAATTGCTCAACTAAGCCAGATAAACGCTCAAGCATCTCATTAGCTTTGGCTAAACCCACTTCATAACCTTGTTGTTCTCCTTGGCTAAAGCCTTCAGCGTGACCTTGCTCTAAACCTTCAAGCCGACCTTGCTCCGTGCCTTTCGCTAGCCCATCAAGCTGGCCTTGCTCAAAACCTTCTTGTTCAGCTTCAACTCGAATTTGCTCTATTTCAGCCATGGTAGGCGGTAAAAGGGGCTTGTCTTCAGCAACAGGCTGGGAATTTTGACGTCCTAGTTGGCCAAATAAATTTGAGCCAGTGTCAGTTTTTTGTTGGGAAACATCCGGTAATTGCCAATGGCTAAAATCTTCATCAACTTCTGTTAGGTTATTATTGTTATTAGCTTTAGTCATGATTGCTCTGGTTGTACCTCGTTATAAAATCGGCTTAAATCGGACTATAGGAACTCATCACCACCGCCGCCACCGAGCATAATTTCGCCGCTGTCACTTAATCGACGCGCAATCGCAAGGATCTCTTTTTGAGCCATTTCCACTTCACTGATCCTTATCGGCCCCATGGCTTCAAGATCATCACGTAATAGCTCACCTGCTCGCTTAGACATATTACCAATAATTTTGTCAGATAACTGATCATCAGCACCTTTTAATGCTTTCATTAGCACATCTTGTTGAACTTCACGCAGCAAAGCTTGAATACCGCGATCATCTACATCAATTAAGTTTTCAAACACAAACATCAGATCTTGAATTTGCTGCGCCATTTCTTCATCAGATTCACGCATGGTTTCCATGATCTGGCCTTCAACACCCGTATCAAGGAAGTTCATGATATTGGCCGCCGCTTTCAAGCCGCCCATTTTCGCAGCTTGTGCGCCGCCTTGTCCGGCAAATTGTTTTTCCATGATGTCGTTTAATTCTTGCAAAGCTGCTGGTTGAACTTCTTCTAAGTTAGCAATGCGCATCATTAAATCTAAACGGGTATTTTCAGGGAACTGACTGAAGATTTCAGCCGCTTGATCAGGCTCTAAATAAGATAAAACAATAGTTTGGATTTGTGGATGCTCGTTTTGAATAATGGTCGCCACTTGGCGTGCATCCATCCACTTAAGCGAATCTAAGCCTTTAGCGCCACTGCCCATAATAATTTGTTCAATCAAATTACCGGCTTTGTCTTCACCTAGGGCCGCAGTTAATGCTTTGCGGACAAACTCTTCACTGTTAAAACCAATGGAAGAAAACTTTTGAATCTCTTCCAAAAACAGCTTATGCACCCCAATGACTTTCTCTTGACCAAAGTCTTGCATGGCGGCCATGGCCATACCGACTTTTTGCACTTGTTTTGGCTCTAAGTGCTTTAAGATTGAGGCGGCATCTGCTTCACTTAAGCTCAGTAACAAAATAGCAGTTTTATCAATGCCACTCAGCTCTTCAAGAGTAGGCTGTTCGCCTACGGGTGCTGCCAGGGTATTATTTGCCATCTTCTTGTAACCAACTCTTAATTACTTGGGTAGAAAGTTCAGGTTCATTAGCCACTAATGCCCTAATCGACTTAATCATATCATCATCTTTATGCAGGTTTGGTATTTGAATCGAGCCATCATCGGCATAGCTATAATCTGCTTGTTGGCTATTGAGCATACCCAAGGTATCGGCGGCATACTGATCTTCAATCTCAGCCAATTCATGACCTAAGCGCGGCTCTTCGGGCATCTCGACTTCGTCGTTATTAAACAAACGATTTAACATAGGGCGAATCACAAACAAAATCAGCACTAAGACTAAAAACGCCCCTAACACCAATCTCACCGCGCGCCAAAACCAAGGCTGCTCCCACATTTCAGCGGCGGGCAGCTCTTCAATAAGCTGGTTCATAAACGGTACTGTGACCACTTCTAAGCTATCACCACGTTGACTGGTAAAGCCCATCGCCCCTTCAAGTAAGCGACGAATATTGGTTAGCTCTTGTTCGGTGCGCGGAATGCGGGTCACTATGCCACTTTCATCAGCAGGTCCCGGTTTATAATCAATGGCCACCGACACACTGACTCTGCGCACCACACCCACTTGCTGGCGGGTATGGCTGATGGTGGTATCAAGTTCAAAATTACGGGTTGCTTCTCGATGGCTATTGCCATTAACCGCTGTAGTTTGCTCTGCGCCTGCTTCTTGTGGAATATCTGAATCCATAGGAGGCTGATTGGTTAATGCCCCTGGAATGCCACCCATTGATTGACCGCTTGAATTACGCTCTATGGTCATTTCACTGCGTACAGCGGGTAAATCAGGCGAAAAGCGTTTCGCGGTTTGCTCAATCGCGGTGAAGTCCATGTTGACATCCACTTGAGAAGTGAAGTTTTCAGGGCCTAGAATAGGCATTAATATCGAATCGATTTTGTTACGATATTCTGCTTCTTGATGCTGCACTAATTCAAGCTCGCGGCGGGCTCTTGAGGAGGCGCCATCTTGGCTACCTGAATTTAGCAGGCGGCCATTTGAATCGGTCACTGTCACCCGGCTTGGCTCTAAGCCTTGTACTGCTGAGGCGACAATATCAACGATAGAGTCAATTTCTTCTTGGCCAAGGCTACCACGACGAACGCTCACAACTACGGTAGCGCTAGGTTTAGATTTATTACGGGCAAACACATTTTCTTTGGGAATAGCTAATATCACTTTGGCGCGGCTAATACTTTTTAGCTCTTCTATCACTCTGGCTAAATTAACTTCTTGGCTTTGTTTTAGGCGGGCTTGCTCCATGCGCTGACTAACACCAAAACCGCTGTCTTGGCTTAAATAATCGGTTGGTTGACTACTGGCTTCAACGCCTGCACGGCCCAGCAGCAGTTTGACATTTTGATATTTGTTTTCAGGAATACTGACTACATCGCCGGAGATTTTATAGGCAATTTTATTCTTATCTAAAACGTCCAATACTTGGATCATTTCAGCAGTTTCCATTTGCCCTAAAGGCCTATATTCAGGCTCTTGCGCCCAAATAATCATAAATACTGCCAGCACAAGACATACAGCTAAAGCCAATATCATAGTGATTTGACGCATAAAGTCAGCACTACCAAACGAGCTTTTCAAGCCAGGTTTATTTTCCTGCTGAATCCCTGTGCTATCGACTTTATCTGAATCTAATACTAGATCTGTGCTCACAATATTTACCTACTTCAATACCAGAATATCAACAACAATACTATTAACAAAAGCCTAAACAGGCATACTCATAATTTCTTTATACGCTTCTACAAGTTTGTTTCTCACTTGCACCGTTGCTTCAAATGCAACCCCGGCTTTTTCACGGGCAATCACGGTATCAGATAAGGTCACAGTGCTATCGCCCATCTCTAATCGGGTGGCTAAATTAGCTGAGTTTGATTGTAAATCAGCCACGCCACCAACCGCTTGAGATAACAATTGGCCAAAGTCAGCACCAGAAGTATTACCGACTTTTTGAATCATATCCGCTTGAATAGGTAAGCCAAGATTAGGCGAAATCTCACCCTTTAAGGATTGCATTTCTTGTAAAAAAGGATTTGAACTAATCTGCATTGTAAACTCCATTCGTCGGATATTTGACGACTTAAAAACAGTTACAATAGAATTAGCAAGTAGGATGCCAACAATAGCTTAAATACACTTAAGCCCATGAAAAGAGCTTAAAAACAACTTGAAAGGGTGAAAAACACACAAAATAGAACCGCTTTAGTAACATCAAAGCGGTTAAGCTAATATTTTAGAATTTAGAGTTAAGTATAAAGATGAACTAAACGTCGATATTTAAGCAGGGACTTGAATACCCAAGTCACGCATTTTAGCCATTTTATAGCGCAATGTTCTGGCGCTAATTCCCAGCTTCTCAGCTACGTCTTTACGGCTACCATTACATAGATTTAAGGTTTCCAAAATAATCACATGCTCTTGAGCCTGCAGTTCGCCCCCAAGCCCGTCCGTTTCAGCAGCGGCCACGGGTTGCTCATTGGGGCTCAAAGTAACATCTTCAGCTTCAAGAATAATATCCGCGCCAGTTATCTCCTCGCCATTATTCAGTATCAAGGTGCGCTGAATAACATTATCCAGCTCACGGACATTACCTGGCCAGCGATAAGCCAATAAACGACGACAAGCTATCTCATCTAACTCTGGCACTGGTGAGACATTAAATGCCTTAGCATGCTTAACCAGCAAGTGCCTTGCTAAGGGTAAAATATCAGCCGGTCGTTGGTTTAATGCAGGCCAGGTTAGTGGAAATACATTAATGCGGTAATATAAATCTTCTCGAAATGCGCCCGATGTTGCCATGGACTTTAAATCACGGTTTGAAGTGGCAAGTACCCTCACATCAAGGGCTATGGTTTTACGGCCACCTAAACGCTCAACTTCACGCTCTTGCAGTACTCGCAACAATTTGGCTTGCAGCCCTAGCTCCATCTCAGAAATTTCATCAAGCAATATGGTGCCGCCTTGAGCCTGTTCAAATTTTCCAGGGCATGCCTGATAAGCGCCTGTAAAAGCGCCTTTTTCATAGCCAAATAAGGTGGCTTCAAGCATATTTTCAGGTATTGCTGCGCAATTAATGGCGATAAAAGGTTTTTCTGCTCGAGGGCTGTTTTGATGAATATAACGTGCTAGCACTTCTTTGCCCGATCCACTTGGCCCCATGATCATCACTGAGGCATCAGAGCTTGCCACCCGCTGGGCAATATTCAGTAGCGCCAAGCTTTTGTCATCGGCGACCACAGGTTGACCTAAATTTTGTTTAAGGGGTAAGTAGCGAGATACCTGATTTAACAACACTTCAGGCGCAAAAGGTTTAGCCAGATAATCCGCCGCACCAAGTTTTATGGCGCTAACCGCACTGTCAATGGTGGCAAAAGCGGTCATTAATAAAATGGGGACTTTACTATGGTTTTGCTGTAAATAGTTTAATAGCCCTAGCCCGCCAATACCTTCCATTTGCACATCACTGATAACCATATCAAACGTCGTGGTTTTCATGGCAATAATGGCCTCTTCTGCAGAGCCCACATCAACGCAGTCATATTGGGCTAACATCAAGGTATCAAGTAAGGCTTCACGCAGCGCAGCATCATCTTCAACTAACAGTAACTTGGCTTCACTCATGGGATCCCTCCACTATTTTTTTGGCTTGTTCCGTGTCTTTAGCCATAGGAAATGATAGTCGAATTAAGCTGCCTTTGTGCGGCTGCGATGTCACCTGTAATCTGCCGCCATGATTTCTCACCACGGTTTGCACTACCGCTAAGCCTAGGCCTGTCCCTTGGCTTTTAGTGGTAAAAAAAGGCTCCAATACTTGTTGCTGCATCTCTTTTGATAAACCCTTACCGTTATCAATCACATCGATATTAATGCCGTGTTCATCTTCGCCAGTCACAATCTGAATTTCTGTGGCATTGGCCTCTAGGCTGTTCATCACCAGATTGTTAATCGCCGAGCTTAAGGCATTCGTGTTAGCCATAATGTGTTTATCGGTTTGATCAATAAAGTGTAATTTACACTGTTTGTTTTCAACAATGGGCTCACAATTTGCCAGCACAGGCTCAATAATATCTGCAGTAGATGTCGACTCTGCGGCGCCATCTTGTTTGTTTCTTGCCATCAGTAGCATGTCATTAACTTGACGCTCTAGCTCATTAAGCCTATCGACTAACTTGCCTTGAAAACGCTTTTTAGCCGTATCATTTAATTTAGGGCTAGCAAGGTTTGATGCATATAACATCGCGGCCGATAACGGCGTTCTGACCTGATGCGCCAAGGTTGCCACCATTTTGCCCAGTGCTGATAAGCGCTGTAAATGAGATAGGTTTTTCTGTAATAAGCGGGTTTCAGTTAAGTCAGTTAACACAATTAACTGCCCAGGCTCTGGCGACAGCGGAGTAATCGCCAGCTTTACTCGGCGGCCATCTTTTAGTGACACTTCATAACCGTCATCATCTTGGGGTGAAAAAGCGCGGTTAATAATGTCAAACCACTTGGCCCCTTGCAGCGGCCGGCCTAATAAGTCAGTTGCGACTGGGTTGGCCAAGGTCACAATACCGTCACCATTGATAATCACTACACCTGAAGGCATAGCTTGAAGAATATGCGCCATTTGATTAGACATATTAGCTGCCTTTTGCGGACGTGATGTTTCAGCTTGCAGATCGAGGTTCACTGATTGACGCAGTGTAATTGGCGCTGCTGGCGCCTCGCTGACAATTGCTGCAGGCTCGGCTAGTTTGTAGCTATCACAATACTGCGGCTGTTCTACTAGTGATTGCGCTGAATACATGGTCACTCCGTCAAAATAATAACTTTGTACTACCAATGCATTTGGTATGCCAGTTTAAAGTTTTTAACGGCGCAAAAGCAAAAAGCATGCCCTAATGCATGCTTTTTACTCGTTTTGTCTATTTGTTATTTAGCTGTAAGTTACTGTCGGTAAGAGCTTGATTAATCTTTACCCATACCGTACTTACGCATTTTTTCAACCAAGGTGGTTCGGCGTATGCCTAACATTTCAGCGGCTCTGGCAACCACGTTATCTTGTTGCTCTAACGCTTGGCGGATCATGTCAATTTCAAGCTCTGCCAATAAATCCTTAAGGTTTACCCCTTCAGGCGGTAATTCACTTGGAAAGCGGGTATCAGGTAGCTCTATGGGTTCCTCATCACTGAAGATAGATGCTAATGCATCACGCTCTTGCTGCTCTTCACTGACTTCAACACAATATTCTGGCACATCGATATAACGATATTTTCTTGGTAAGTCATTCACATCAACCAAGCCACCAGGGAATAAAATCGTTAAACGCTCGACTAAATTCGACAGCTCGCGGACATTACCAGACCAATTATGGGCCTTTAATGATTCGATTGCGCGCTGGGTAAAGCGGATTTTACCGCGGCCTTCGTTAAAAACACGGCTCACAAGCTCTTGCAATAATAATGGCACATCATCACTGCGCTCACTTAATGAAGGCATTTCTATTGGAAACACATTCAAACGATAATATAAATCTTCTCGAAATTCATTTTCGCTGATCATGGTTTCTAAGTCACGGTGAGTGGCCGCAACAATGCGTACATCGGTATTGATGGTTTTAGAACCACCGACACGTTCGAATACTTTTTCTTGCAATACCCGCAGTAACTTTACTTGCATTTGCAGTGGCATGTCGCCGATTTCATCAAGAAACAGCGTGCCATTTTCAGCTAATTCAAAGCGGCCTTTACGGGTTGAAATAGCCCCAGTAAATGAGCCCTTTTCATGGCCAAATAGTTCACTTTCTAATAACTCAGGCGGAATAGCACCACAGTTGACCGGGATAAATGGTCCATCGCGGCGATCAGACATGTAATGAATATTACGGGCTACCACTTCTTTACCGGTGCCAGACTGACCCAGTACCAGCACGGTTGCGTCAGAACTGGCCACTTGGCTAATAAGGTGTCTGACATTGGCAATACCTTCACTGCGGCCCACTAAACTTCTGAATAGTTTAGTTTGGTTAGCGCTGGTGGGTGTTTGCGGCTGTTTAGCTTGGCCATAGACTTGACAAAAATGCAGTAATTCGGTCAATTGCGGGTAGCTTATTGGCTCAGCAATGGTGCCTAATACGTTGCCACCATTAAGGTTACTTTCACCTGATAATAGCACTGGCTGCCAAGGCATTGATGACTTCACGCTTTTAATAAACTCAGCCGTGACTGATTGGGTATCAAGCACTAACGCCCGATAACGACAGTCTGCGGTTAATGAGGCAAGATCGTCTTTAGTAATTAGATGATACTTTTCACCTAAAAAATCAAAAATACAACAAAGACGAGAGACACGCTCAGAAGGGTCAGCAACAATTAATATTCGTTGTTCTATTTGCATCATTAAGAAGGCCAAAGCTCGAGTTATTATTATTTCACAGCCATTATCACGCTATACGAGATAAAACGGAAGTGCGACTTGATTGTGATTATTATATGCAATATGGATAAATATTTGGTGACAAACTTACCACAAATACATTAATACAACATCCTACCTATACGCTTTGGTTACACATAGTGTAAACACGGACATCTGCGCAATATAGTCTAAACGTTTTTATAAAATGAATATTGTATTATCAGCCAGTGAGAATCAAGTGACAAACCACAAAATTACAGCATCTCATTGATTTATGAAACCAACAGACTACTTTACACACAAATGCCAACAAACTGTGACCGGCTTTACGGCATTGAAAACCGACAAAAGGCGCTTGCTGCGCCTTTTGTTAATCAACACTTAACTAGCTTCAGAGGTTACTTGGTGCATTTCTTCTGGGATAGCATCCCAACCTTCTTTAATGGTTCGTAACAACCCCGCTACTTCATCAATGGCTTCAGCATCATTATTGATGTTAGCATCTGATAATCTGCGCAACATAAAGTCATATAACTGAGTTAAATTTCCGGCGACATCACCATCGGCTTCCATATTTAAACTGCCATTAAGCCCAGACACAATGCCAATAGCCTTACCCAATAACTCACCACGGCTGGCGATATCACCTTGATCAATGGCATATTTTGCTTGAGCAAGTCTTTCAAGTGCACCTGCTAATAACATTTGTATAATTCGGTGTGGCGACGCCACTGCCATGCCACTTTCGATTGATACCTTGCGATATGTCTGCAGTGAACCTCTCATAATTACCTACCTATTTGCATCTATAGATTTATATACGTTTATTTGGCGCTTAGCCGCATTGCCAGCCTGAAGTAATAGCTTGCGATGCTCTAACACTCTCGTAGCCTTTATAAATAAAGATTGAGTGTAATCAAACTGACTTTCAAGTATTGCTCTATCAGTAACGCTATCATCGTTAACTAACGCTTGAATGACAATTTGACGCCGTTGAATAAGTACCTGCAATTGTGATACCAACTCATCAACTTGTTCATCTTCCGGTTTAGCCTGTTCTATTTGCGTAATAGCGGAAAACGCTGCTGAATTGAGTTGTTCAAGTTCACTAAGGATGGGATTCACTGAGTACTCCAACGTAGGGGAAATAATGTTAAGCAGTATTTAGGGCTCAAAAGCGAGTTACATCGCCAAAGCATCGCCAAGTAGCCCTATTGAATTTGTATTAAGTCTTCTTCACCACGCCAGGCATTGAATCTAAGGCATTAAATAAAGAGCTCGACTGGGAGTTAAGGCTTGCCACCACTAAATCCATGGCATTAAATTGCTTATATAAACGGTCACTGTAGGCGCTCATTTTTAAATCTAATGCTTCTCGACTGTCTTCAAGGCGTGATAACTGATTATCAATGGTGTCATTACGGCCATCAATAATGCCACCGGGTTCAAGGTAGCTATCTACAAAGGTATCCAGTCGTGACGCTAGGCCAGTATCCTCAGTAATAAACATCTCTTTAATGCCGCCTTTATCAGCTTCGATGGCCTCTGATAATTTATCATCATCAATTTCTAACAAACCTTCACGGGTCGTAGTAATACCAATATTCATCAGCATTTGTGAGCCACTGCCAGAGCTGGTTTCAAAACTACTGGAAATGATATTTCTGAGCTGACTTTGTAAGCTTCGCGGCAGTGGGTCGCCTTGTAAAATAGCGGCATTTTCAGTGGCTGCATCATAGCGAGACAAGTCCTGAATCGTGGTCATTAAGGCGTTATAACTCTCAACAAACCCCTCAATTGCTGATGAGGCTTTATCGGTATCTTCATCCACCGTAATGGTGGTGGTTTTGCCAATATCAGCATCCGTCAGTTCCAAACTAACCCCGGTAATAATGTCACTGACATCATTTGAGCTTGAAGTCACCTTGACGCCATCAACCGTTAATATCGCATCAAGGGCTGGGGTGAGTTCCGTCATGGCAAAGGCATCGGCTAAGCCTGTGCCGCCATCGGTGTCAGTTGCGGTAACGGTAATTAAATTGTCAGTGCCGGTATTTTTAGAACCTAAAATAAGCTGCGGACCATTATCGCCATTAATAATGGTGGCGGTGACCCCATCATTATCTTCAGCGGCGTTAATCTTTTCCATGATGTCAGTTAAGCTGTCTTCAGCGCCAACCTCAATATCAAAGCTGTCACTGCCAACACCAATACTTAACGAACCTTCACCTATGGGGCTATCAGCATCTGCCACGGCAGCAGAGCCAACTTTTTGACTCTGGGCTAATTGCTCGACAATGACTTGATATTTACCCGGTACTGCACTTTCATCTACCGTGGTTTTAAAATAATCACTATTGGATTGGGACACTTTATGGCTGTCAAAGGTTGCAGAATCTGTCAATAGTTCGAGTTTATCTTGGAATTCTGACAGTGAGCTTTTTAGTAACCCAATACCGGATATCTGCGCATTTAGCTTGCCTTCAGAGGTATCAAAACTCGCAATTTTACCGGCGCTTTCAGCATTAACTAGCGCAGTAACAATACCTGCGATATCCATGCCTGAACCAATACCTACCGATGTTAACCCCATAGCGACCTCTTTAATGCAATATCTGCTATCTAATTTGGAATAATCATAACTTTTATGATTATTGTTTTAAAACAATGACTACACTGCAGTTTCCATAAAAATACTGGCAATGTCTGTGAGCTTGCTCGCCATTTTTAATGCTTCTTCATTGGGAATTTGACGAATTAAATCACCAGTTTTAACGTCAATAACTTTAACCACCGCCTCCCCTGACTCTTCGTCAATATTAAAGGCTAAGCCTTTTTGCATTAGCGATAATTGCTGATTAATATCATCAACCGCATGCTGCAACTGCTCAGCATCGGTTTTGGCCGTTTCATTGACTTTATCTGTGGTGCGCGCCACATCGCCGGCTTGTTGAATTCCCTCTTCAGCCAGTGCGGTTGATGCTTGGGCGGCATTTTTTTCTGCAAGGGTGGCTAAACTATCTTTACGCATTGCAGCATTGGCTACATTGGTGATATTGACTTCCATGGTGCACCTCGACAAACTCAATAATTCAAGCAATTAATGCGCCAACTAAGTTTAAATCAATAAAAAATTCAACTTAGTTACCGATGCGGCAATTGCCATACAAAAACAGTCACCCAAACAAGTGACCCATGATTCACTTTACTAAAAAGCACAAAGGGAGAATCGTTGCCGAGTCTCCCTTTAATTCTAGCCTTAGCGTAATGCCAGTGCGTTCTTAGCGCGAAGTTAATTAACGCTTCGATGTCATTATAAAAGAGACAATGCCGTTTGCGGTAACTGGTTAGCTTGCGACAACATCGCTGATGAGGTTTGCGACAGAATTTGCTGCTTAGTTAACTGCGCCGTTTCAGAGGCAAAATCCACATCTTGAATNNTTTTTGTTGATAATGCCGTTGCATCTGCAACACCAAAACTAGTACCTGCACCCTTAGCTTCGTTAATACCGATATCGTCTGCACCAGTCGCTTTTAGCGATACCGAAATGGTTTCATTAGCATTTGAGCCTATTTGGAATGCTTGAGTGCCATACGAACCATCAAGCAAACTCTGACCACCGAAAGACGTCGTATCTGAAATACGCGTTAATTCACTTTGTAATGAAGAGATCTCTTTCTGCATTGACTCACGATCATCAGTTGAGTTTGAACCGTTAGCTGATTGCAGTGATAAGTCACGCATACGCTGCAAGATGTTGGTTGACTCTTGCATTGAACCTTCTGCAGTTTGCGCAATTGAAATGCCATCATTAGCATTACGCATTGCGACACCGATACCGTTGATTTGGCTGGTCATACGGTTTGAGATTTGCAGACCTGCCGCATCATCTTTAGCACTGTTAATGCGCAACCCTGATGATAAACGCTCCATTGACGTTTGCAGACCGCCATTGGCACCATTTAATGAGTTCTGAGCCTTCATTGAAGTGACGTTAGTATTAACTGAAATAGCCATGTATTGCCTCTCTTATATTTAATAGTGCCTGCCACTCAGGTCAGACGATACTTATCTTCGACAAATACTGTAACGGCGGCGACTAAAAAAGCTTTAGCAAAAAATTAAAACTTTTTATTAAATTCAATTAAAAAAGGCGATTTAACGCGCAATAAACTCGCTTAAACGACTATTTTAGCAACAGCATTTAAAAAGCTTAAATGCAAAAAAGCAGCCTATAAAGGCTGCTTTGATTTTAAGCTCAGCAAATTAATTAAAGCGATTACACTGCGCTTATAGTTATTCCTTAACTCGCTAGCTAAATAGTTATTAACCTAGCAATGACAAGGCAGTTTGTGGCAACTGGTTGGCTTGCGACAACATAGCTGATGAGGTTTGTGACAGAATCTGCTGCTTAGTTAACTGCGCCGTTTCTGAGGCAAAATCCACATCTTGAATGCGACTGCGGGCATCAGTCACGTTAGCTTGAATGTTGCTTAAGTTATTAATGGTAAAGTTCATGCGGTTTTGCACCGCACCTAAGTCTGCGCGTTGTGAATCAATGCCTGCTATCGCGCCATCAATAATCGCCAATGCATCTTGAGCACCGTCCGCTGAACTGATATCAACTGAATTCACAGATGTAAGAGAAGATGATGCTGAGCTAATTAACTCACCCACATCAGCTGTACCATCGTCAGCAACTGTAAAGCTCTCTTTTGATGATAAATGTAGCTCAGATGAAACAGATACTGCAGCAGCACCTGCTGCTTTACCACCAAGTTCAACAGCACCGGCCGTATTACCCGTAATCTCGATACCTTCTACACCCGTTGTTTTCAAATTAATCGCACCCGCATCATTAACAGACGCTTCAAAACCATCTTTTGATAAATCTGCAGCAAGGCTCTCCATATCACCACCATAAGTGGCTAAATCATATTTCTTACCGCCAATTTCAAGGTCGCCATCACTGGCAGAGTCAAGCTTATCAATAGTAGTTTCAAGTCTTGCTTCAGCTGTCACACCAGTATTTGCAGCGTTAATCTCATCAGCAACAGTAGCTGCTCCGGCTGCACTTATAGCAACTGACGTTCCATTAATTGACAAGCTGCCATTCGTAGCTTTTTTTGTTGATAATGCCGTTCCATCTGCAACACCAAAACTAGTACCTGCACCCTTAGCTTCGTTAATACCGATATCGTCTGCACCAGTCGCTTTTAGCGATACCGAAATGGTTTCATTAGCATTTGAGCCTACTTGGAATGCTTGAGTACCATAGGAGCCATCAATTAACTTTTGACCACCAAACGTGGTGGTGTCTGAAATACGGGTTAACTCTGACTGCAAAGCCCCAAGCTCTTTTTGCATAGCGCCGCGATCTTCTGCAGAGTTTGAACCGTTAGCAGATTGCAGTGATAAGTCACGCATACGTTGCAAGATATTGGTGGATTCTTGCATCGCGCCTTCAGCCGTTTGCGCAATTGAGATACCGTCATTGGCATTACGCATTGCCACCCCGATACCATTGATTTGGCTGGTCATACGGTTTGAAATTTGCAGGCCTGCTGCATCATCTTTAGCGCTGTTAATGCGCAGGCCAGATGATAAACGCTCCATTGAGGTTTGCAAGTTGCCATTAGCGCCATTTAAACTGTTTTGCGCTTTCATTGCGGTGACGTTGGTATTAACTGAAATAGCCATGATACTTTCCTTTTTTAGTAGCATTGCCAAGGCTAAGCGCTTGGCTAAACTTGTTAATAAAGTTATTGACCCAGCCGCTCTATCCATATTATTTCGCGGCTGAAAACGGTTGACTCAATAACCTTTAAACAAAATTAAATGAATAAATTAACATTAAACGTTGTTGTTAGTTTTTGGGTACTTGATATTCATATAAGGCTTTATTGATATAAGGCAATTGCTTATATCAGCCTAAAAATACAGTTTCCCAATGACTGACATTGCAGTTTCATCGCGCTTGTTAGATGTAATCAAACAAGCTCGTTGAACCTACCTTGCTAAAAACACTTGATACGGCATTAAGTGCTAACTGCTGTTTTTCAAACTCAATAATGGCTTCGGCATAATCTAAATCTTCTAACATCGATAAGGCTGATGCGTTGATCACCTTCTCGTCGGTGTGATTCGATTTGTACTGGTCCATTACTTTTAAGCTGTTGCCAACCTCACCGCGCTTAGCGCTCATTTGATTGACACCACTATCGATATTATTCAACAACTGTGCCAACTCCGCTTTACCTTGTGGGGTTTGTATCTTGTCGCCACTTTGCAGCAAGCTAATTGCCTGGCTAAAACTGTCTAAAATACTGATCTCAGCCATAGGCTCAAGGGTAAAACTGTCGCCCGCCATCGGCTCGCCATCTAGCTTTACTTCCATGCCATTTATCTTAATTGGCATTGAACTATCAAAATCTGCCACTGTTGTCAGTACGTTATTGGCGCTGTCTCTGACTTCAACATCCACCCCACCTGCACCATTGTCGATAAAAGCAAACTGATAAGTATCTGCAATATGTGCTGCACTATCGGTAATTTTGGCGCTATCGACGCTAAACTCACCTTGCTGGCCTGCCATATAATTGGCGCTATAATCGCCCATGGCATTGAGCGCGTTCATAAAAACAGCATCACCGGGCATATTGGTGTCAGTCAGCACCCCTGAGGCAATAATGCTTTCGCGGGTGCCTGAGTCGCCGTTGTAAATAATTTGACCATTGGCATCAAACTCAAATGGTGCGCTGCCAGTTTTATTGCCAGCAAATAAGTAATTGCCTGACTCATCTTTTTTGTTGGCAATGGCAAGCATTTGATCGAGCGTTTTTTGCATTTCATCGGCAATAGTTTGCCGCTCGTTGTCGGTCATGCTGCCGTTTGAGCCACGCAATAATTGCTCTTTCATGCTGCCAGCTAAATTATCTAAATCCCCCAGTAAGGTTTCTGTTTGATTAAGGTGGTTTTCACCGTAATCAATATTTCTTAAATACTGATCAACTAAGTTATTTTGCTGGTTTAACTTATCGATACCAATGGCGGCCACAGGGTCGTCTCCGGCGGTATTAATTTTTTTACCTGTGGCTAATTGCAGGAGGGTTTTGCTGGTTTCAGATTGGCCTTTTGCTATGCTGTAGCTGTTTTGCTGAAACATTTGCGCAGTAGAAATTCGCATAATTAATTCTCCTAGCGAACTGAGCTAAGTAATGAGTCAAACATCTGCTGGGCAGTTGTCATGATGCGAGCTGAAGCTTGATACGATTGCTGAAAGCGCATTAAATTGGCCGCTTCTTCATCTAAATTTACCCCAGACTCACTTTGCACTCGGTTATAGGCTTGCTGATACATGGCATCATTTGAGGCCAAGCTCACCGCTGCAGCTTGCGTTTTGCTGCCGATATCCAGTTTGGTGCCTTCAAACACCCCGGTTAAGGTGGTTGAGCCATTATTCATAATGTTGGCATCGGCCAATTGCGCCATAGCAACCGCATTACTGTTGTCGCCTTCGGCAAAGGACAAATCAAAGCTATAGCTGTCAGTGACCCCTGCTGAAGATGAGTCGTTAATTTCAAAACTAAAACCAAAGCCGGTGTCAATTTGCGGCGGGGTAAACGGCGCTGATGGCCCAACGATAGTTCCGTTGGCATCCAGTACTTGAAAAGTATTTTTAGCGGTATCAATTTTGACGGTAAGCTCACTACCCGTTTCAGGGAAGCTGGCATGAGTTCGGTCAATGTCTGTGAGCTTTACACTGGTGTTACCTGAGTTGCCTGAGTCAGCTGAGATATTAGGCCCAGCTGCAGCTATGCCTCTTGGATCTGTCATTGCCACATTGAGCCCTGCTGCAGCGCCCGCATTAGGTCTAATTTCAAAACGGTCGCCATCAGCAAAACTGCCAGCATCAATTTCAATACTAAAACCATTGCCGCCTTCAAGCTGATTGCCATTAAGGGTTAGTGGCTCAACTTTGCCTGTTTGGGTGTCTTTAAGCTCATAGGTGTTTGGCGCAGTGAAAGATAATTCGTATGCGCTGCCGGTTAATTGGCCTACATCGTCAATATTAACTTTCAGGTTGGCGTCACCAGTGTTGGTACTGTAGGCACCGACTCGACCTGCGGCCATGCTGGGGTCGTTAATATCAGTAAAAATATTGCTGCCAATATTGCCGTCTAGGTCAAAACCATTTTGCTGCATTTGGTTAAAGGCATCTGCCACGCCTAAGGCCAGTTGCCCTAGCTCTTGAGAGGCTGGAATTAAGGTTTGATCACGAAAGTTAAATAACTCGCCTAATTGGCCACCTAATTTAGAGCCGTCAATCACTAACGTGCTATTACCGGTTGATGTGGTTAGCCTTGGCTCATTCGAAAAGGGATCGCCTGTAGTGGTGCCTACTTGCATCGCCACTTCACCGGACACTAGCATCACTGAGCCGCCGAGCATGACGCTTTTAGCGCCATTATCTAGCGGGATAACATTAACTTCAGAATATTCGCTTAGCTCTAAAATCAGCGCATCTTGTCGGTCTAATAATTGGCTGTCAGCCCCTGGCGACTTCATGATCTCGAGGTTGATGTTGGCAAGCTCAGTACTGATCTCATTAATGCGATCAGCAACCGCGCCGATTTGCGCATTGGTTTGCTTCATTTGCGAGTCAAGGTGGCTTTGCATTTGATTAAGGCTGTTAGCCACTTGCCCGGCAGAGCTAAGCATGTTGTTACGCATACCGAGATCTGTCGGTAAATCGCCAACATTATTAATGCTGGTAAAAAAGTCATTTAAACTGGCTGGCACCATGGCGCCAATTTGCGAGAACAGCTGATCCATTTCGTTCATTTTGCTGTAACGGGTTTCAGCACCACTCATGGAGGTTTGGCCAATGCGCAGCTCTCTTGCGGCATATTCGTTATAAACCCTTTTCACATCAGATACGTAAGTACCTGTACCATAAAAGCTACTACCGATTTGTTGGGACCCTAATGACGATTGCTCTGCAACTTGGCGGTGATAGCCCACGGTATTGGCATTGGCAATGTTATTACTGGTGACGCCCATTTGCGATTGGGCTGCCATAACACCTGAACGGGCAATGTTTAATAAATCGATAGCCATTAGTTAGTCTCTTTTGGTAATACGGACTTAAGTCCATTGGTTACTGACTCCATGACTTTCAACACTTTATTGGCGTATTGAGGATCAGTTGCGTAACCTGCTTGTTGTAGGGCATGAATAAATTTGGCGGGCTGTGCTGCCACTTTTTTGGCTTCTTGGTAGCGCTCGCCATTGGAGATGAATGACACAAAGTCATTAAAGCTTTGTTCAACGTTGTCGTACATTCTGAAGTCTGCTTGTTGTTTTACTGCCACCCCTTGCTCAAACTCTAAGGTGCTGACTGAGGTTTTATCGCCGTCCCAGCGTCTGTCGGCTTTGATATTAAACAAGTTGTTGCTGGCTGTGCCGTCATCACGACGGATCATTTTTTGACCCCAGCCAGTTTCTAATGCCGATTGCGCCAGTAATACTTCAGGGGTGGTGCCAAGCTGTTTCGCGGCCTTTTCAGCATGGGGATAAAGCACTGAGACAAAATGTTGCGGGCTGTCAAACTGATTCGGCGTTGGTGCCATCGATTGCGGCAAGCTATTGCCACTAGTGGCAACACGATCACCAGCCAAAACTTGATCTAATTCTTGGCTATCAATTATCGGCTTAGCCATTGCAGCGTTCGCAGTTGAGATATTAACAGTTGAGTGATCAGACATTGAGTGATTAGGCATTGTGTGGTTAAACATTGACTGATCAGCCTCTGAGCGCTCAGGGGCAGAATTTGCACTCACCACTGTGCTAAGAAAATCTACCGGCTTATTCGTAGAGTTAACTAATGACTGTGCACTGTTAGCGTCAATATTACCGCGCAGCACTGAGGCTGGGGTAAAACCGCTTTCTTGGGGAGAAAGTTGCTGCACCATCATGTCTGCGATGCCCAACATACCTTTGTTTGATAAATCCACCGACATTTGTTGATCGCGCATGTTTTCAAAAAATTCGGTGGTTTCACTGTTCATCGGGCTGTCTGATTTAAAGACTGCGTTAGCTTCACGCATACTTTTCATCAGCATTTGAATAAATATCCCTTCAAACTGTTTGGCGACTTCTTGTAATGCCGCCTTCTCGTCTTTCTGGGCCTTGGAACGTAATGAATCTAGTCCCCCTAGATCCAGATAGTTCGATGAATTTGACAGCTTTTCCATAGTCATACCGACAATTTTTAGATGATGATAAGCTCTCCATGCAAAGCGCCTGCCATCTTTAACGCTTCTAATATTGCCAGTACATCTGAAGGGGCAGCGCCCACCAAATTTACCGCTCTGACTAGCTCATCGAGCGAGGTGCCAGGGTCAAATAAAAACATTCGGCTATCGTCTTGGGCAACATCTATGGTGCTATCGGTTGTAACAACCGTTTGACCATCCGAAAACGGATTAGGTTGTGATACTTGGGTCGCTTCAGCAATGGTGACGGTTAAGCCACCATGGGTCACAGCTGCTGGCATTAAGCGTACATTTTGCCCCACCACTATGGTGCCCGTACGCGAATTGACTATCACTTTGGCTGACTCATCGGCCATATCAACTTGAATGTTTTCAAGGGTCGATAAAAATGACACTCTTTGGGATGCATCACGAGGCGCACTCACTTGCACCGAGGTAGCATCAAGCGCCCTTGCCATACCGGGGCCAAGCAAATCATTAATGGCTTGTTCCATGTTTTTGGCGGTTGAAAAATCTGCACGGCGCAAGTTAAAGGTGAGGTGATCGCCACTGGCAAAAGGTGACATCACGCTGCGCTCCACAATAGCGCCGCTAGGAATACGCCCAACGGTAGGAGTATTTTGTATCACCCGTGAACCGTCTTGACCTTCTGCGCTAAAGCCACTGACCACCAAGGTTCCTTGGGCAATGGCGTAAACATTACCATCAACCCCTTTTAAGAAGGTTTGCAGCAAGGTGCCGCCACGTAAGCTTTTTGCTTCACCAATACTTGATACCGTGATGTCAAGATTTTGACCGGGCTTAATAAAGGCAGGCATTTCTGCATGCACGGCTACCACAGCGGCATTTTTGGTTTTAGGGTTAACATTATCGGCTAAATTAATGCCGAAGTTTTTTAGCATGGTTCTAAAGGTTTGTTCGGTATAACGGGTTTTTTCACCTGTGCCGGGTAACCCCACCACTAAGCCATAACCAATTAATTGGTTACTTCGTACCCCTTGGACATTGGCAATATCTTTAATGCGCTGGGCTTGAATTGGCTGTGACAGCAACACCATGCTGAGCAATAATAAAATGAGGGATTTGATTTTCATGGTTAACTCCTTAGAAAGGCCACCATTGGCCCATAAAGAAGGAGCTTAACCAACCCACTTTTTGGACATCGGCAAAAGTGCCGGTACCGCTATATTGAATCCGCGCATTGGCAACACGGGTGGATTCAACGGTATTATCAGGAGTGATATCTTGACTACGTACCATGCCAGTAACGCGAATAAACTCATCACCATTATTAATTGAAATCCACTTTTCGCCGCGAATAACTAAATTGCCATTGTTAAGCACTTGCATGACATTGGCTGAGATGCTGCCGTCTAAACTGTTTGACTGATCGGCATCTGACTCACGCTTGGTATTCATGTCATCTGAATAACGAAAATCTAGCGGAATTCCTTTAATCGACAGATTGCTGCCACCGGCATAAACCGGATCGACGCTTAAATCAGAGCCTCTTTTAATTTCGTTATTGGCACTTTTCTTCGCTTGGGTCGACTCATTAAGCAATACGGTAATAATGTCACCCACTTTGTGGGCACGAATATCCGAGTACAAACTGGATGATTGATGATCCATGTAAATTGAACCCGTTGACACCATTTGGGTTGGCGGCGCTTCTGGGTAAACAGGCGCATAAAATGGATCATCGGCTATGGGTTTTTGCTGAGTTGAGCTGCAACCCAGCATCACAAATGCTGATGCTAAGACTAAAACCTTATTCATCATCCCCTCTCTTATCATCAAAGCTTATAAGTTCTGTGTTACGTAAGACATCATCTGATCAACAGCTGATATCACTTTCGAGTTCATTTCGTAATTACGTTGACTTTGGATCAAGTTAACCAGTTCTTCAGTCACGTTAACGTTTGACGTTTCAAGCGCCCCTTGACGAATAGCCCCTAAACCATCCAATGAAGCCGTGCCCTGAATCGGCGTGCCACTGGCACCGGTTTCGGTGTAAAGGTTTTGCCCTAGTGGGTCTAACCCTGATGGATTAATAAAGTCGCTCATGGCTAACTGACCAATGACGGTATTTTCTGTAGCACCTGAAAGTTTCACTGAAACTTCACCTTCAGATGACACTGTGATTGAAGTGGCATCATCAGGAATGGTGATGGCAGGCTGGATGACATAACCCGAACCTGGGGTCACAATTTGGCCATTTTCATCTAGGCTAAATTGGCCGTTACGGGTATAAGCTGCGGTGCCATCTGGCATTTCAACTTCAAAAAAGCCTGGACCTTCAATCATTAGATCTAAGGCATTGTCTGTGGTTAACATATTGCCTTGGGTAAACATCTTTTGCGTGGCAACCACTTTGGTACCCGCACCGAGGTTTAAGCCATTAGGTAGTTTGGTGTTATCAGCACTGACGCCGCCCGCTTGGTTAACGGTTTGATAAAGCAAATCTTCAAACACTGCGCGGCTTTTTTTATAGCCAATGGTACTGGCGTTGGCCACGTTGTTAGAAATAACCGAAATGTCGGTTTGTTGGGCATCTAGGCCGGTTTTACTGATCCATAAAGCAGGATGCATAATAATTACTCCTAACTAATTCTCATTAAAGCTGACGAGGCGCGATCAAGATCTTCGGCGTTTTTCATCATCTTCACTTGCATTTCGTATTGGCGCTGAATATCAATTAGCGCCACCATTTCAGATACCGCATTGACATTACTGCCTTCAACTGCGCCACTTTCAACTTGAACATTGGGATCATTAGGGATGTTTTGCCCTGTGGTTAAACGAAACAAGCCATCCTCACCGCGCATCATGTCGGCGTTGTTGGGGTTAACCAATTTAATCCGCGCGACCTCTTCGACTATGTCGGCTGTGGCGCCTTGAGGTCTAACAGAGATAATACCGTCAGGGGAGATTTGCACTTTTTCAACCGGCAGTGGCAGCACAATTGGCCCAGCCTCCCCCATAATCGGATTGCCACGCGCATTAGTGAGTAAGCCGGTAGTGTCAAAATTTAGACTGCCTGAACGGGTATAGGCTTCACCGCCATCAGCTGCTTGCACAGCTATCCAGCCTTTATCTTTAACGGCAATATCTAAATCACGACCTGTGGTTTTAAGTGGGCCTGAGTCAAAGTTATGCCCGGGGCTTTCTGTCATTGCAAAAACACGAGTCGGTAAACCTTCGCCAAAAGCTTGCATAGAGCGTGCTTGAACCAAATCAGCTCTAAAGCCGTCAGTATTCACATTAGCTAAATTGTTGGCTCGCACCGCCAAAGCATTCATATTCTGCTTAGCGCCGCTCATGGCAACATAAAGTAATTTGTCCATTTACCGCTCCGTCAAACTTTCTTCATAACAAAAGATATACACAGAACTAGCAATCAACGTGCCAAAAAATTAAGGGTTTGAGTTTTAGATGAAATTTGCAGTTATAAACAGCGGGGAAATTTACAAGATAAGCAATATTGGGCAGGTTAATGGCTGTAGTAACGAGGTGAAGAATGAGGTGAACAATAAGGCAAAGAGTTGCCATGGCGGCAACTCTTTACTAAAGCGCGAGATTACTAAAGCGCGAGATTACTAAAGCGCGAGATTAATTAGCGGATCTGCAATACCGTTTGGTTAAGGGTATTGTTCACTTCAAGGGTACGTGAGTTGGCTTGGAAGTTACGTTGAGCTGAAATCAAATCCACCAGCTCGGTGGTTAAATCAACATTTGATTGCTCAAGTGCTGACGAGCGAATACTACCAAAAGTGCCGCTATTGGCCTCACCTGCTAGTGCTGGGCCTGAGTCTAAGCTGGCTTTCCAAGAGGTATTACCTACTTGAGTTAAGCCTTGCTCATTAGAAAAGCGTACTAATGCTACCCGAGCTAATGGCACGGTTGAACCGTTACTGTAACTGGCTGTTACTAAACCGTCATCGCCGACACCGACATTGGTTAAGCGCCCGACTGTGGTGCCATCTTGGGTTAACTCTGTCACTTCAAACGGTGAGGCGTATTGAGTAGGATTATTAAAATCGATGTTCACCTTTTGGGAGCCGTCAGCGCCGGTGCCGATAACACCTGCGCCATTACTACCTAGTTCAACCGTAGACACTACCGCTGGATCAGATCCTGTATAAGTTCCGGCATCATTAAATGTAAGTACTGAGCCTTTCCAGCCGGATGCGTTTTCAGCGGTACCAGTTGAATCAGCAATACCATCACCAGTAGTATCTGTTGGGAATGAACCACCCGTTGGCGCATCAATATCCACTTGCTTGCCATCAACAGCATAAAAGGCAACCCAGTTATTCTCACCAGTATGGGAACCACCTTCTGGTTTAACAAAATAAGTGGTCAAGATATGAGCCTCACCAAGTGAATCATAAATCGTTACTGAGGTTGAGTTATTGTAAGTATCTGCGTCATCTGGATCAAAGTTTGCGGGATCAAGTTCTTCATCACCAACATTGAGGTTCATTTGAAAACCAACGTTACCGGTTTTCACTGGGCTACCTGCAGTATCGGGGATTTTAATCGGTTGGGTGGTGGTTAAACTCACTGAAGTCGAATTACCATCAGCATCCACAGGGAAACCCTGTAAATAGTTACCGGCTGAATCTGTCATAAAACTTTCTGAGTTTACTTTAAATGCACCAGCACGGGTGAATGCATGATCTTGGCTGCCCGCTTCAGATGAAGTAACAAAGAAACCACCGCCACTAATAGCCATATCTAAGGAGTTGTTGGTAAACAGTAAGCTACCTTGCTGAAACTGTTGCGCTACGTGAGTTGTGGTTGCGCCGCCGCCCACTGCGGTATTACCATTTGAAAAAATTGAATTAGCATAAACATCGGCAAATTCAGCGCGAGACTCTTTAAAACCAATGGTATTGACGTTGGCAATGTTATTAGCCGTGGTGTTGAGATCTTTTTGAGCAGCTGCGATACCACTCAATGCAATATTAAACGACATAAATCACCTCTTAGCGCTTTAAATTAGGTTCTGTGTGGCTGCCAGATTTCTGGCAGCTTATTATTGTTTGTGTTATTAACTTTCTGCCACTGCCAGTACATCAGACAATTGAATACCACCTAGGCCTCTGAGGTTAAGGATCGGACCGCTGGCGACACTGCCTAAAGACACACTAGTGACATGGGCATAAGTTGAAACCGCTAAATCTTCGGCGTTGCCATCAACTTTACCGTTAGCTTTAATGGCATACATGCCTTCTTCTACGGGTTCGCCATCTTTATCAAGGCCATCCCAGCTGACATCAATGTTGCCGCCTGCAGAGCCATCAACCTCAAAGGTTTTAATCACTTGGCCTGACTCGTCTTCAATGGTGACGGTAATGGTATCGATTGGCTGTGGCGTACTAATGACACCGTTAATGACTGGGTTTTCTTCTGAGACATGGCCAATATCTGATGGAATGAGCACCTTTTGCCCCACTAAGCCCGAGGCTTGTAATGCCTGACTTGAGCTCATCACACTGTTCAAATTCAAAATTTCAGCATTTAAGTTGGCAATACCATCAACGGTCGCGAAGGACGCCATTTGTGCGATCATCTGATCGTTTTCAACAGGTTTAAACGGGTCCTGCATTGACAGCTGTTGACTCAAAAGCGCAAAGAAATCCGATTGGGTTAGCTCTTGGCTTTTAGCTTCACCAGTTTCGGTGGTGCTAGCTGATTGCGCAGCAGTTAGGCTATCTAAAAAGCTACTGTCTGATACCTGTGTAGTTTGTGAGTTTGTCGCCACTGAATTAGTGGAGACGGTGGAAGCCGTGGTAGACGTCTGCAACTGCGGTAATGACTGACTACTGTAAGGATTAACGAGGCTCATTGTTTACCTCCAACTAAATTCATATTACTTACCCATACGAAGCGTTTGCTGCAACATTGATTTGGCGGCATCAGCCACTTGAACATTCATTTGATATGACCGAGAAGCAGAAATCATATCGGCCATTTCTTCCATCACATTGACATTGGGTTTATAAATAAACCCATCGTTATCAGCCATTGGATGATTAGGTGAGAATTCTTTTAATAACGGTTTATCGCTTTCTACAACGCCTTTAACACTGACACTATGAGAACTATTTTGCTGATGACTGGCTTTGGCCATTTCAGCCTCAAAAATAGGATGACGAGCTCTATAGGTCTCACCGACACTGCTTGATACTGTGTTGGCATTAGCAATATTACTGGCGGTGGTATTTAAGCGCACCGATTGCGCAGACATACCCGAGCCTGACACATTAAAAATATTAAAAAGACTCATAATTAATCACCTCTAATGGCTTTACGCATGCCAGAAAACTTACTTTCAAGAAAGCCCAGTGACATTTGATATTCCAAAGAGTTTTGCATAAATGCAGATTGCTCTTCTTGCATATCCACCGTATTACCGTCACCTGTGTCTGGCTGATTTGGCACCCGAAACTGCACATGCTCTTGGCTTAACGCTTTAAGGTCAAAGTGCTTGTCAGTTGTTTGACTCATTTGCAGCCCTTGCTGATGAGAGCGGGCGCTATTCATGGCAGAGGCAAAGTCTACATCACGGGCTTTGTAACCCGGGGTATTGGCATTGGCGATATTACTAGATAGCACTTCAGCCCTTTGAGCACGTATGCCCAACGAGTATTGATGTACCCCTAAACCATTTTCAAAATTAATCGCCATAAAATTGCCTCCATCAGCTAACTGTCACTAACAAAGCAAACCTTATGCCAAAATATTGCGGTTTTAAGATGAGAAAGGATAAAAATGAAAAATGCCGACGTAAGTCGGCATTTTATTAACTAAAAACATATTAATTCATAAACTTACAATATATTTTTCTTTTGATAGTAAATCCCTGGGTTACAACGCACCATCGTAAATTCATCAGATAAGCCTGAGATAGATTCTGACGCCCCTAAAAATAAAATCCCATTGGGATTAAGGGCGGCAGCAAATTGCCGCAAAATTTTAGCTTTTGCCTCTGGAGAAAAATAAATCAACACATTACGACAAAAGATAATATCGAACTTACCCAATAAGCTATAACTTTCAAGCAGGTTATGACTTCTAAAATTCACTAACCGCTGAACATTATCTTTCACTTTCATATGACCTGACGGCATTGGATCAAAAAATTGTCGCTTTCGCTCATCTGATAGCCCACGGGCTAAGGCTAAGCTGTCATATTCGGCCTTTTTACAACGCGCTAGCATTGAAGGTGATAAATCGGTGGCTTGGATCGTCGCGCTACCAGGCAATCCCCCCGGCTTACGCTGCTGATACTCTAAAATAGTCATTGCCAATGAATAGGGCTCCTGCCCTGACGAGCAAGCGGCTGACCATATTTTTAACGGCCGACCTAAGCGGCTATATTCAGGTAATAAAGCATCATGAAGTAATTCAAACGGGTATTTGTCTCTAAACCACAGAGTTTCATTTGTGGTCATCGCGTCAATCACTTCCGCCCGTAAATGCCGCTCCATTGGCTTCATTGAGCGCTTAACCACTTCCGATAATGAGGGCAAATCATGCTTGCCCATTAAAGGCGCTAAGCGACTTTTTACTAAATATTGCTTGTTGTCACCTAATACAATGCCACTGTGTTGCTCTAAAAAAAGCTTAAACTGATTATATTCTGCTTCAGCAAGTGATTTGTTCGGCACTTTTACATCCTATTTTAAAGAGGCGCTTTACATTGTTTGCAATCTAAAGCCGCCGCTTTGTTTGGTTACCGAGCGCTTGGTAACAAACGTGAAATCTACAACCTATGGTGAATCATCAGCCCTAGGTTTTCGATTGAATTATTATAAAATGAGATGTTTGTTGACCGCTGACGCTAACTCATCGGGATTAAACTTAGCGATAAAGTCGTTTGCGCCGACCTTTTCAACCATGGCCTGATTAAACACGCCACTTAATGAAGTATGCAGCACCACTTTAATATCTTTAAGTTTTGGATCGTCGCGAATTTCCGCCGTTAAGGTATAGCCATCCATTTCTGGCATTTCAATGTCTGAAATAATCAGTGGAATTTCATCGGCAACATTATCCATCTCAGTGGCAATCGCTTTTAATTTCTCTAAGGCATCTTTACCATCAATAGCGGTGTCAATTTGCAGGTTCAATGACGATAATGAACGGATAATTTGCTTACGAGCAACTGCAGAGTCATCAATCACCATAATATGGTAATGCTGCTCTTTATCAATGGTAATAGCATCACTGGCAGCTTGGCTTAATTCCGTTTTTACTGGTGATATTTCATCAAGAATTTTTTCAACATCTAAAATCTCAACCAATTCACCTTCGATTTCGGTTACTGCAGTTAAATAAGAGTTGCGCCCAGCCCCTTGTGGCGGTGGCATAATTGATTCCCAATTCATATTAATAATGCGCTCTACTGAGCTAACCAAAAAGCCCTGAATACTGCGGTTATACTCAGCAATAATGATGAAGCAATTTTCAGTCGATGCCAACGGACGGCCACCGGTTGCCGCACTTAAATCAATCACTGAAATAGTCGAGCCCCGAATGTGAGCAATACCTTTAATCATTGGGCTTAAACGGGGTAACTTTGTCAGTGGCGGACACTGTAATACTTCTTTTACTTTAAAAACGTTGATACCGAAACGTTGGCGACCATTAAGTTTAAAAAGCAGTAACTCCAGTCTATTTTGGCCTACCAGTTGGGTACGTTTATTAACTGAATCAAGAATGCTCGACATAACCCTGCCTTGTTTTATGAATGCTTTCCCTAGTGGGATTTATTATTAGAGTTCACTGTTAATCAGTGTTTTAAAGCGACAGTAAAACCATTTTCGCAAATTGTAACACAGTAATTTATGCCCATTTGCTGATTTAGCGCTTAAATTTAGCTATAGGCATAGTTTTTGCTTGATTGTGGTCACATCGCATTTAAGCGACGATTTCAATGAAAAAAGTCAAACTTCTGACAAAGATAACATTGAGAATGTTTAGCCTTATCATTGCTAATTAAAATTGAAGTTTAGAGGTAACCTGGCCAATCAAGCTAGTTAGAATATTATGAAGAAAAACATTCTACTATTGATCATTATTTTTTTATCTTTACCGGTTAACGCCAGTGAAGATGCCACCATAACTTACTCTCTATCGACCATTACTGAATTAGCTAAAGAGGTAGTAGCAAAAAAAATTGCTAAAAAGCCCAATGCGGTGATCAACATTAGCCCGCAAAATCTTGATGGCCGATTAACACCGCCAAGATGTTTGCCACCCATTAGTGTTGAAATGGCCAGTGACCGCGAAATTAGCCGCACCAACACAGTCAAAATTAGCTGTATCAGCCCTGACTATGACTACCCATGGCAAATGTTTATCTCGGTTAAAGTTGAGGTTATGTATCCAGTGGTGACAGCATTGGGAATTATTGAAAAAGGTGAGTTAATCACAGCAGATAATGTGGCAATTAACTATGTTGACCAACACAGTATCCGCGGGCAGTTTTTTTCTGAGATCTCACAATTACTCGGTACCCGCTCAAAAAGGCGTGTGTCAGCTAAAGCGCCTTTGCTAAACAATAATTTATGCTTTGTTTGCAAAGGAGATTCGGTATCTATTTATGCTAAAACAAACGCATTTGAAATAAAAACTGCCGGAGAAGCACTAAGAGATGGTAATATTGGCGATGCTATTAGAGTCAGAAATAGCAATTCTAACAGGCGATTAGATGTCATTGTCACAGGCGTTGGCGAAGTTGAAGTTAGAATGTAAAATATTCTAAAGTTTTTTCTGACAAGGCCGATAACCTGTTTGGAAAACCCTAACATTACGCTGGAGCCTCACATGGCAATTGATATTAACCATCTAAAAACAGCTTCTCATGCTCAGTTGCGCACCAATCGCGACGCAGGAGCAACAACGCAAACAGCTGACTCAGCGGCTAAGACCACGGCTGCCCCAGTAAAAACGGATTCGGTCAGTATTACTGCACAAGCGCAGCAGCTGCAGGGAGTGCAGAGTAATATGGCATCTTTACCAGAAGTTGACCAAAGCAAAGTTGATGCAATTAAATTAGCAATTTCAGAAGGTCGCTACAAAGTCGATCCTGAAAAGTTAGCTGCTAACATTGCTAGCTTTGAAGCTGATCTTGACGGATTAAATTTCGACCAAGAGTAACCTCATCGTTACTCTTGATATTATCGGCCACACATTACTTAACGGGTAATGTGGGTTTTAATAAAGAGTAACTTATGACTGAATTACTACAGCTGTTATCTTTTCAGCACGACACCTTGTCGTCGCTGAAATTACTTGTATCTGAAGAAAAATTAGCCCTTACTGAACGTGACGCAGATAAACTACTGTCACTGGCAAAAGACAAGGTTGACTGCCTAAACAACCTCAAACTTAATGATGAAAAGTTAGCCTCTCACCCAGAAAAAGCATTATTAAACGCTGAGCCAGAACTCATTGTTAAAGTCGAAGAAGCCAAAGCGATTCTAGACGAGTGCAAGGCCATCAATAGTCAAAATGCCAGCTTAATTGAGCTTAATATAGCCAGCCTTAATCGCTTCTCTCAAGCGCTGCAAATGAGCCGTAATGCATCAAGCCTGACCTATAATGACAAAGGCCGAACTTCAACGATTTCCTCTTTAGGGCAAAACCTTAAAGCATAATCGAGGCGGTAATTAACTGCCCTGCGAGTTGCTAGATTGTGTTTTAAAAACCAAAAAACCGCTCAAAGAGCGGTTTTTTTTGTACTTCAGTTAAGTTAATTTAATTTAAATGACTGGATTTAAATAATTAAATTTAACTAAAAGTAAGTCACATGCTTAATCGTTCTAGGCCTATTTTGCTGCTGATATAGGCTCCATACCTGTGAAAAATCCAGTTCTAACTCAGTCACATACATATCACCAGCCGGATAGCTTTTGACCACTTTAGCGCCTTTAATCATGCCCGAGACACTGGCGGTAACGGTTTGCTTATTCAGCAACCAATCATCGACCTGGCTACTGGCATCAATCTGCTGGCCATACACTTGCTCAGCCAGTTCACGATAAGCGGCAATTTTAGACGCTTGCATCGCCATTAACACCTTGTGAGATTGCTCTGTTGCCGGTTGCGTTGTTAACGGCGCATAACCAATAGCGGTTAGTTTAGGAAATTGTTTAGGCGCCTCGGTTTCCCATTGCACATACTTGTCGTTTACCGCACACCCGGACAAGGTGAGTGCTGCTGTCAGGGCTGCAAACAGTATTGCCTTCATTGGTTATCTCCTAAAATAGTCACGCTTGCCATACCTGCATGCTCGTTTCGATACAAGATGCCGTCTTTTGAAATCACCTTATTGGCAGGTGTTAAATAGCCTGGCAGGCTGTGGGTTTTAACAAAGGTTTGTACCGCTGACACTACTCGATTATTGCTAGTATTGACAATTCTGGCATTGACCACCACACCCTCTGAGGTAGTGCCCATGGTGGCTACGACCACATGGGATACCGCTAAATCTGTGGCAAGCTGCTTCCAGTCGCGGCTTAAAATAAACTCACCCTCCGCAGTGGCGCGAAGTGAACTAGCCACATTCATATCAACAAGATTAAATTCATTGGCATGAAATGCAGTCAACATGCCTTGCTGCAATTGCTGCCCCAGCAAATTAGTTTGTCCGTAATCATCAAGCATGACAGGTGTGGTGATCAGCAGTGGTTGATCAGCTCGTAAGCTGTCGTTTTGTAGCACTAATTCATTGACAATTTTTTCCGCCAAGCGGTTAACCCCAGCTTTGGGCGCTATGCCTGACTGCTGAATATCGTAGTGAATAACATGATCCGTTTTGGGCTCAGACTCATACCAAAAATTCATCTCATAGCCTTCATTGACATAAGATAAATCATCATACTCTGTCGGTTGTGAGCCAGCACAAGCTGTCATCAACATCATGATTGGAAGTAAACCAATTCGGCGCATATTGCATTCCTGTATTTAACTCAAGCATTGCTATGGGCTAAGGCGTTTGAGGCCTAAAGGTTAAAAATGAATTCTAAAAACACTATCGGCAATCAGGATAAAAACTTTAGATAATTAATCCCTTTCAGCATTGGCTTAACGACTTATATATTGAAAACCAATAACAGGCACATTCTTTGCATTTATTCTCAAACAATCGCTCCTAGTACTTTAACGCCATAAACTTGGCACTGTATTAGTCGTTCATCGTTATCTTTAAGCAAGTGATTAATATGAAAATATGCAGTAAAACAACCCAGCGACTCTACTCCGCAGCCATATTGCTGTTTGTCAGTATCTTGAGTCTGCCGTTAAAAGCTGAAATTATTGAAGTAACAGGCCATGCGAATATCATTAATGGCAATGTAGATAAGGCGCGTGAAGTGGCGATCAGCCAAGCGCTAAGCTATGCCAGCATGCAAGCTGGGGTTGGTGTTAACGTTAATAGTCAATACATCTCGGGTCAGGGGCAGTTAAGCCAAGATGCATTTCAGTTTAGTCATATAGGACAAGACAATAATATTGAACTGGTATCTGAAATGCTCACCAGCACTGACATTACTGTATTACTAAGATTAGATCTTCAAGGCGACTCAGCTCAGCAATGCCGAGGTCAGCAATTAAGAGCGGCAATAATGGTGCCTCAGGCCAGTATTCAAGATCGCGCTCAATTACGTTATGGTCAGTTATTAAACTTTACTCAAGCACTATCACAACAGTATGGCGTGCTACTAAATAGTCACTCCCATAATAGCTTTGCCCGCATTCACGCCGATGAAGCACTAGATCACAGCAATGAGTTAATCAATTTTAAAGGTAATCGCATCCCAAGTTGGTTAGGCGAAATCACCGATAGCCAATATATCTTACAACCAGAAATCCTCGATATGTCAACCGAGCCCACCTCAGGATTAATATTTGGCTTATTTCACGGCTATCCACAAAGACAAATCAGCTTTAAGTTAACTTTGTATCACGCTATTAGCGGTGAAAAAGTCTGGAGTAAAGATTACTCAGCACAGGCGCAGTGGGAGTTTGAACGTGACGAAACCGTATCACCCACCACTAAACGTTTTTGGCGCTCAAGCTATGGCCAAACCGTTAACCAGCTTATGCAGCAAAGCACTGCTGACATTGATAATTTGCTTAATTGTCGCCCACTGCTGGGACAAATTGTGGCTAAACAAGGCAATAGAATAATTATTAACTTAGGCCGTAAGCACCATGTGAGAGCCGGTGATAGCTTTCAAATAGTGCTGCAACAAAACATCCCTGACAGAGTGAATTTAATGCGCGCCGTTGCCACACCAAACCGCGCAACAGTCACTATTGATCAAGTATCAGAAGAAAGTGCCACCGCAGTATTACAAGGCATAGACGCAACAGGGAATATTCAAATACAAGATATCGTGATTAAGATTTAAGCAACTAAATTTAAAGCCTTTTAATCAAGATTAAAACTTGTATAATTGCGCTTAGTCTCCCTATAGCTCAACAGGATAGAGCAGTCGCCTCCTAAGCGATCGATCAGGGTTCGAGTCCTTGTGGGGAGACCATATTTTTTATTGATCGTTCGCTATCCTTCGGATTTTCAGTTCAAGTTTGTAACGCTCAAGCACCTTCCATTTTATTGCTGAAACTCCAACTAAAGTTGCTACCGTTAAAGGTTCTTTTTACTAGACTTAATTTCATAAAACATATGTGCATACTATTTTTGGTATGCACTAACTATATGTACTACGAGCACTGTAATTAGGAGCGTGTTATGTCTGGATGGTTCGAGTTAAGCAAAGGCAATAATGGTCAGTTCAAGTTTGCATTAAAGGCTGGCAATGGCGAGGTGATACTGACCAGTGAGCTATATGCCGCTAAAAGTGGCGCTAATAATGGTATCGCCTCGGTGCAAGTCAATTCTCAAAGCGAAGATAAATTCACTAAAGAAACCGCTAAAAATGATAAGCCCTATTTCAACCTTAAAGCGGCTAATCATCAAATTATTGGTACCAGTCAGATGTATGCCAGTGTCGCATCACGAGATAATGGTATTCGTTCAGTGATGGATAATGGTAGCTCTACCACCATAAAAGATCTCTGTTAACTCGTTTTAAATATCATAATAAAAGCTCTCGAACCTTTTGCTTTGGGAGCTTTTACTATTTACAACCGATTAACTATCTACAACTGATTAGCTATCAACAACTAAATTATGCCAGCAGCATGCGCCACCACAGGCCCACTACGCTAGTCATCCCTGTTGTATAGGATGTGAGTTTACCTTTATTAAATACCATAATGGTTGGCGCGACTTGTACCGACCAGTCATTGCTGAGTTCACTTTGCTGATCGTTTATCACTTCAAAGCTATAGCCTTTATCATCAAGGTAAGCTTGTATTTCATGATTGTTGCCTGACGCCATTGCCACACTGATCACCGGATAATAAGCCGACATGGTTTCAACGGCTGGGCTTACTGTGCGGCATATTGGGCACCAGCTTCCCCAAAAATACACCAACACCGGCTTATCTTGGCTAATCGCCAATACATCGACCCTTTCACCTTTAAGGGTTACTCCCTGTAATTCAGGTAAGTTATCATGCTGAATGTCTTTGCCGCGCCATAAATCCATTAAACCCGTAATGACCATCACGAACACAATCAGTATGACGATTTGCTTTAACCAGCCGAAGATCTTTTTCCCTAAAGGCACTTTGTTACTAGCATCTGGCAACTCACTATCTAGCTGGCTCTGATGTTGTTGTTTGCTATCAGAAGAGAACAAGCGACTCATGATTTACCTCTTTATATGTTTTACAAAATAGGGAAATGACAGGCACTTGATGGTGCAACCTAAAAATCATTAATTAAATCGTTCGCGCTGCTGAATAAGCAGCCGGAAATTTACATTATTTATTGTCACATAAGCTAAAAAATATTAATTAGCAGCTCATTGGGTTTTAAAGTCAGCATCTAAAAGTGAAAGTAGTTTTCATTAAAGCGCTTTGTTTCGCTTATACGCTAGCATACTAAAAGCTAATGTCAGTATGTATCAGTTTAGTTACTGCTGATAAACCCCAACAAATACAACCAAACAAAAACACAATAACACCAAGCGCGAAACGTAACTTTAAAATAAAAAGCCCTGTGGCAACAAGCTAGTCACAGCTTCAATTTATACTTGTTAGCCAGCTTTTCAGGTGTTTAAAATGCCTTAGCTTCCAAAAAAAGGAGGCATATTTTTATAATAATGGGGTTTAAAATGAAAGTGTTAAAAACAGCGGCTGCCATGGCAGTGAGTGTGGCTTTACTTGCTGGTTGTAATGACGAAACCAATAATTACTACCCAGGCGAGCCAACACCTGAAACCACAGATGTTCGTATCGGTGCTTATAACTTATCTTTTGACAGAAGCACCTTCACAGATCTTGTCGCAGAGATGACGCTTACCGTTGCAGCACAAGATGAACTCATGGAGAAATGGTTTGCAGGCACACTTGCTAAAGATGAACTCGTTTTAGCTGAAAAAGTCATTCAAATCCGTAATGTTGCAGCCATCATCCAAACAGAACGTCCAGCGGTTTTATGGATGGGCGAGTTCAACAATGATGGCACAGCAGAAGACCAGCAAGCGATTCAAGGTTTCCGCTTAAACTACCTTTCAGTACCACAAAATGCCAATGGCTCTACAGCAGAAGAGTTCAAAGCGCTTGAGCCTATTCAATTTGGTTACTTTGAAAACTTCGCTACAAACACAGGTCTGCTTAGCGGTCACGATTTAAACCATGACGGTAAAGTGGCGCTACCTAATGACGCGTGGGGCTTCGGTGAATACCACGGTCAATATGCCTTCAGCTTATTGTCTCAGTACCCAATCGATACCGCAAACATCCGTACTTTCCAAGATTTTAAATGGAAAGACATGCCGGGTGAAACCAACCCAATCATTACTAACTGTGATGATGAAAAAAACCCCATTCCTGAAGGTCTGGCTTGTGGCGATGAGTGGTACAGTGCTGAAGCTTGGGCAGAAAGACCAATGTCATCTAAAAACCATGTTGATGCACCTATTATTATTCCTACAGCAGATGGCGATAAAGTGATTCACTTATTAATGTCTCATCCAACACCACCTGTTTTTGACACGCTGACGGATAACAATAAATCACTTAACCGCGCTGAGATTAAGTTCTGGGACGATTACACCTCTGGAGATGGTAGTTACATTTATGATGACGAAGGCGAAAAAGGTGGCCTTAAAGATGACGCCTCATTCGTTATCTTAGGTGATCTAAATGCCGATCCAGAAAGCGGTGACGGCTATTTAGATACCATTAAAGACTTAATGTATAGCGATCAAGTTAACCAACTTGCTACTCACGGAATTTACGCACCAAGTAGCTTAGGCGGACCAGAGTGTTTGTCTACCGGTGAATGTAAACCTGAAAACTGGGGCACTAAGTACCCTGACGTGGTAACCAGTACTTCAGGTTTACGCTTAGACCACGTTATCCCTTCAAGTGACTTGAATGTCACTGATTCAGGGGTGTTCTGGCCGGCGACATTTGAAGAAGGTCGTTTAATGATGAATGATGAGCGCGTTGGTGAATATGGCGGCGGTGGAAAGTCTGTTTCTTCTGATCACCGTTTAGTGTGGATTAACGTAGCGCTTTAATTAGCACTTATATTAGCTCAACTGGTTTAACATGAGTGCTTTAAGCACTTGTGTTAACTACAGATAAAGCCCGCATTTGCGGGCTTTTTGTTTTAACTTTTTGTTTTTAACTATGCGCTCAATAGCAGCTAAAAGTGTTAATCAGGAAATATTACATCTTGTCGGCTTTCAAGCCATAGAGGATATTTAGTCATCACTTTACTGAACATTTTACTTTGCAGATAAGCATTAAGCCATGCTCTTACATGTGGATATGGCGACTGCAAATACCATTGCCGCTCTACTCGGGCAAATTGCCTAATAAAAGGTAATAATGCGATATCAGCTAAACTCTCACGATCCGCAAACAAGAATTCATGCTCAGATAACAACTGCTCAAGTTGCTGTACGTAGACTTCACAGGCTTGACGACACTCTGTGAGATTAGATTCACTATAGCGTTTAGCACATTTGTAGTTTTCAAGGCACGACTTAAACTCACTGTCGAATCGATAGATCAATGCCAGTATGTTTTTGAATGTCTCTTCATCAGCGGCAAACAATAAATCGTCAGGATCATTTCGACTTAACGCCCACAACATCACTTCATAGCTTTCTTCAATAACTTGGCCTGTAGAAGTCACGATTACCGGTACGGTTCCCTTCGGCGAAGCCGTTAACATTTCAGCGGGTTTATCGCTCAAAACCAGATCTCGCAGTAAAATAGGCTGTTGTGACTTATAAATGGCAATTCTTGCACGCATGGCAAAGGGGCAGTTTCTTAAAGAATAGAGTACAGGTAAATCTATGATTTTATTCATTGTTATATGTTAATCCCAACTACATATATGCACACTGGCTAATTAATTATCTACTTTAACCATATTCATTAGTAAAATATACGGGTAACATCCCTGCATTAAAATTAACGGAGCAAGTCTAAAACATGAAACCTAAGATTGAATTATTAGCCCCTGGCGGTGATGTCGAGGCGATTAAAGCCGCAATTATTGCTGGTGCAGATGCTGTTTATTGCGGCTTAGATACCTTTAATGCTCGTAATCGCGCTGCTAATATTTCTTTTGACCAATTGGTTGGGATCATTCGACTTGCCCATCAGTACGACTGCGAAATCTTCTTAACCTTGAATATCGTTATTCTTGAGCAAGAATTTAAAACCTTAATGAAGTTACTTAATAAGTTGGTAAATACCACCTTAGACGGCGTTATTGTGCAAGATTTGGGCTTACTGTATGTACTGAGAAAACATTTTCCGACTTTAGCTATTCACGCTTCAACCCAGTTAACCACCCACAATGCAGGCCAAATCCCGTTTTTAAAGCATTTAGGCGCAGAGCGGGTGAACTTATCTCGTGAATTAAACCTACGTGAAATCACTACCCTTGCAGAAGTTGGCCGCGAGCATGACATGCTCCTTGAAGTGTTTGTCCATGGCTCATTATGTGTGGCGTTTTCAGGTTTATGTTACTCAACCTCAGCCAGCGCGGGTAACTCAGGTAACCGAGGCCGCTGTAGCCAAGCTTGTCGTGAAGAGTATGAAACCACTGAATCAGGTAATAATTTTCCGCTAAACATTAAAGATAACTCCGCCTTTTTTGACCTACCGGCGTTAATTGAAGCTGGAGTGTATTCATTTAAAGTTGAAGGCCGTATTAAAGGTGCCAGTTACGTACATACTGTGATTGATAGTTTCCGTAAGCAAATTGATGGCTATGTTGAAACAGGTGAATTGACCCAAGATGGCGAGCGCTTATATAAAGTATTTAACCGCGACTTTACCAACGCCTTTTTACGCGGCGATTTAAACCAATCAATGTTTATTGATAACCCACGGGATAACTCTAAAAATCATTTGGTTGACCAATTAAAAGCAGAAAAAGGTGAGTCGATTTCAGTGGTGCAAATCCACGATGCCCAGCAGCAATTGCAAATCGATAAGCAGCAAATTAATGCCTCTGTGGATGATAAAATTGCCCACTTAAGTATTGAGAAAATCAAGCTATCATTGGCCTTTGCCAGTGAACAAGGTCAGCCCTTAAGCCTGACTGTTACCACTGAACAAATGAGCAGTAAACTGGCCTCGGCAGAGCAGCAAACCTTAGTGCTGCATTCAAGCAGTAGTATGCTGCCAAGCGAAAAACTCAGTGTTGACCAAGAAGCCATTGAAAAGCGTTTTAAAAATATCAATAACGCCAATTATGAATTAATCAGCTTAGATTGCAGTGGTTTAGCAGATGGCTTAAGTATTCCATATCGCGAGATCACCACCCTTAAAAATCAGCTGTTAGCTTATTTAAACGATGGCATTGAAGTGATCCCAACGGTTGAGTTACCAAAACTTGAACGCCACCCTAAAGTGGCAGTAAAAGCTGACGCTGAAACAGCCCAGCCACAGTTATCTATTTTGATTTGTGATGAAGCGGATGTGGCACTAGCCCAAGCAACCGATGCTGATATTTATTTCAAACTGCCAGATGCCTATAAACGTGGCTGCACTAAATATGTGGAATTCTTCAAGCAAAACCCACGCTTAATTCCATGGTTCCCGCCAGTATTGATTGGTAAAGATTACGATGCAGCGCTTAATATTTTACAACAAGTAAAACCTGAGCTTATCGTAACTAACAATACAGGTATTGCTTATCACGCCCAAAAGCTAGGTGTTAAATGGATTGCTGGACCATTTTTAAATACCACCAACTCATACGCTTTATTAGCCTTAAAAGAAGGCTTTGATTGTAGCGGTGCGTTTATTTCAAATGAAATTAACCGCCAACAAATGAAGCAATTAGCCCGACCTAAAGACTTTAAAATGCTTTACAGCATTTATCATCCAATTTTGTTAATGGCCAGCAGACAATGCTTCTTCCAACAAAGTGTTGGCTGTGAAAAACCACGAATTGATAATGGTTGTATGTTGTCATGTGATAAATCCACCAGCATTAAAAACTTAAAAGGTGACTCTTTTGCCATTGATAAGCAAAAAGCAGGTTACCCAAGTATTTATAATCAAGACCAATTCTTGAACATGGATATCGTTGACGATTTAGCTGATTTATTTGACGGCTTCATGATTGATTTAACCAACATTGGGGCAGGCGATAGAGTCTCACCAGACAAGCTGGCATTGATAAAACAGTTTGAGCAATTGCTACAAGGCAATCAAAACGTTAAGTCAGAACTTGCCGCCATGGTGCCAGAGTCAACGGTTGATCAGTACATCAACGGTTTGTAATACCAACCCGCTGATTTATTGATAACACAGTAACAAAGCCCTGATGTAGCTCGCGACATCAGGGCTTTTTTGTCTTCACAATATGATTTTTGGGGATAGGTAAGGTATTTAAAATCAGCAACTAATGCTAAAAAAATCCAAATATTACCACGTTAAATGTAACAATTTGAATCGCGCGTTGAATGTTATCAAAATATTTAAACGCTTGTTTTAATAGCTGCTTTTAATACACCTTAAATCCCTTCTCGATTTTAGCGTCGTAACTTACGGAATTTACACTGTTATTATTTGTTGCTTAAATTGCATTTACCTTAAAGTGAGGTCAGAATCACACCACCCAAGTTTACTTGATCTTAGTCACAAAATAATAAGAAAAAATATGACAGCACGTATAACAAGTAATAAAGAATATCTGTTCTCACCTGATAAACCATTAATTTCCAGCACTGATCCTCAAGGGGTTATTACCCACTGTAACCAAGCATTCATCGACACCAGTGGCTATAGCCGAGAAGAGCTAATTGGTCAGCCGCATAACCTTGTTCGCCACCCAGATATGCCCAAAGCGGTATTTGAAACTATGTGGCAGACATTAAAGTCTGGCAAGGTATGGATGGGGCTGGTAAAAAATCGCCGCAAAAATGGAGACTATTACTGGGTGAGTGCTTTTGTCACTCCAGTTTATGATGGTAATAAACTGGTGGGCTATGAGTCGGTACGTGTGCAAGCTGAACCCGATGAAAAACTACGTGCGAGCAGTGCTTATGCGCGCATCAATGCTGGCAAGTCAGCATCATCGCTGGGCAGTCGCCTAAAATTGGGCTTCACTAAAGCATTACCAATTATTCTGCCCTCACTAATACTCACCTTAATGCTTGCTTGGCAAGGTAACAGCGTCGCGGCTACAGCCAGCTTAATCGCTGGACTAGTAAGCCTTGGCTGGAGTTTGCAGCAACAAGCTAGTCAGTGGAATAAACTACTATTAATTAGCCCTAAATCATTTGCCAATGAAACTGTTGCCCAAACCTACTTTGATGATACTGGCACCAGCGCCCAAGCTAAAATGGCTTTCATTAGTGAAATAGCCCGCTGCCGCACAGCATTAACTCGTATCGATGAGTCAGTTAGTGGCTTAGACAAAATTTCCAATATCAGTAAAACTCAAGTGTCAGTGACTCAAGCAGCGGTAGAGCATCAAGGCTTAGCGACTCAACAAATTGCCTCAGCGATCACCCAGATGTCCCAAGCTATTCAAGAAGTCGCCCAAAAAATTGAAGAAAACTCTCACAGTGCAGAAAATGCCATTAGCTTTGTTGATTCTGGCGCAGCGCTGGCCGATGAGTCCCTAAGCTCAATCCACCAGCTAAGTCATGCGGTTGACAGCATTGCTATTACGATTAAAGAGTTAGCCACCTCAACTGAAGAAATCGGTCAAGCGGCCAATTTAATTTCCTCCATTGCTGAACAAACCAACTTACTGGCTCTCAATGCTGCCATTGAAGCGGCTCGGGCTGGAGAGCAAGGCCGTGGCTTCAGTGTTGTCGCCGATGAAGTGCGCGCCCTTGCCTTAAAAACCCGTGAATCAACCGACCAAATCCACAGTGTCATTAAGCAGTTGTCGGCTCGTACTAATGCCGCTGTTGATATGTCACACCAAGGTGAAATTGCCACTAAAAATGGCCTTGAAGTAGTTGAGAAAACTCGCTCATCACTGGAAAAAATAAAAGGTGCGGTGACGAATATTACCGATATGACCTTTCAAATGTCCTCAGCAGTTGAAGAGCAAAGCGCTGTTGCAGAGCACATTAACCAGCAAATTATTGAAATTGCTGATGGTGCAACAGATACGGGCTCTGCGGCCAATAAGTCACTCAATGCCAGTGAAGAGTTAGAAAAAACCATCAAGGTATTTCACTCTCTTATTCGCCGTTTTAAATTATAAGCCGCTATAGGGAAAACTGATCTCAGTGCGCTGTATTGGGCGCACTGAAGTCATGATACCCCTCTTGGCAAGCTTGTGTAATGAGCCTGCTTCAATCTGCCTGTTTCAATATCAAGCGATGCAATACAGGCTGTTCCCAAAACAAGCCAGCCTCAATAAAGCCCTTCTCTGTGTTCTTATCCCAAAGCTAGGCAATAGCTAGCACTATTTATAGCGAAAAGTTATAATTGGCCACTTAATTACCCTTTAAACCCTAGGAGCTATTTTTGGCACACACTTACATCCCGCTAGATGTGTATAAGCGCAAGTGGATTTTTAACCATAAAGATTTGCCTGTTGCTGATGAAGACAAAGCATTAATCAAACCGTTAACGGACAAAAGTGCCATGATGGTTTGGAATCAATGGATAAGTAATAAGTGTAATCGTGCTGAATTATTTTCTAAGGGTGACTGGGCCGCTAAGCAAGATGCTTGGAAGCAAACCGAGCACTGGCAAGCGGCATGGGACTCTGAAGATAATACCCTGCCAGAACCGATTGCTGAGTTTATTGACTGGAGTGACGATACCCAAGTATTTTTCTGTTATGAAAAATACCAAATCATCGAAACCACCTGGGCAGTGTTTGCTCAAAACTGGAAAGCCTTTTTGTTTTTCGATGATGGTCCAATTTTGATCGCCCCGAAAAAGAAACAAGCCATTATGTTCGAGCAAAATGGCCAATATAAGCTAGGAACGCGTTCGTAGTCTTGTTGTGCAAAATCAGCATACAGCCCGTAGAAATCACACTTTATAAAATGAGTTGCCCATGAAACGACTTTCAATAATTGCCCTCACCGCTGCGTTAGTGTTACCACAAATGGCTGAAGCTAAAACCGTTTCAGGTGTTGAGCTGGCGGATAATATGACGATTGCAGAGCAACAGCTTGCCCTTAATGGCGCAGGGGTGCGCAGCAAGTTCTTTATGGACTTATATGTTGGCAGCTTGTACTTAGCAACACCTGCAACCAATGTAGATGCGGTTATCGCCCAGCCGATATCAGTGATTAGGCTCAATATCACTTCTGGAATGATCACCGCAGATAAAATGACTGATGCCATTGTCGAAGGTTTTGATGCAGCCACCAATGGCGATAGCGCATCCATTCAAAGCAGTATTGATGCGTTTATGGGACTATTTAACGAAGAAGTCAGCAAAGGCGATCAATTTACCTTTGTCACCCATAAAGACGCTGGGGTAACCAGCTTTAAAAATGGTCAAGAACAAGCCACAATTGCCAATGAAGCGTTTAGACAAGCGTTAATCAAGATTTGGCTAGGCGATGAGCCTGCTCAAAAAAGCTTACGCAAAAACATGTTGGCAAAATAAACGCTGTTAATAGCGCTTAACCCACAGCCACAAAAAAGCGACCTGATGGTCGCTTTTATAGCTAGTTTTATGTAACACCTTTGCTAAAAGGCTAGTTAATAAAGCTTAAAACTTAATATCAATGGCTAAACCTGCTGCCGCTTGATTTTCAATATCATCAGACACCTTAGGTTGACTTAGCTCCATTTCACCAGCAAAGAAGTAACCACCATAGGCATTAATCGATACTTTCTTGCTGATATTCCAGCCCGCACGAATAAAACTAACCCACTCTTCTACTTCAATAGTTTGCTCAGCATCAGTCACTAGAAAGCGCTCGGTACGTCTTGAAGCCCCTAAACCAAAATTCCATTTGTCATCAAGTTTATAAGATAGCTCCAAACCTGCTGGGCCACTAAAGCCTGCTTGGAATGGATTACTTAACGACAGTTTGTCGGTTATGTTCCATTTTACCGCTAGGTAAGGAATGGTTTTTACTTCAGAGATATCATTTAAGTACGCCACCCCAACCCCAAGCATGTTACCTGACTTAAAGCGGTACATACCTGAAGCCACAACCCCATAACTTTGCGCATCTGAAGACGATGCCGTATTAGCATAGGAATATTGTAATTTCGGTGCGAATAAAAACATCCACTGGGCATTAGGGCGATAACTTAAAGATAAACCGGCACTGTATTTATTGATGGAACTCCAAGGGGTAACGTTACCTTGCAGTAGGCCTGCGCCAACATTTTTAAAACCATAATCGAGGTTGTCATAACCTACATTGGCGCCGATAGACCACTCTTTGCCAATAGGCATCGATGCCGACAGCTTCAAGCGCCATACATCACGTTGCAGTTCGGTATCTGAGCTGCCGACTTGAGCCGCTTCAGTTGAAGTGCGCGATACATGAAACTTAAACGGTGAGTAATCGTAGGCAGAAGCGGTTGCGCTAAACGCTAAGCTAGACACTGCTGCTAGCTTGGCAACATAGGGAATAGAAAGCCTTTTTGAATAACGCTTTTTAACTTCAAAGGCAGTTTGCTCTGGCACGAGGGACAAACTTGAAATCGTTTTCATTAATCGCTTCCTTTCTCATTATTATATCGATCGAAATTATCAGGTATAAATCATAACGTCTATACTGGAACGCTTTTAAATTGGATCACTATTTCAATATTTTATGACACTTTTCAGCGCTGAAAACCATGTTATCTAAGCCAGTTTGCGATAACCCAGCTTACCGCTGCTACACTCGATGGGCTTTTAAAAACATCTGCGTGGTATCTTCAATATATTGCGCCCGTTTAGGCATTAAGTCTGTGGCATCTAGGCGCAGCTCTAAACGCAGCTTCAGCTCACCAAAAAGCATTAAACTTAAGCGAACGGCGCAGTCATGGGGCTGGGGGAAATAATACTCACCGTGCTGATTCACCGCGGTAAAGTAATCCGCCAGCAAGGCTAAAATATGCTTAGGGCCGGCATCAAAATACAGCTTTGATAGCTCTGGATGGGTATCAGCATGAGCAAGACAAGTTTTGAAAACTGCTAATACTTCTTCACTCACAACCAAATCACTAAACTGTTTCGCAAAGGTAACTATTGTTTGCTCAGCATTGAGTGAGTCATTTAATAAGTTGCCGGTCAGTTGATGCACCACACACTTAGATTCTATCGCCGCGACAAATAACTCATCTTTAGAACCAAAGTGTGAATACACCGTTTGCTTAGAGACTTCAGCTTTTTTCGCGACCAAATCCATGCTGGTATGAGGAAAACCTTGCACGCAAAAAAGCTCAATGGCTGCATCTAAAATCCGCATTCGTTTTTGTTCGCTACGAGTTTTCACCGCACCATGATTGCACGGTGCTGAGTTTGCCTCATTTATCATAATCACATCTTCTTGTATTTATGTTTGTTTTCGCTACAAGCGCAACCACGCCTTAACAATAAATAACATTTAATCACAAATTAGACTGGACAGTCTAGTTTTATAGAAATAAACTAAAACCCAAATAGACTAGACAGTCTAGTTCTTTATTAGCCCAGCATCACATGATGTATTCAATTGGTCAATGCTATTAAGCCTTGGTTTAATTGAAATTAAGGAAGTTGCAGTAGCAATAGGAATGTTCACCATGAATAAAGTCACCGTACAGCGTCGCGTCAATAAGCTTGGCATTATCATCAGTTTGATTTTGTTAACGGCCTGTAATGAGGCCGCAATATCCAATACGGCAACAGTGACTATTCCTAATGTGATGACCCAGCCACTTAATGCCAGTAGCAGTTACCTTCAGCAGCAGCGATACACGGGTATTGTGCGCTCAAGCGATACCACCGCCATAGGCTTTGAACTGGCGGGCAAATTAAGCGACATTGTTGTTGATAGTGGCGATAGCGTCATTAAAGGGCAACAACTGGCCAAGCTTAATACCCAATTACTTCAGGCTGAGCAGCAACAATTAGCGGCGTCACTACTGCAAACCCAAGCCGATTTAGATTTAGCGCAAAGTAATTTTAATCGCTCCGTTAAGCTGAAGAAAAAGCAGTATGTATCCCAGCAGCAGTTTGATGAAAGCCAGCAGCAAGTCGCCAGCCTGCAAGCCAATCAAAAACGCCTACAAGCCTCGCTTCATGCCACCGAATTAAAGCTAGCAAAATCCACATTAGTGGCGCCTTTTGATGGCAACATCAGTAAGCGTCACCATAATATCGGCGAAGTTATCGCCTTGGGTAGTCCGGTGTTTACCTTAATTGGTAACAACCAGCAGCAGGCTTATATTGGGGTGCCAAACACGGTCGCGATGACCATGCAAACCAATCAAAGCGTCAACATCACTGTTGGCAATCAAACCTACACTGGCACCATTGCCGGGATCAGCGCAGAAATCGATGCGGTCACTCGCACTGTGCAGCTGCGGGTAGACTTACCCAATAACAGCCGCATGATCAATGGTGAAATCGCTTATCTTGAATACCAACAACAGGTCAATAGCGCCGGTTACTGGGTGCCCATTTCCGCACTCACTGATGGTATGCGAGGCTTATGGAATGTGTTTGTGGTCACCAAAAATGCTGACGGACAAGCCCAACTAGAGCGCCGCGACGTTGATATTATTTACACCAACCAGCAACAAGCCTTTATTAATGGCGCGATTGATAAAAATGATGTCATAGTCACTCAGGGCTTACATAAATTGGTGGTTGGCCAAATTGTTAGCCCAAGCTCACAAGCTGTTGCGAGGTCATTATGATTAAGGCCTTTGTTGAAAATGGCAGGCTAGCAAGTTTAATGATTGCCCTGCTATTGGTGGCGGGGTTAGGCGCCATTAGCAGTTTACCCCGCACTGAAGACCCTAACATTACCAACCGCTTTGCTTCGGTGGTGACTCATTACCCTGGCGCATCGGCTGAGCGAGTGGAAGCTTTGGTCACTGAAGTGTTAGAAAATCAACTGCGCCGCTTAGAAGAATTAAAGCTAGTGCAATCTACCTCGCGCCCGGGCATTTCCGTTATCCAGTTAGAGCTTAAAGACACGGTAACTGACACAGCTCCGGTTTGGTCTCGAGCCCGTGATTTAGTCGCCGACAGTAAATCTACACTGCCGCTACCGGCGCAAAACAGCATTTTGGATGACCAAACAGGTTACGCCAACACCGCGATTTTAGGCTTAGTGTGGCAAAACGACAGCCCAATTCGAACTGACGTACTCAAGCGTTATGCTAAAGAGCTGCAAAGCAAGTTACGGGTACTTAATGGCACTGACTTCGTCAACTTGTCTGGCACCCCAGATGAAGAAATTCTGGTTGAGCTTGATGGCAATAAAATCAGTCAACTTAAATTAACTCCCGCTGCTATTGCCGCTATTTTGTCTAATGCTGACAGTAAAATATCAGCTGGTGAAATCCATAACGCTACCTTTAAAGCGCTGATAGAAGTATCAGGCGAGCTTGATTCAATCACTCGCGTGGGCCAAGTGCCGTTAAAAATTGATACTAATGGTCAGATCATTCGCCTAGGTGATGTCGCCAATATTAGCCGTCAACCTAAAACACCTGCCACCAGCATTGCGCTGATTAATGGCGCTGAAGGGGTATTGGTGTCGGCCCGAATGCTTGACGATAACCGAGTTGATCAATGGCAAGCGCAAGTAAGCCAAGTGGTCGATGACTTTAGCGCTAACTTACCGGCTAACATTCAAGTGCAATGGCTGTTTGATCAACAAGGCTATACCAGTGTGCGCCTAGGGGATTTAGTCATTAATTTAATCCAAGGCTTTGTGATTATTTTACTGGTACTGATGCTCACCCTTGGGCTAAGAAATGCGCTGATTGTGGCATTATCACTGCCGCTAACGGCCTTGTTTACCCTCGCCTGTATGAAGTACACCGGACTGCCCATCCACCAAATGTCAGTCACAGGTTTAGTGGTGGCACTGGGGATTATGGTGGATAACGCCATTGTAATTGTTGATGCTATTGCCCAGCGCCGCAAACAAGGCTTAAGTAAACTTGAAGCCGTGAGTAAAACCTTGCACCACTTATGGCTGCCGCTTGCGGGCTCAACCATTACCACCATGTTGGCCTTTGCTCCGATAGTTTTAATGCCCGGCGCAGCAGGTGAGTTTGTTGGTGGTATCGCCATTTCAGTGATGTTTGCTCTACTGGGCTCATACTTAATTTCACACACCATCATTGCTGGTTTGGCGGGGCGTTTTAGCCAAGATAATGCGTCTATGGCGTGGTATCAAAAAGGCATGGCCTTCCCGCGTCTTAGTCATGCTTTTCAAACCAGTTTACGCATTGGCTTAAAAAGACCGGTGATCACCGCTGTGCTGATTGGTATTTTGCCGGTTGTCGGTTTTGTTGCTTCAACTAAAATGACCGAGCAGTTTTTCCCGCCATCGGATCGGGATATGTTTCAAATTGAAGTGTATTTAGCGCCATATGTGAGCTTAGCCAATACCCGTCAGCAAGTTGAACAAATTGATCAGCGTTTACGGGCGCTTGAAGATGTTGAAATGAGCACTTGGGTCATTGGCGGCAATACGCCATCGTTTTATTACAACCTGACCCAGCGCCAACAAGGGGCGGCTAACTACGCCCAAGCCATGGTCAAAGTGACCGACTTTGATGCGGCGAATCGACTGATTTTATCGCTACAAGCTGAGTTTGATGATGCTTTTCCCCAAGCGCAAATTTTAGTGAGAAAACTAGAACAGGGCCCACCATTTAACGCCCCTGTTGAATTACGCATTTACGGGCCATCATTAGATGTATTAACTCAGCTAGGAGAACAGGCCCGCGGCTTGTTTATGCAAACCAAAGATGTGATCCATACCCGCGCCACCTTAAGTGCAGGCTCACCAAAGGTGTGGATGCAAATCAATGAAGATGCCAGCTTAATGAGCGGCTTAAGCTTAACTGATATCGCCAAACAAATTGAAATGTCTACCACAGGTATCATAGGCGGCAGTATTTTAGAGCAAACTGAATCGCTACCAGTAAGAGTAAGGTTAGCAGATAGCTCAAGAGAGCAAGCCACTCGTTTATCTGAGCTTAATTTACTGTCTAATAATGGCAATATTATTCCGCTGTCAGCCATTTCCCACAATGAAATCAATGTCAGTCGCGGCGGGATCCCAAGGCGCAATGGCGAGCGGGTTAACACCATTGAAACCTACATTGTCAGTGGCGTACTGCCCGGAAAAGTACTCAATGATGTTAAAGATAAACTCGCCCAAATTGAGTTGCCAGCGGGTTACCATATCGAGATCGGCGGTGAAAGCGCCAAACGCAATGAAGCGGTGGGCAATTTACTGTCAAACATCGTAGTGGTGGTGACCTTATTACTGGCAACAGTGGTGCTGTCTTTTAACTCATTTAGATTAACTGCGATTATCTTATTAAGCGCATTTCAATCAGCAGGACTTGGTCTGCTGGCAGTGTATGTGTTTGGGTTTCCGTTTGGCTTTACCGTGATTATCGGCTTATTAGGCCTAATGGGGCTGGCCATTAATGCCGCTATCGTTATTTTGGCAGAACTTGAAGACATGCCAGAGGCAAGACTTGGCAACCTTGAAACCATCATCAACATTGTTAGCGGCTGCGGCAGACATATTGGCTCAACCACCATCACCACCATTGGCGGCTTCTTGCCACTGATTATCGCAGGCGGCGGTTTCTGGCCTCCCTTTGCAATAGCGATTGCTGGCGGCACCTTACTCACCACCTTGTTATCGTTAATTTGGGTGCCAACTATGTACCTATTATTAATGAAGAAAAAAGCCTTGCAGCAACCAAGCCTTGAGCCAATAAGCGTCTAATATAAAGGCGGTAATAGCGTCTAGTATGAAGAAAGGCGGTTATACCTATAACAAAACGGCGCTATTAAGCGCCGTTTTCGTGTTTATAGCTTGGTAAATTAGCTCATCTGTGCAATTTCTGCATAACTGTAAGTAAGCTAGGTGGCTTAATCAGTAATAAGATTTTCGCTAAACTCCTGTCATCTATTTTAAGGAGTCCTGCAATGAACATTTTCACCAAACAAACTGTGAATCAATACCTTCACGTATTGGCCGTTATTTTTCCATTAACCTTGATTGTGCCGATGTTTATGCTGCCGTTATTACAGCTGATACAGATCCCCGCTAAAAGCCTTTTAGGGGTCTTTATGAGCGATATCATGGTGGTTGGTTTAGCGGTATTTATTTTTATTCCTTTACTAAAAAATATCACCAGCAAACTAATATCCCCCAGAAAAGTCATAACAAAGCTGAATAAACCGCGTCAAATGTTAGCTGAAGACTAGTCAGTCATTATTGTGCAAAAGCATTGATATGAAATCAGCGATCCCAGTAGCAAGGGCTGCCATATTTTTTAGCGAGAAAATCAATCACCACCCTCACCTTGGGGGCTAATTTGTCAGTATTAAGATATAAAGCACTTACGGTTTGCTGCTCAGCTGAAGTGGAGCCACGGTAATTTTTCATAATGGCGACCAATTTTCCGGCTTTTAACTCTTCATTGATAAGCCAAGATGGAAACAGCACAATCCCGCTACCACCCACTGCGCCCGACACTAAGGTATCGGCATTGTTACTGTAAAGTGAGCCACTGACATCAAATGCGTCAAGCTGCTCAATACCAATAAACCAGCGCTGTAAGCCCTTAGTGCCAATAAAAACCAGACAATTATGCCCGAGTAATTCTTCTGGGGTTTTAGGCTCACCATGTAATTTTAAATAACTTGGGCTTGCTGCCATGACATAGTTTTGGGTGGCAAATTGTTTCATCCGCATTGATGAGTTTTGCGGCACCCCAATGCGCACCAGTAAATCAATGGCCTCTTGGGCGGGGTCCATAAAACTGTCGGTTTGATGTATTTCCAGATTCAAGAGTGGATACAGCTCTAACAGCTCGGATAAAAAAGGAGAAATATGTAACCGAGCAAAAGCCACTGGCGCGCTAATTTTAACAGTGCCACGGGGGCTATCAGCTTTTTGCTCTATCCGCTGAGATACTAAATCATACTGACGGATAATCTCTGCACTGTGCTTAGCAAAAGCAATACCTTCTTCAGTTAATGAAATAGCGCGCGTATGACGGTGCAGTAACTTAGTACCGACCTTCTCTTCTAATTGATTCATTTTGCGTGACACTGAAGACGGCGTCATATCTAGCCTGCGAGCAACTTCAGAAAAATTGCCAAACTGGTGCGTCATTAAAAACAGTTTTATGTCGAGCAAAGAGACATCGTAGTTCATAGCAAGATCCCAAGTTGATACCTTAAGAGCATAAGCGATAAACACAAAATCGCACACATGAACCAAGGCAAGTGACTTTTGACACTTAAACAACAGTCATCTTGTTAAAACCAAACAGAAATGATCATAGAGTAAAATCATCAGGTATTTGGCAAAGCGACTATAAAACCAATTACTTAATTAGCAATGCCCTAACCCTCATCGATTACTTATTGCATTTATGAGAAAGTAACCCCGCACATTTGCTTTTTTACCTCTACTTTTTGCAAATTTAAAGCAGTACATTAATCCTCCTAAATGTCACAGCGCTATTTTTATGACCTTAATTAGCGCTGTGACCTATCAGTTACTCTTATTCTTAACAGAGAATATGCTATGAAAATTGCACTGTTTATACCTTGTCTCGTCAATCAAATGCTGCCAGAAGTCGCCGTTGCTACGCTTGAATTATTAGAAAAGCTTGGCCATGAAGTGATATTGCCTTCAGGTCAAACTTGCTGCGGCCAACCGATGACTAACTCAGGCTGCTTTAACGAAGCAAGAAACACCACCATGAAGCTACTTAACGCTTTTAAAAATGTTGAGTGTGATGCCATTGTTTGCCCTGCTGCATCTTGCTTAGTGGCTGCCAAAGAAAATTTCCATGAGTTTGACAATAGCCCAGAAGCCCAAAAGGTTATCAGCAAGCTGTATGAACTGACCGAATTTTTACATGACATTGCCCCAATTAAGCAATTTTCGAAACCTCTGAATACCAAGGTTAGCCTACAAATGAGCTGTCACGGGATCAGAATGCTGAGTCTTGCCACTCCAAGCGAAAGCATGGGCAGACAATTTAATAAAGTCGAAGCAGTGCTGCAAAATATTGACGGCTTAACCATTGTCTATCCCGATCGCCGTGATGAGTGCTGCGGCTTTGGCGGCACCTTTGCCGTAGACGAAGGCGCAGTATCGGCAAAAATGGGCAAAGATAAAGCCCAAGCCCACGCAGCCACCCAAGCTGAATTTGTTGTGGGGTTTGACCCATCATGTTTAATGCACCTTGATGGCATGATCCGCCGCCAACAATTACCGATCCAAACTCGCCATATCGCGCAAATCATTAACTCAGTTCTATAGGAGGCTTTGCTATGTCAAACAATCATTCATCTGAAGCGACTCACGCTAGAAAGGCCGACATTTTTTGCCGCGATGAGTCTCGCGTCGATTGGCATTCAAAAGCCTTATGGTTACTCAGAGAAAAGCGCGATCGCGCTGCAAAGCAAATTCCTGAGTGGGAAAAATTACGCCAATTAGGTTCTGAAATTAAACTGCATACCTTAAGTAACCTTGGCCAATATCTTGAGCAATTTGAAGCTAAATGCCTTGAAAATGGCGTGCAGGTTCATTGGGCTAAAGATGCCGCTGAGCATAATGAAATTGCCCATCGTATTTTGGCAAAGCACAATGTCAAAAAGCTGGTCAAATCAAAGTCAATGCTCACTGAAGAGTGTCATTTAAACCCGTACCTTGAAGAGCGCGGCATTGAAGTTATTGATACCGATTTAGGTGAGCGCATTATTCAGCTTGCCGGTATGCCGCCATCACATATTGTGGTGCCTGCTATTCACATGAAAAAAGAAGAAGTGGGTGAACTATTTCACCACAAGCTTGGCACCACTGCTGGTGAGTCTGATCCCACTTACCTGACCCGCGCAGCTCGCGCCCATTTAAGAGCGCAATTTTTATCTGCTGATGCGGCAATGACAGGGGTCAACATGGCCATTGCCGATCAAGGTGGCGTCATGGTGTGCACCAATGAAGGCAATGCTGATATGGGGGCAAACTTACCTGCGCTGCAATTGCATTCTATGGGCATTGATAAAGTCGTGCCCAATTTAGACAGTGCTGGGGTACTATTAAGAACCTTAGCTAGAAATGCCATTGGCCAACCTATTACCTCTTATTCGTCTTTCTACAACGCGCCAAAGCCAGATGGTGAGATGCACATTATTATTGTTGATAATGGCCGCAGCGCAATGATGCAAGACAGTATTTTAGCCGAGTCACTGAAGTGTATTCGTTGTGGTGGCTGTTTAAATACCTGCCCTGTGTATCGCCGCTCTGGTGGTTATAGCTATAACTACACCATCCCTGGCCCTATTGGGATTGCAGTAGGCGCGCAGCACGACAAAACGGACTCTATGCCTTGGGGATGTACTCTCTGTGGCAGTTGTAGCTTTGTCTGCCCAACACAAGTGCCGCTGGATAAAATTATTGCCCGCCACCGCCGCATTAAAGCCGAGCAAAACCGCTTACCTTATGGCAAAAAGCATTACATGCCATTAGTCGGTAAATTTATGAGTAGTACCACAGCGATGAACTGCTCAATGAGCGCGGCAAGAACATCATTACGTATTTTACCCCATAGCTTATTAAAGCCATTTTCTGGCGCTTGGGGTAAATACCGCGAATTACCACAGGCACCAAAGTCGAGCTTTGAAGCTTGGTTTAAACGTAATAGAGGCCAATAATATGTCCAGTAAAAATACCATTTTGGCAGCATTGCAAAAATCTGCCGTGGCAACAGCCACTATGCCAGTTATCGATATCCCATTACGAGATATGGACTTAGTCAGTGCATTTAACACTAACCTCAGCGCCGTTGCCGGTAAACTGATTCAACAAGGTGGTATTGCTGCCTTAAACAGCTATACCCATGAGCTGATCAGCCAAGGTAAACAAGTGTTATCAATGGTTGATGGCGTCAGCGGCAACCGTCAGCAGCCTGACACTGCCCATGCGATGCAAGACATTGACTTTACCGTACTGAAAGGCGAGATAGCAGTAGCTGAAAATGGCGCAATTTGGGTATCGTTACCCCAAAGCCATCGAGTGACGCCGTTTATCTGTGAAAACCTGATTATCACCATTGCTGCCGATGACATAGTACAAGACATGCATCAAGCGATGAAGTTAATTAATAGTGCTGTACCGTCATTTGGGGTGTTTATTGCAGGCCCTTCAAAGACAGCCGATATTGAGCAAGCCTTAGTCGTCGGTGCCCATGGGGCTTGTAGTTTAGATGTTTACTTAGTTTAAGTATCTATCGACAAACTACACCCTGTTTTTGGCTAGCAACAGTTCAGTTGCTAGCCAAATATAGAGGCTGACTTTGACAACATAAAATCTAAAAACAATTGTACTTTTAGTGGCTGATGACTGCGCTGATGGTATAACAGCGAAATACGCCGCGTCTCACCCTGCCACTGAGGTAGCACTGGCACTAACGCCCCAGATGCCACTTCTTGCTCAACAAACTTAGTGGGACCATACATGACCCCCGCTCCTGCTACAGTTGCTTTCACCGCGCCGTGAATATCCGATAAGGTCAGTTTTGCCGGGCCCTCATAGTAAAACTCCCCCAACTGTTTATGAATTAAAACCCAATTAAACAGCGGCCACATTTTTACTAAATTATGCTCAACTAGCTGCTTAGGATGGCTCACTGCTGCCGCTTTGTCTAAATAACTAGGCGCGGCAAACAAACCATAATGCAGCACCCCAAATAACTTAGACACCCAAGATGAATCTGGCTGCGCTCCGCCTACAATGGCGACATCAACACCTTCATCAATTAAATCAATGGTCTGGTTATTTTGGCTAATGTGCAATTGAATATCAGGATACGCGATAGAAAACTCGGTTATCGCTTCCATCAGCAACATCGAGGTAATAGAAATTGGCGTAGCTAAACGCAGGGTACCTTCGGGCTTCGCTTTCGATGGATGGTTTAGCACATCAAGTTGCGCTATCACCCCTTGATAGCGTTCAAACAATGCCCCGCCTTCTTCTGTTAAGCGAATTCGCCGAGTACTACGCATAATCAGCTGCGTATTAAGGTGGGCTTCAAGCTTCGAAATTTTGCGGCTTACGGTAGCCACAGGCATTTGCAGCTCTTTGGCCACTTGAGTAAAACTACCCGCATTGACTAAATGCACAAACAAATGGATTAGCGCAATCTCGGCACCGGCATTATTGGACATATCAACTCTCTGGTAGCGAAATAACTATTGTAATAAAAAGTCCCTCTGTCACCTAGTGGGTTATGGGCCTTATTGGGGAAATAATGAGAATCAGCAGCCTACTAATTTAGAACAAGGAAAAAACAATAAAAAAACCTGCGCTTGTCTATTCAAAGGGATGCCACACTGCTGTTTCGGGCCATATATAATCTATTAGAAAACGCCACTAAATACGCAGGCGTTAATGCCGCCATTAACGTTGAGCTAACCGCCAACGGTTTTATCATTAGTGATAACGGCCCAGGTATTTGTGATAGCGAGAAAGACAAGGTGTTTCAGCCAAACAGGGAATGCAAACCAGTGAGCAGTTAAGTCAAATCACAGCCAGTATTGGTGAACTTGCCACTTTCTCTAGCAGTATCGCTAGCGCCACAGAGCAGCAAAGCGCCGTTGCTGATGAAATCACCCGCAACTTGCATCAGATATCGTCCCTTGCCAATGAAGGGCAAGAGCGCGCCGGAGAAACCGTTGAAGTCGCTGACGGGCTAACAGCGCTAGCAGGAGAGCTAAAAACCAAGATTAACTTCTTTAAAATTTAATCATTTGTTTGTAATAAAAGATTGTTAACTCAGGTCGTTATATGGGGCATGAACGGTAAAGTTCATGCCCCTTTATTTGATAATGAGGTTACGATTAACTACCACTTTAATGACAGAACAGGTACAGAATGAAAAAACGCACCGTTATAGCACTGCTTTCAACCCATGCACTCGTACTCGCCATTGGCTTTGGCGCGGGCATTTATACCTTACCTATTCTTACTGCACCAGATGCACCAAGTCGCGAGCAAGTGCAGTCAATTGACTCAGTGCAACGCTTTACAGGTCAATTCAGCCGTAACCTCAAAGATAGCGACGCATTGCATTGGGGCGAAGGCAAAGTGACCCTAGGCGATGAATTTATTGCACTGAATGGCAAGCTGTCACCAGGTCCTGACTTTAAAGTGTATTTGGCCAAAGAGTTTGTAGAAACAGAAGCGGATTTTAACCGTTTAAAATCAACGATGGTGCAAGTGGCCGATATCAAAACCTTCAACAATTTCTTAGTGCCAATACCAAAAGAGGTGGATATCGCAACTTACAACACCATCATTATTTGGTGTGAAAGCTTTGGTCAGTTTATTACCGCAGCCCAGTACCAGTCTATTTAAGCGCTTTAAAAACGATAACTCAATCAACCTTTGTAAGCTTGCTTCCCTTATTTCACCCATCAGCTAATTTTAAACAATAAAAAACCCTGCACTAGGCAGGGTTTGATATTTTACAACTTAAAACACTTACTTATTTTTAGCTTCAGACTCGCTAATACGGTCTAAGTTTTCAGTGTTTTCAAGCCAAAGCGCATTAATGATGCCAAAAGCACAGGCCAGTAATACACCTAAAATCCAAGCGAAATACCACATAATGGCTCCTTAATTAATAAAGTGATGCTTTGTTCTTTTCAATGAAGTCGCGGTTTAAGCGACCAAACATCTTGTAGTAAGTCCAAATGGTGTAACTTAATACTGTCGGTACGAAAATAATCGCCGCCCAAGTCATCACATTAAGGGTCATTTCACTTGCGGTTGCATCCCACATCGTTAAGCTCACATTTGGATCAAGCGATGAAGGCATGACGAATGGGAACATTGATGCGCCACATGTCACGATAATGCCTGCAATAGCTAGTGAGCTAAATAAGAATGCAAAACCACTTCGGTTAAAGCGACTTGCTAGAATCACCAAGATTGGCATCAACAAACCTAATGCTGGGAACAGCATAGTCAGAGGATACTTGTCATAGTTAACTAACCATGCGCCTGCTTCTATAGCAACAGTTTTAGCCGTTGGATTAGAAGGACCAGCAGTATCGATTACTGAAGTAACCACATAACCGTCAATACCATTTACTAACCAAACACCCGCAGCAGCAAACAACACTGTCACTAACAAACCACACACTTGTGATGCTTTAGCAGCGCGAACACGTAGCTCACCTTCGGTTTTCATTTGTAACCATGAAGCACCTTGCATCATCATCATAAGTGCACTGATTAAGCCAGCTAATAAACCAAATGGGTTTAGTAGGCCTAGTAAGCCACCTTGATAAGTTGCACGTAGGTATTCATCGAACTCAAACGGTACACCTTGTAATAAGTTACCAAAAGCAACACCGATAACTAATGGAGGTACAAAACCACCGACAAACAAGGCCCAATCCCACGACTTACGCCATTTTGGATCTTCAATTTTTGAGCGGTAATCAAAACCAACAGGGCGCAGGAATAAGGCGAATAACACCAACATCATTGCCACATAAAAACCCGAGAACGACACGGCATATACTGTTGGCCAAGCAGCAAATAACGCACCACCTGCAGTAATTAACCAAACTTGGTTACCATCCCAATGAGGGGCAATCGAGTTAATCATGATACGGCGCTCAGTGTCGTCTTTACCAATAATTGGTAATAACGCACCCACACCCATATCAAAACCATCTGTCACAGCAAACCCAACTAGCAATACGCCAACCAGAGCCCACCAGATAAATCTTAGCATTTCATAATCAAACATAATCAGGTCCTCAGATTAAGCATCTTGGTTTTCAAAATGATATCTACCTGTCTTAAGGCATGATGGGCCAAGACGAGCAAACTTAAACATTAAGAACATTTCGATCACTAATAGTATTGAGTAGAACACAGTGATTGAAATGATACTGAACCATATATCACCTGGCGTTAGCGTTGATGCTGACATAAAGGTCGGTAAGACTTCTGAAATGGTCCAAGGTTGACGACCATACTCTGCCACAAACCAACCACATTCAATTGCAATCCAAGGTAGTGGCAAGCTGTATAGCGCTGCACGTAATACCCATGGTTTTTCTTCAATTTTATGACGGGTGCTTTGCCAGAATGCCGCAGCAAATACCAATAGCATAATCACGCCACACGCAACCATGATACGGAATGACCAGAACATAGGGGCAACGTTAGGAATAGAGTCTTTAGCGGCAGCTTTAATTTGCTCTTCTGTCGCATCGACTACATTTTCTGTGTAACGTTTTAGCAGTAGACCATAGCCTAAATCGCCTTTGGTCATTTCAAAATCAGCACGAATTTGCTCTGTTTCATTACCTGCGCGAAGTTGTTCTAGTAAAGAGTAAGCAATCATACCGTTACGGATACGAATTTCATGCTCGTCGATTAAGTCGATAATACCAGTCACTTGCTCATCTAAAGAACGCGTTGCAATGATCCCCATTACGTATGGGATCTTAATCGCGTAGTCAGTGTGCATGGTTTCTTGATTTGGGAAACCCACTGCAGTAAAGGCCGCTGGTGCTGGCTCAGTGTGCCATTCCGCTTCAATTGCCGCTAATTTAACGCGCTGTACTTCACCTACTTCATAGCCAGACTCATCGCCTAGTACCATTACCGATAGGATTGACGCCATACCAAAACTTGCAGCAATCGCAAACGAGCGACGGGCAAACGGTAAATCACGACCTTTAAGGATAAAGTAAGAACTAATTGCCAAGACGAACATCGCGCCGGCAACATAACCTGATGCGACTGTATGAACAAACTTAACTTGCGCAACAGGGTTGAACAGTACTTCAGCGAAGCTGGTCATTTCCATACGCATTGTTTCATAGTTAAACACTGACCCTACTGGGTTTTGCATCCAACCATTAGCAATCAGGATCCATAAAGCTGACATGTTAGAGCCGATAGCAACTAACCAAGTAACCGCTAAATGTTGACGCTTACTAAAGCGATCCCAACCGAAGAAGAACATACCCACTAAGGTAGATTCTAAGAAGAAAGCCATTAAGCCTTCAATCGCCAGTGGAGCACCAAAAATATCACCCACATAATGTGAGAAATACGCCCAGTTAGTACCGAACTGGAATTCCATTGCTAAACCGGTGGTAACACCTAAAGCAAAGTTAATTCCGAATAACTTACCCCAAAACTTAGTCATGTCTTTGTAGATTTGGTTATTAGTCATCACGTAAACGGATTCCATAATAGCCAAAATAAACGCTAGACCTAAGGTTAAAGGTACAAATATAAAGTGGTACATGGCTGTTAGCGCGAACTGTAACCGTGACAGTTCAACAACCTCTTCAATAATCATTGGCGACTCCTTACCCAGTACATCCAAATGTCATGTCGACTTCCTCAAAAACAAAAGTGTTATTGCAGGAAATAAATTTATTAATCTAAAGCAGCACCCAAAAAAACAGGTTAATGAATTGTTATTTTAAGACTACCGTAACTCAATTTCGTTTTTAGTTTATTTCGCCTTAGCACCACAATAGTGAGACGTTTGTCACACCAAGGTAGCAAAGGGTGACACAGCGCAAATAAACCAAGCCCACCAAAATCATAAAATCAGCAAAAACAGTTACTTATAAAAATAATTAATGGTGCACACCTCTATTTTATATCATCTAAATTTGATTCAAATCAATCAAACTTGCCACCCTTAATGGGTTTTCTGTGGGTTTTGGGCAATAGCGCAAACTACCAACTTTTATGTATTGACCAATACCCCAAATATTGCTAGGGATTTTTTTACATTTTTTTAAAATAGTATTCCCTAATCCATGTTTTGCTAATGAATTTAGCCTAAGTAACAAAATTAGATCAAAACAAAACCATGGGATACATATTTTAACCCTTACGGCTTCAATTTAAATAATTAAACAATTGAATACAAACAACAAATAAAAATAATAGTTCAAAAACAAAGCAGGCAGCCACATCTCACTCATTAGTTTTGCTAATGCGTGAGATTAATTTAACTCGTTTGAGAAAAACATCGGCAGGCTTTAATATTCGCCCCGTGTTGAGAGAAGGTCGATTGGACTTGAACAGAATGGATTTCAAGTTACATCCCCAACTCTACTAATTTGAAATTATTACTGAGTGGAGATTTAAAAGATGACTAAATTATTTGATCGCGTAATCAACAGCTACAAACGTATCTTTGTTGAAATGCACAAATCGTACTAAACGCTATTATGTTGTTGCTAGCATCAATACCTACAATTTAGGTGAGTGTTAGCAGCAATAAAACTAAAGACGCATTAAGTATGCAATTGCTTGCTAAATCCGTTGGACGTTTACCCTTGATGTTTTGTTAGCGCAAAACAGCTCTTGCAACATAGAGCAATAATCGGCCCTTTAGGATTAATATTCTAAGGGGCTTTTTATTGTCTAATTTAAAGTTTGCTTATCATTGGCGCTTGCAACAGAGTAATCAATGCATAGCCATAACCTCTAAGTTAGTACACATAAGTTAGGACACATAAGTTAGGACACTACTGCTTATATAATCATATAATAATCTATATATTGCCCATTAGTTGCCCCCGCCCAATACTCGTTGGCGATGAATCCTAAAGAGATGACATATGCATGAACAAAAGCTAAGCCTTGTTATTGAAAGCGGCCACCCTGCCTATGAATGGGCAAAAAAGCAGTCTGACGCCGTCGGCGCTTTTGGTCACATAGGTACTCATATTGATTGTTACGATTCAGAGCCATTAGAAGCACAGTATGAAGTCGATGTCGTTGTTATAAATTGTACTCACGAAATGCCGTCAGTGGATGATTTAGAGCCTTTAGCGTTAGCAGACAAAGCATTGGTACTTTTTACCGCAAACATTGAGCAAAATGGTTACGGCACGCCAAACTATGGCGTTATGAATACTGCGCTAACCAGTGATGCTATTGAGCAAATTCTACTTAACGCGCCCGCCTTTATCGTTATTGACAGCTACGGAATAGGATCCCATGGTGATGAACACATAGGTTTTGATAAAAGATGCGAGTCGAAAGGCTGTTTCGTGATTGAAAATGTGAACTTATCTGCAGCAGTAACACACTCAATGGTAAAACTTAAAATAGCCTTTGATAAGGACTCTAAATCGACAGGAAAAAGGTGCGATATTAGCGCAATTTGCCGCTAACTATTTATAGTTTAATAATGCTATCTAACTAATTGTCTCGAATTAATTTCACCTAACAAATCGCATCTAACTATATGTCCCAAATTAATCCCACCTAATAAATTGCACCTAACTATTTGTCTCTAATTAATTCCACCTAACAGATTGCGCCTAAACTACTGTATTTAAATGTTTTTATTTAACATTCTGCATCTAACTATTTGTATTTAACTA